>PBRM01000269.1 GCA_002725915.1 Gemmatimonadota bacterium
AGCGCCGGCGCCAGGCGCTTAGACCAGCTTGTGAGTTATAAGGGACATTCGCGCCCCTGAGCGCTGCCCGGGATCACTTTTGCAGACCGCTACCCTGTTCAGGAACATGCCGCTACCCGACGAGTTCGTCACCATCGACGACGAAGGCCGGCGCTACGGCGGCGACGTCCGCATAGGGGACCTCAGTGGCAACGGCCTCGTCGACTTCCTGGTGTATAAATCTCTGGGCGGCATGAAGCCCTGCTTCCTGGGTGCCTTCGACCTCGACGGTGAGCCCATGTGGTCGGTCGGCGATCCCAGGCTCACGGTCGCTGACGCGGACGGCGACGATCTCTTGCGCACCACCTCTCCGGACCGTCCCGGCCCCGTCGCCATCTGCGACCTGGACGGCGACGGCGAGTCGGAGGTCCTCTGCCTTCTCGTCGACTTCGATGTCGAGCAAGCCAGTAAATGGGACCTCGGCGGGGTCAGACTCGCCCTCATGGACGGCGCCACGGGGCATTTGAGAAAGCAGGTGGCTCCCGAAGAGCTGAGGCGTTGCAACGCCCTCGTGGGCGGCGAGCGCGAGGTGCCCAACTACGTCCACCAGCGGCTCGTCATCGCCAACTTCAGCGGCGATGCCAGAACCCGGGACTTCGTCGTCAAGGTCGGCGACACGCTGCTGGCCTTCAATTGCGAACTCAAGCTCCTGTGGAGCTACACAAATCCCTGGAATCACTACCCTAGGCATTCCGCCTACATCCCCGCCGTCGGCGATCTCGACGGCGACGGCAGAGACGAGGTCATCGGCGGGCACTTCGGCCTCGACCACGACGGCAGCACGCTGTGGGAGAATTACCTGGGTGACAACATGGACAGCGTTGTCGCCGTTCCATGGACGGGCGGCGACAACGGCGCGCATCAGGCGGCGCTGTCGGCGGGGGGACAGATCCTGGACGGAGACGGAAACAGCCTGTTGGCGCTGGGGATGGAAGTGGTCCCCCACGGGCAGGAGATCCGCTGCGGACATCTGGTCCCCGGAGCGCCGTCACCCCAGCTCGTCATTCGCTACAACGGCCACAACCCCGATCTCCTGGTCGTCGATCACGACGGTGCGGTGTTGACGCGGTTTCGGGTGGCCGAGTCGCCGAATAACACCGGCCTGGAGATCATCCGCTGGAACGGCGAGCGGGGACCCGACCTGATCTACAGTCCAGCCGCCTTGTACGATGGCAGCGGCCAGATGGCGGTCGCCTTTCCCGACCTGCCGCCGCCTTCGGGGGGGAAGATGGGTTGGTACCACTGCTTCCCCGCCGACGTGTGCGGCGACGAACGGGAAGAAGTCGTCCTTTACGATCCCTACAGCGACGCCCTCTACATCTACACCGCGGCGCCTTTGGAGGAGGGCGCCACGCATCGATACCGGCACACGTCGCGGCAGTACAACGCCAGACTGATCGACTGATTCACTGCCCCCACGGTCGGTGCCGCCCTCTTGGCCGGACGGCAGGCTATATGGACCTCAGCGTGTGGTCATTTGGCCCCTACCCCGGTTCCTCTCGATAGAAAGGAGTTGGACTTGGATCATCCCCGGGCCGACAGGTTCCTTCTGGTTTCCATCGACTCCTGGCGCTACGACGCCCTCGGTCGCACCAACCCGGAGCTCAACACACCCAAGTTCGACCACCTTACCAGGGACTACGGTCTGGCCGAGCGCTTCTTCGTGACCGCCCCGGCGACCCGCCCCTCCCACGCCTCCCTCTTCACCGGCCTGTACCCCTTCGAGCACGGCCTCTTCGGCCAGACCTATTTAAAAATGTTCGGCGGCATTCCCAACCTCTTTCAGCTGCTGTCGGAGGCCGGTTACGCCGTCACCGCCCGTTCCGAGCGGCCGGAGGTGTTCCGCTTTCTCGACTTCGAGCCGTTCATCCGGCCCTTCGACCCCTCCGCCGACCACCAGCATCTGGGATCGCTTGAGCAGCTGATTGCCGCGCTGCGGGAGCCGGAGACCGGCCCGCGCTTCTGCTTCCTCCACTTCTGGTACACCCACGGTGGATACGGCATGGGGGGCATCCCCGGCGCTCCCGATCTGAAGGAACTCGTCGGCGACGGCAGGGCGGAGGAAGCACTGCGGTTCTACTACGCCGCCACCACCCACGTGCTGGAGTTCGTCCTGGTGGAGATCCTCAAGCAGTTGTCGCTGGACCGGTGGGCCATCTTCATCTTCGGCGATCACGGCGAGGGCTTTTGCCCCGAGGTCATGTCGCACGGCGACTGTCTTCACGAGAATGTCGTCCGCGTGCCCCTACTCGCTCACGTCCCCGGCTTAGGCGGGGTGAACTTTCCCGCCGGCCCGAGTTCGATGATCGACCTCTATCCCACCATCGCGCGACTGGCCGGACTGCCATTGGACTACGAGGGGTACGGACGGGACTTGCTAGCCCCGTCACCGACGGCCAGAAGCAAACGTTGGGTGCTGACCGAGCTGGACAGCCTCTACGGCGTCGGTTTCCTGCACCCGGGAAACCTGCAGACCGCTCACCAGCGCGTCACCTCGAGGATCGCCATCGACGACGCCGAGCTGGCCCGGTCCAAGGGCGGCACACGCATGTGGTCGATCAGCGACGGCCGCGAATTCTATCGGCAGCAGGAGCGCTCGGGCGATTTCGTCCTCCGAAACGTCGTCACCGGTCAGCCTCTGCCCTGCCCGGATCCGGACCTCTACCGCAACGCGTATCGCGACATTCTCCACGGCTCCAGGTACAGGGACCAGCAGGTTCAGGAGAGCTCCTCCGCCGAGGAACGCGTGCTCGAGGAGCGCCTCAGAGATCTTGGCTACATCGAGTGATCAAGGGGACAATATCGAGGCTCCAACCTGCCCGACAACCTCGACGGCTTGCCACCGTCGTGTGATCGTCTAGATTTGGCGCGGGCATCTACCTGCACCTTCACCGCCTTCACAGCCGCCCGGAGATAGCGTCATGCCCGACCCGTCCGAAGAGAGGATTCAGCGTGGCCTCGAGCAGTTCGCCAAGATGGCCGGACGCGAGCGCGCCGAGGAGCTGCAGTCGACGTGGCGCGAGATATCTCCGTCCTTCGAGAGCTTCGTGCTCGGTGTCCTGGCCGGTGAGGTGTGGCCGCGGCAGGAGCTGGACCCCCGCACTCGCAGTCTCGTCACCGTCGCCGGCCTGGCGGCGCTGGGAAGGCCGCGGGCCCTCACCCTCAACATCGAGATGGCGCTCGGCAACGGCGCGACTCGAGAGGAAATCCGCGAGACCATGCTGCAGATGGCGTTCTACGCCGGCTTTCCCACCGCCTGGGAGGGCCTGCAGGCGGCCGACGAGGTCTTCCGCAAGCTGGACGAGGCGGATGCGACCGACGGTCAAGCGTGAGGCTGGCGAAGAAGCGGGTAGCGTGACATGATTCGGCTGGGTGTCGTGGGGTATGGCAGCCGTATCAGCGGCATGGTCTCCGGCCCTTTCCGGAGCGTCGAGCCCGACCTGCGGGTCGTCGGTGTCGTCGATCCGGACGAGGCGGGTGTCCGACAGCGCCTGGCGGAGGTCGATCGGGAGGACGTGGTCTTTTACGAGAGTCTGGAGTCGATGGTCCGCAAGGCGGCCCCCGACGCCCTCGCCATCGGCACTCGCTGCAACCTGCACCAACCTACGCGGTCAAGGCGGCGGCCTTCGATCTGCCCCTTGTCCTGGAGAAACCCGTGGCTATCTCCACGCGGCAGGCCGCCCTGTCTGGCCGCCAGGGTATCGGCGGAAAAGGACCGTTTCGCAACTGTTCGACAGCTGCGCAGTAGTCGAACGCAAACACCAAGATCAGGAGGATAGCCCCATCAGACCCAACAAGATGCGAGAACTGCTCAAGGCCGGCCGACCCACCTTCGGCACCCACATCCACACCACTTGGCCCTGCATCGTCGAGGCGGTGGGACATACGGGATCCTACGACTACGTCGAGTTCGTCGCCGAGTACGGCCCCTACGACCTCTACGCCCTCGACGATCTGTGTCGCGCCGCCGAGCTGCACGACCTTTCGACGATGATCAAGGTAGACCAGGAGTCCCGCGGCTATATCGCCCAGCGCGCTATAGGCTCCGGCTTCCAGAGCGTCCTGTTTTCCGACTGCGGCTCTGCTGAAGAAGTGCGCCAGTGCGTTCGCATCGTCCGACCGGACACGCCCGAGGACGGCGGCTCCTACGGGGTAGCCACGCGTCGCTTCAGCTACATGGGCTATGGCGGCTCCCCTGATTACGTCCAGGCCCTCCGCGATATCGTCGTCGTCCTGATGATCGAGAAAAAGGCCGCCGTCGACGAGCTAGACGAGATCCTCTCAATCGAGGGGGTCGACATGATCCAGTGGGGTCCCGCCGACTACTCCATGAGTGTCGGGAAGGCCGGACAAGGTGGATCTGAGGAGATCGTTTCGGTGGAGCGGCGCGTTATCGAGGCCGCCCTCGCTCACGGCGTCCAGCCGCGCGCCGAGATCGGCAGCCCCGATGCGGCCAGATATTACCTGGACCTGGGAGTGCGCCACTTCTGTATCGGCACCGACGTATCCATCCTCTATCAGTGGTGGAAGGAGAACGGCGACGGTCTGCGCGAGGTCGTGGAGGCGGGTGCCTGACTTAGACAACCCACCCACCCAACAACCAGCCGTTGGTCACGCGGGGGACCAGCCGCCTCCCCTCCGCGCCTCCGGCCATACCCGCCGGCAGGAGGATCCGACGCCGAGCGACCGACAGCTTGAGACGGGTACCCAGCAGCCAGCTGCCCGGGCGTCGATCTGCGCCATGGGCCCTGGACGCCGCCCGAGCCTCCGCTTCCCAGGGTCAGAATGCTGGCCGGAGCCACCAGGCCGCCGCGATTTGCGGAAGGCGTCGATGACGGCAGAGGTGCCGGCTCCGGTGGCCTCGCGCGGCCAGACCCGTGATGGCCCCGATGCCGGCCTGGATGCGGGTGCCGACCTCGAGACCCAGGGCTTCCCGCACCATATGGAAAATTCGCTTCACGATTTGTATTTTATTCTACAGTTGCGCCGCAAGACCAGTGTCCTGTCCGATAGGCGTCAGCACCGAGGGTGCCGAGGCGCCCTGCCAGCAAGGCGCGCGACCGAGGAGGGTTGTTGGAGCCCCCGAGGGAGCGCAACGCAGCTGGCCGGGGTGGATCGGCATCCGAATCCAGCATAATTTCGGACGGGACACTAGACCCACCCTCCCCCTTCGGAGATCCCTCCCATCATGCGCATCCTCATCGTCGGCGCCGGCGCCATCGGCTTTCAGCTGAGCAAGCGCCTTTCCCATGATGGCTACGACATCACTGTGGTCGAGGTGGACGCCAGACGGGTGAAACGGGTCAGCAACCAGCTCGACGTCCTGCTGGTCGAGGGCAGCGGCACCAGTTACCGGGTTCTGAAACAGGCCGGCGTGGAGCACGCCGACGTCGTGGCGGCCATGACCACCTGTGACGAGGTCAATATCCTGGCCTGCCGTCTGGCCAAGAAGGCGGGCGTGGCCATTACCATGGCTCGGGTGAGGAATCCCGAGTTCACCGATCCCGATTTCGTGCTCTCGCCGGAGGAGATGGGTGTAGACGTCGTCATCCATCCCGAAAAAGAGACCGCAGACGCCGTGGTCCGGCTGATCCGCCAGTCGAGCGCCAATTACGCCATCGAGTTCGAGGAGGGCAAGGTTCAGATCGTCGGCGTACGACTCGATGACCACTCACCTCTGCTCAACGCCCCCCTCGAGGAGATGGGACGTCGCCACGGACAGCCGCCGGTCCGCATCGCCGCCATCAAACGCAAACAGCAGACGATCATTCCCCACGGCAAGGATATCCTGGTGGCGGGGGATCAGGTCTTCGCCGTCTGCCAACCCTCCTACACGGAGCGCTTCATCGAGCTCACCGGCCATGAGGACATCCGTATCGACAATATCATGATCCTGGGCGGCGGCCTCATCGGCCAGTTTATCGCCGCCGAGCTGGGCGGCGATACGCGCGTCAAGATCATCGAAAGCAGCGTTGAGAAATCGTGGAAAATCGCCGACAATCTGCCCGACACCCTCGTCATCCAGGGGGACGGCACCGATCTGGATCTGTTGGCCACCGAGGGCATCCTGGATATGGACGCCTTTGTGGCCGTCACCGGGGATGACGAGAACAACATTATAGCCACACTCCTGGCGCAGCACCTGGGCGTTTCCCGCACCATCGCCCTGGTCAACAGGGTAAGCTATCTCCCCATCACTCCCACCATCGGGCTGGACGCCGTGGTCAGCAAACAGCTCCTCACCGTCAATGCCGTGCAGCGCTATATACGACACCGACAGGTCGCTTCCATAGCCAGTCTGCCCGGCGTCGACGCCGAGTGCATCGAGTACATCGCCGCCGCCGGCTCCAAGATCACCAAGAAACCGCTAAAAGACATCACCTTCCCCAAGAACGCCCGCATCGGCGCCGTCACCCACGGCCAGGAATTTATCATACCCACTGGCGCAACCCATCTGGAGCCGGGTGATCGGGCCGTGGTTTTCGTCATGCATCACGCGCTCAACGACGTCGAGAAACTCTTCGGTTGACAGCAGAAGTAGCGGAGAGCTAAGTGCACTGCGGACCGGTTGCCCACATTCTGGGCATGCTGCTCATATTCGCTCATTCCCTCCTCGGTAAGTGGGTGCTGGCGGCGTTGATGCTGATGGGCCGACTCGGATTCTACACCGTCATCGTCCCCCTCTCACCCGGCGCCTGGAGGAAGTGAGCGTGGAGTCGGCTGCCGTTGCACGGCCCCGCTGGTGGCCGCTGCCGGTCATTCTCTCTCTCTGCGCCCTCGCCCTGTTCGTCATCTGGACGCGGGACGTGCCCGCCAGAGCCGACCGGGTCATCCACACCGTGCCCGCTCTGGCGATCACCGCCTTCGCTCTGGTCAGCTGGCTGCAGTACTTTTCGCGTCTGCCGCGATCGGTACGGCTCGCCAGCTTTGGCCTGGTGGCGGCCCTGGCGATAGGTTGTGTCGGCCTTCTGCGCCTTGGCGGCGTCAGCGGCGATCTCATCCCCATCATCAGGTGGCGCTGGGCGGGGACACAGGACCGGGCCGTCGCGGGGGCTCCCGTGCCCGACGGTGCGAGCAGACTGCCCTTCCGGGACTTCTCCCAGTTTCTGGGCCCCGATCGCAACGCCATCTTGACCGGCCTCAAGCTGGAGCCGGATTGGGAAACTCATCCACCTCGCGAAATTTGGCGGCGGCAGGTGGGAGAAGGGTGGTCGGCCTTCGCGGTCCAGGGGGCGTACGCCGTCACCCAGGAGCAGCACGGTCCGCTGGAAAAGGTGGTGGGTCGCGATGTCCGCACCGGGCAGGTGCTTTGGAGCCACGGCGACTCCACCCGTTACCAGACCGCCCTTGGCGGCATCGGCCCCCGCGCCACACCCACCATTGAGGGGGACCGCGTCTTCACCATGGGCGCCACCGGCCGTCTCAATTGCCTCGACCTGTCCACCGGGCGGCGCCTGTGGACGAGGGACACCCTCGCCGACGGGGGTAGGCAGGCCCACTGGGGCATGAGTTCGTCGCCTCTGCTCATTGACAGCCTCGTCGTCGTCAGCGCCGGCGGCGGCGACGGCCACTCGCTGGTGGCCTACCATCGGCTGAGCGGGAAGCCCGCCTGGTCCGGCGGCGACGATCTGCCCGGCTACAGCTCCCCCACCCTGGCCCATCTGGTCGGCGGAGACCAGATCCTCATCTTCAACAACGGCGCCGTAGTTGCTCACGACCCCGCCGACGGCAGCGTGCTCTGGCGCTATCCCTGGCCCAGCGGGGGCAGCATTCAGTGCGTCGCTCAGCCCGTCCCGCTGTCGGCGGATCGCGTTCTAGTCAGCAGCGGCTACGGCATTGGCAGCAAGCTGCTGCTGCTGGTCACCCACGAGGGCGGCGGCGGCATCAACCCCGTCGCCGTCTGGGAGTCGCCGCGGCTCAAGGCAAAATTCACCACTATCGTCGTTCGCGACACCTTCGCATACGGCCTCGACGACGGCGTCCTGGTCTGCCTCGACCTCGAAACCGGGGAGCGCCGCTGGAAGAGCGGACGCTACGGACACGGACAGGTGTTGCTGGTGGACGACCTGCTCCTGGTCCTGGCCGAGTCTGGGGAGCTCTTCCTCGTCGACGCGAGTCCAGCGGGCCACCGACAGCGGGCGCGGCTGGCGGCGCTGAACTCCCGTACCTGGAACACCCCCGCTCTGGCCGCTCCCTACCTGCTGCTGCGCAACGACCGCGAGGCGGTCTGCTACGAGCTCGCTGTGACCGATGGTTAATCCCAGTGGCGGTAGCGGCCCCGTAGCCGGGCTGGTCCATGTGGCCGGCAACGCCGTCGTCGACCTGCTGGTACGCGGCGCCGATCCCCAGACCGGGCCGGCCGCCGACGGCTGGGGGTCGAATACTCAGATGCTGTCGATGCCTGTGGAGACGGTGCTGGGGGGAGGCGGCGCGGCGCCGGCCTACATCCTGGGCAAACTGGGCCTGCCCGTGCAGCTCAACACCAATCTGGGCGACGACGCCGTCGGCTCGCTAGTGGGCGGCTGGCTGGGAGAGGCGGCTGTGGAGATCGTCGGATCGGCGCGGGCGGCGGCCACGGCGGGGCACCTCATCCACCTGAGCTCCGAAGGACGGCGATCCTGCTATTACGCGGGAGACAAGGTGGTGTGGCGGCGTTCGCTCGAAGCCGACACCCCCGAGTGGTTTCTGGCTTCCGGGTATGGCGCGGTCGACGCCGAGGACGTGGAAAGCCTGAAAGAGGTCTTCGCCGCGCTGCGCCGGAGGGGGGCTATGATCGCCTTCGACCCCAGCCCCTGGTTTTCCGGCCGGGCGACCCGAGAGCAGATGGCGGCGTTGTGGCCGCTCGTTGACGGCCTGATCGGCACCGAAGAGGAGCTCGGCCACTGGCACGGGACGGAGACGCCCGACGAACTCACCGCGGGGGTGCTGCGGACGGGCCCGGAGTGGGTGGTGGTCAAGCGGGGGAGTCAGGGCGCCGCCTTCGCCGATAGACGGAGTGGCGAAGATGGCCGTGTGGGAACGAAGGCCCTCGAGAGAGTGAACACGGTGGGAGCAGGCGACAGCTTCAACGCCCGGTTGCTGGCGGGTCTGTGCCGCGGCGAGGAGCTGGCGCAGGCTGTGGTTGGCGCGATCGAGCTGGCTACCCGCGTGGTCGGCAATGGCAAAGGGGCACTTGGGGCCTTCGAGGGG
>PBRM01000270.1 GCA_002725915.1 Gemmatimonadota bacterium
CGAGAAACTGGCGGTAGTCGAAGGCGCTCGGATTGCGCGCCGGCTGCGGTCGCAGTAGCCGCCCCCGAAGAGTCAGGCGGTCGCCGTAACCCAGCTCCGCGGCTAGACCGTGGACGAGCGTGACCAGCACTTTCCCCGAGACCACCTGTTCTTTCCCGTCCCCCATCCCCCCTGCCACTCCCTGGGTCTCCAGCGACAGGGCGAAGCGATTCTTCCCCTCTCGGCGCTCCGGTTCCTCGGCAACCCTGCCCCTGATCACGACCTCCGCGCCGAAAAGACCGACGCGGTCGACGTGATCTACCGGTAACAGGTGTGTGACCGCCTGGTAGCGGACGCCGCCGACAGCAGCAGCCAGCAGGAGGGAGATGGCAACGGCGCTTCGCCCCCCGCCACTCCCTCTCAGCGATTGCGCCAGAGCGATCCAGAGCAGGCAACCCGATCCGATCAACAGCAGGTGGAATTGAGAGGGGGGAGACACCAGATGTGCGCATAAAACACCCGATCCGAAGCTGAGTGCCGCCCACATGGCTGGGCGCCGGCGCTGGCATGTGCCTTCCTCTCTCACGCCTTTCAGCGCAGGCAAATTCCGTTCCACCCGTGCCGCGGCTCGACTCGACACTGTTTCCCGTGCCCCTTATATTGCTGAACGGTGGCTGTCCTTCGGCAGCCGTAGATCGGATTTGTGGCCATTCACGCATATCAGCACGAAGGCCCGACATGCTGGTCAAGTTTCTGCTTCTGTTCACCGTCGTCCCCGTGATCGAGCTCGCCCTTCTGATCGAGGCAGGTCAGTATCTGGGCGTGCTCCCCACCGTGATGGCCGTTCTGGGGACGGGGTTCGTCGGGGCCCTGTTGGCCCGCAACCAGGGATACATGGCGGTTCGCCGCCTCCAGCAGGCGCTGTCTGCCGGGCGCTTTCCCGGGGAAGAGATAGTCGACGGCGTGCTCATTCTCAGCGGCGGCCTCCTCCTGCTCACCCCCGGCTTCTTCACCGATTTCGTCGGCCTGGCCACCCTCCTTCCCGGCAGCCGCGCCGTGGTCAAGGCGTTGGCAAAGAGGGCGGTCGGGCGCCGGCTGCGGACCGGCGTCGTGCGTGCGCGCTGGGAGGTCCACTGACGGTGCCACACGCGCAACCTGCGGATAAAATCAAGGGAAAACAGCGGCAGTTTCTGCGCGGGCTCGGCATGAGCCTCAGGCCCACGGCGTACCTGGGCAAGGAGGGGTTCTCGGACGCCCTGGTAAAGTCCCTGGAAGAGGCCTACGCGAACTCTGAGCTCATCAAGGTACGGGTTGAGCGCAGCTGCCCACTGAGCCGGAAGGAAGCCGGGCCTGAGCTCGCCAAAGTCACGGACTCCCATCTGATCCAGATCCTTGGCCGCACCGTCCTGCTATACCGTCCCGACCCCGAAGAGGCGAAAATCCAGCTGCCGAGGTAGCAGCTGCAAAAAAAATCCGGTGGCTCCATTGAGGAACCGCCGGGCCTGTCCGTCGGGGGCGTCCTGAGGTTTTTCTGCCGCCGCCGCTCCCCCACCTTCTATACGACTTCTGAGAGAGATACTACAGGACGGGGACTTGGCGCGCGCCTGGTCCGAGATCATCAAGCATCTCCAGCACTCGCTCTTTGCCAACGAGTTTCACGAACGACCCGAAGCGCGGACCCCGCTCCTGCCCCAACAGAATCTCGTAGACCGTGCGGAACAGATCCCTGGGCTCCACCCCCGACTCCTTTGCCACGTCGAAAGGGATGGCCTGCAGCGCGTCTTCGTCAACGTTCCCACACAGGGCGAGTCGTTGACGCAGTTGGCCCAGCAGCACCCGCTCATCCCCGCTAGGGTGGCGAAATGTCTTGGTGGGAAGAACCTTGTCGCGGTAGTAGCTCAACCCCTTTTCTATCAGGGACTGTATCACCTGCGGGTAATCGAACACCTGATCGTCGTAGCGACCGAGATAGTCCATCAGCAGGTCCGCCGAGTCTGTTCCCAGCGCCGATATAAGATTGTTGACGACGGAGAAGTTAACCTTGGCCTGGTATCGGGGCACTGACCGCCCGCCGAAGATGTGCCACAGACTTTCATTCGGACGATCAGCCTCGCCGATATCGTCGACCAACCGCAACGCCTCCAGGTAGTCGTCGACGCACTGGGGGACCACACCCCAGTGGAGGCGTTTGGCCCGCTTCGGATTCTGGTAAATATAGTAAAGCAGCGACTCGACGGGCGCGTAGTCGACCCAGGTGTCGACGGTCAGCCCCTTTCCCACGCTCTTGGAGATCTTGCGCCCCTCCTCGTCTAGAAAGAGCTCGAAACGGAGACCTGTCGGCGGCGCCTTTCCCATGAGCCGCACGATTCGCCCCGACAGCTTCACCGAGTCGGTCAGGTCCTTGCCATACATCTCGTAGTCGACGTCGTAGGAGAACCATCGCAGGGCCCAATCCGCCTTCCACCCGACTTTGACCGCTCCGCCGAGAACGGATACCTCACCCGAATGGCCGCAGGAGACAGCGCCTTTCGCCTCCAGATCGCAGGTGAAGTCCACCGTATTGCTCTGTGGGTGGTACCCGGTGACACGGGTGGCGCTCACTGATCCGCAGGAGGGGCAGATGGGGAAGAAGGGAGACCACTGTTCCCTGTTCTCCTCCCGCAAAGTCGGCAGAATGAGGTCGCGTACCTCGCACACTCTTTCCAGCAGAATCGACAGCCCCTCATCGAAATCCCCCCGACAGTAGGCCTCCCTCGAACTCTGGAATTCGTAGTCGAAGCCGTGGGTGTCCAGGAACTCCTGGAGCTTGCCGTTCATATGGCCGCTGAAGCTGTCGCAGCAGCCAAAGGGATCGGGGATGTTGCAGAGGGGCTTGCCCAGATGGGTAGACAGCATGTCAGCCCCGGGCATGTTGAGAGGGACCTTGCGGAGGCCGTCCATGTCGTCGCTGAAAGCGAGCAACCGCGCCGGAGTGCCGCTCAGGTGTTCACACGCGCGCCGCACCCAGTTCGTCCTGGCCACCTCGGCGAAAGTGCCGATGTGCGGCAGGCCGCTGGGCCCGAAGCCCGTCTGGAACAGGACGGGACGATCGCCCTGCAGCGACCGCCGTGTCGAAATCTGCTGGGCCTCCTGAAACGGCCAGGCCTTGTACTGCTGCATGGCAGGGAACTAACTAACGATTTCGAAAGGTGATGCGTCCGCGGGTCAGGTCGTAGGGAGAGAGCGCGACGGTTACCTGATCCCCAGGTAAGACGCGGATGTAGTATTTCCGCATCTTGCCAGAAATGTGGGCCAGGATCTCGTGCCCGTTCTCCATCTCGACCTTGAAGAAGCCGTTCGGCAATGCTTCCTTGACCACTGCCTGGACTTCGATCGCCTCTTCTTTGGGCATAAGCTGCTTGTCGGTGTTAGAAGGCGGGACAAACGAAATGGCGAGCTCGAATCTCTGAGACCACCGGAGAATTCGGCTCGCCTGCGTTTTTTGACTACGGCTCAGGAGACAGTTCTCAGAGAATCATATTCATTCGCCCTTTGGATGTAAGCTCATATGGTACGGCATAGGGACGAAAAAGTCAAAGACACGGAAGCGCAGCGTAGCCTTCAGGTTCTCCCCCGTCACTTCAGTAGAAACCTCTCGTCGTAATCGGCGTTTCTCGCGGCGTGGATGGTCTTGAGGTGGGGTGTCAGTTCCAGTACGCGTCGGTACAGGGGCTCCGCTTCCCGCTCGCGGCCGATGAGCTCGAACACCATGGCGAGGTTGTGCAGGGCCGGCACGTGATCGGACTCGATTTCCACAGCGGCCGCAAAATCTGTTGCGGCGTGCTCGAATTCCTCGAGTCCCAGGTGTGCCAATCCCTGCCCGTAGTGAAAATCCGCCTGAGTCCCATCGAGAGCCAGGGCCTGCTCCAGGAATCCGAGTGCCTGTGGGAGCCGCTTGGCCTGCAGCTGTTTTAACCCCCTGCCGAAGTTGGCTTGCGCCAGCGCTCCTCGTCCACTCGGGAAGTTGGGCCTCTGCTCCAGGACCCGCTCGAGATGGCCGATGGCCATCTTGAAGTCGCCGATCTTGTGGTAGGCTACGCCCAGATTGTAGCGGGCATTGACCCGCCCGGAGTCCTGTACAAGGACCGTCTCCAGATGCCTTATTCCCTGTGCGTGGCGCTGGTTTCGACACAGGAGCGTTCCCAGCCCCGCCCTCGCTTCCAACAGAGTCGCGTCGATCGACAGGGCTCTCTCGTAGTGCTCGCGGGCCTCCGTCGTCCGCGACTGCGCGTGGTAGATCACGGCCAGGTTGCAGTGGGCCTCGGCGAAATCGGGCTGTAGCTTCAAGGCTCTCTTTAGGTGCTGTTCCGCTTCGTAGTTTTGTCCGTCCTTGAAGTAGGCGTCGCCCAGAAGCGCCTGCAGTTGGGCGTTGTAGGGATCGCGTTGCACCTTGTCGGCAATGTAGCGCACCTTCTCCTTCGCCCACATGTTGTAGCGCTCTTTCGCCGATCCATGCCCAGCGGCGAGTATCACCAGGCCCACAGCTGCGGCGAGACAGGCGCGTCCGGGCAGAGCGCGGCAGCCTACCCACTCACGCCCTCGCTCCCTTCTGATCGCACCTCCCTTCATGGCTGGAACTTCTGGATCCTGTCGTTGAAGGTGTCGGCCACGTACAGGAACCCCTCCCGGTCTCGCGAAATCCCGCCCGCCGTTACCGTGCGCTCCCTCGTGGTCCCCGTCGACAGGTCGTCGATGACGGAGAACTGGCCGGAGAAACGAAAGCGCTGCGCCTTGTCTACGGCTTCGGCCCAACGCGTCAGATAGACGTTGTCCTTGAACACCTCGATTCGGCGGCGTCCGGCGTTGACGATGAAAACGCGATTGGACGCTTCATCCATGGCGAAATCGCTCGGTCTCGCCAGCAGACCCGCTCCCCTGTCCTCCGGAGAAAGGGGATCGCGGCCGACGACGAAATCGGTCTCGCTGCGATCGGCTCGGGTGTAGACTACCAGTCTCGGTGCCTGCCAGCCCATGTTGGCGAACGACAACGGCTCTACAAGAGCGGCAAAGTGGCCCTTCCAGAACCTCAGACTCGACACCAGGAGGGCGGGGATCGGGTAGTCGGCGACGGACTCCCCCGCGCCGTCCAATTGTTGGAGGTGGCTGATGCCCTCGATGAATATGTCGTCGCCGTCGATGGCGATGTGCCGCGCGAAGACCATCTGCAGGGGCCGCGTCCACTGCGATCGGCCCGACGCGTCGAACTTGGTCCAAAACGATAGCGGGGCCCGTCCGGCCTCCAGCTGGTTGTAGACCACGTACAGGTTTCCCTTGGAATCGAAGCTTAGACTCGGTCCGTCAAGGACGGCAGTTTCCAGGCAGGCGTTCGACCCCTTCGCGAACTGCCACTGGCCCATGGCATTCCCCCCCCGGTCGAAACGTTCGACCCAACCGGAACCGGCGCCGACCACATGAAGCACTCCCTCTTCATTCATCGCCAGTCGCGTCGGCAGGAACCCTTTGGGCAGCGACCAGGAGTTCAGGAAGCGGTGGATTCCCCCTTCCACCGTCCTGGTCGCCAGCGACTGAGCGCCGCCATCATCGTCCTGATCGCCCCAGACGGCGACGACGCGATATCGAATAGGGGTGGCCGCCAGGAGTCCCATGTCGACGTACGAAGTGTCGGCGGCTGAGCCGACCTCGGCAACGGTCTCGAAGTCTCCATTTCTGGCCCGTTCTACCCGATAGTACAGAAACCCCTCCACCCTCGGCCGCTCCCAGCGCAGACGTGCCGAAGCCGTGGCACTGTCGAAGTCGACCTGGAGCGAGAGGGGGACGGACAGAGACGGTCGCCTGCCGGCGAACGGCCCCACACACGAGATGAGGGTAAGGGAAACGAGGGTGCAAATGATGGAGAGGAATCGCATTGGGCTCGGGTACGGTACTGACCATGGTTCCAACTGTCAAGGAGCGCGGGCAACGCTTTGCCAGCCGTGATGCATGGCGCGGCCGACCGCTAGCGGATTCCGCTCTGCACTTAGGGCAAAAACGGTGGTGGATGTACCGCCCGATTGGGCGTACATTCGAGAAAGACCTGAGTCCCGCGCTGATGCATGACTACCCCTCCAACATACGAATCGCCGCCATCTGCCTCGCCCTGCTCTGCTTTCAGTGCGGGTCTCACCAGCGAGACAACCCTCTGGATCCTTCCGCCTCGCAGCCAGGAAACGGGAAGAGACGACTCTCTCCCTCGTCATACCCTTGCCCAAAGCGCTCGCCCGCATCGTCGACAGAATCCTCGCCAGGCTCGAGGCGCCCGGCATGCAACGATCGTCAAGGAGCTCGACCACTCGCCTCTGGGGCCTGCGACGCTCGTCATCGGCGCCATCTCCCCAGGTCGGGACGTACTCTGTTCATCGAGGGTTTCGACATCGATGGAGAGGTCATTGTGACAAGGGTGGCGCGGAACATCCAGGTCGTCGTGGGAGACACCACGCAGCGTCTCCATCTCTCTGCAACTTGTAGGGTCAGGGAAGGTCAACGGCAACTCCGGCAATCCCTGACTCCTCCTCGACCGTGGCCCTCATAACGCTCACTTCCGACTTCGGCACGGAGGACTACTACGTCGGGGCTCTCAAGGGCGCAATTCTCCGCCAGGCCCCGGGCGCCCACATCGTCGATCTCTCCCACCACATCCCACCGCGGGACATCCTTGCGGGGGCCTTCCTGTTGCGACACGCCGCCACCGAGTTTCCATCGGGCACCATCCACCTGGCGGTAGTTGACCCCGGTGTCGGCGGACCTCGCCTGCCCATGGTGCTGGTCAGCCGCAACTTCATCTGGGTGGGGCCGGACAACGGCCTCTTCAGCTTCGCCCTCAGCGACGATCATCGGCCGTGCGTCGCCTACGAGATCTCCTCTCCGTCCGCCAGCGAGGTGAGTCCCACTTTCCACGGTCGCGACCTCTTCGCACCGACTGCGGGTCGTCTGGCCACCGGGCTCCCCGCCGATGAGGTGGGTCCACCCATCTCCGCCCCGATGCGCCTGGCGGAGACGCGACCGCGTCAGCAAGACGGTGTCATCGAGGGCCGGGTCATCCACGTGGATCGCTTCGGTAACCTCGTGACCAACATCGCCGACACTGACATCCAGCCCTGGGGATGCGAGCTGCGGATTCGCCTCGGCAATCGCGTCTTGCAGGGAATGTCCGCTACCTACTCCGACACCGACGAAGGCGGTGCTCTAGCCCTCATCGGCAGCTCACGCCTCCTGGAGATAGCCGTCAACGCAGGGAGCGCCACCGAAGTCCTGGGCGTGAAGCGCGGCGAGGCCGTTACCGTGGAACCCCTGTGAGTGACCACAGCCCCCTTATCGTCAGCGTTTCCGGAATCCGCGGCCTCGTGGGCCAGTCGTTTACCGATGACACGGTCCACGGTTTTGCCTCGGCCTACGGCTCTGCCTTGAAGCCCGGTGCCCGCGTCGTGCTGGCCCGAGACACCCGCCCCTCGGGCGAGGGCTTCAGCGGGGTGGCCGCCGCGGCGCTGCAGCAGGCGGGATGTGTTGTTCTCGACCTCGGAGTCTGCTCTACTCCAGGGGCCAAAGTCATGATTGCGGAGCTCGGAGCGGATGCCGGCGTCGTGCTGACCGCCAGTCACAATCCCACTCCCTGGAACGGTCTCAAGCTGATCAGAGACGACGGCATGTTCCTCAACCACGAACAGGGGAAGCGGGTTGCGGAGAGCTACCGGTCCGGTCTTTTCACCGAGCGTTCCGGGGGTCGCGTCGAAACGGTCGCACCCGAGGACACCCTCGACCGGCATCTGCGGCGCATCCTGGCCAGCGTCGATGCCGACAGCATTCGACGCGCCGGCCTGGCGGCCGCCATCGACCCCTGCAACGGCGCCGGGGGCATCCTCCTGCCGCAGCTGCTGGCTGAACTCGGCGTGGACGGGCGTTTCATCAACGCCGATACCACCGGCCGCTTCGCCCACAGCCCGGAACCCACGCCTGAGAACCTGCAGGAACTCGGTCGCGCCGTGCTCGCCAACGGTTCCAACCTGGGATTCGCCATCGACCCCGATGCCGACCGCGTCGCTCTGGTCGGCGAGGACGGCCGTGCGGTGGGGGAGGATTACTCCCTCGCCCTCGCGGTTCAGGCGGTCACTTCACCCCCTCGTCGCCGCGGCCCGGTGGTGACAACCCTGTCGACTTCTCAGATCGTCACAGACGCGGCGCGGCGGAACGGCTGCCCCGTCCTCCTCACAGCCGTTGGAGAAATCCACGTTACCGAGAAGATGCGGGAGGAGAAAGCCGTTATCGGCGGGGAGGGGAACGGCGGCGTCATTATCTCAGAGGTCGTCCCGGGTAGAGACGCCGCCCTCGGCACGGCCCTGCTCCTCGAAGCGCTGGCAGCCGCGCCCGGCCACTCGCTCCGCTCGCTGGTGGACCGGTTGCCGACGTATTTCATCGAAAAACGCAAACAGGCGTGCGACCCCGGTTCGTTGGGCGCCGCCTGCGAGGCCCTGCTGGAGAAATACCCGAAGGCCTACGTCCATCCGGTCAGCGACGGCGTCAAGCTCTACATGAGCGGCACCCTGGAGTGTCCCTGGGTCCACCTGAGGCTATCTAATACCGAGCCGATCGCGCGAATTATCGCCGAGGCCACCACAGCGGAGGAAGCATCCGGATTGTGCGATGAGGCGGAAGAGCTGCTTCGGGAGGGCTAGTGGGTCACGTTCGCTAATACCGTGGCGTATTCGGGTTGGAGTCGCGGATCGCAACAGAGCGGGTCTGGGGTCACCCGCACCGTCTAATTCCGTGAGCGGGCAGTCGTCTTCGAGATATTTGGGGGTGCTGGAGCTAGCGCATCCGCGGGCCCAGAGAGTGGCCAGCCGTGGGCCCAGATCATGTCACCGCAGACGAGTCCTGCAGCCGCACAGGCTGTTCCCGCAACCGCCGCTCCAGAGGTGAGGCCTGTTCCTCATCGCCCGACTCAGAGAGCTTGGCCCTCTCCTCCACCAGCTTCGTCAGCCTGTCTATGCTGTCGTGTGCCTTGGTGGTGAAGACCTTGCGCTCGCCCATGATGCGGAATAACTCCGCCGTAATATCCATGGCAGCGAGAATGGCTACCTGCGCCTTTGGAAGGTTTCCGCCGTGCGCGTCGGAGATGCTCCGCATCTTGTGGTCGACGTACTCGGCCACGGAGTGTATTTCCTTGGGGTTCCCGCCAATGCGATATTCCTGGCCAAGGATCTCCACTAAGACCCCCTGAACCTGTTCTTTCTGGTCTGCCATGACTTGTCGGTCCGGGTATTGGGGCTCCACCTATCCTCGCGTGGGAGAGCGCTTTGCACTAATGTATGTACTTCGAGCGTGAGAGGCAAGCCGCTTCAGCCGATCGTTATTTGCCTTCCCAGGCGGCCACATCCAGCCCGCACCCGGCCAGCCGCTCCAGGGTCGCCTGCCAGCGATTCCTCCGGATCGGGATGCCGCCGCAGAGCCTCTCGACCCTCTTGCGGGCGGCGCCATCCCCCGGAACCCTCACCTCTTTGAATCCCCGGGCCGGCGAGATGTTCCTGGCGCTGTTGGAGAGAAAGTCGGTTCGCTCCCGGAAGATGTCCACGCCGCCGAAGCGCTCCGGATCGATGGCCAGGACGAAGAAGCCGCATCCGTATGGCAGGCTCGTCTCCGATACCGGCGGCACGTCCGCGCCGCACGGCCCGCCGGCGAGTCCGCCGCTGAGCAGATCCGCGAGCAGACCCATCCCGTATCCGATCACCCCGCCTACCGGGAGCAGAGTCCCTTCCAGCGCCGCGGCGGCGTCCGTCGTCGGCTCCCCCTCCTGGTCCAGAGCCGTGCCCTCCGGGATGGACTTCCCCTCGTCCAGGGCCTGGCCGATGCGAGCGGCGGCATGACCGGTAGCCGCGTCGAAAAGGAGCGGTTGCCCATCCGATCTGGGAGCCGCATAAGCGATCGGATTGGTGCCGTGGAGGCCCTCTCTCCCCCCGAAGGGCGCCACCCGAGGCGTCGAATTGGCGGTGCACAAGCCAAGCATTCCCGCCTCGGCCACCCGCACCACGTAAAATGCCAACGCTCCCACGTAATTTCCATCGAACAGAGAGACGCCGCCGAGGCCATGTTTTCTCGCCTTGGCGACGGCCAGATCCACTGCTGCCGATGCGTGGTGCGGGCCGACGCCTTGCTGTCCGTCGCACAGCGCGCTCCCAGGGCCTTCCCTGCGCACGATCCACTTCCGCCCGGGTCTGATCTGGCCCGAGCGGATACGCTCTGCATAAATGGCCACCATGGTCACACCATGGCTGTCCACTCCGCGGAGGCTGGCGTCGACCAGACTGTCTGCGCACGCTCTGGCCTCCTCATCCGGCACACTCAACTGGCCGAGCATGTCCAGACAGAAACCGGCGCCCTCGTCTGCCGATAGCGAGATCTCGTCCACCCGGTCCGACTCCATTTCAGCGCCTCAGCCTTCTCCCGCATATCTGGAAGATAGCGGCGACTTCTCTCCTCATTTGACACACCGCTTCTTCCGGCGGCGATGTACCGTGAGGTACAGCTTCCCGATGACCGGAGTCACCCCAGGGCGCCGGTAGGCCCACGTCAGTCGGCGAAGACCGGCAGAAGCTGCGTTAGGCGGCGGGACTCGACGCCGTGTCGAGATTTCCGAGCCGGTCGTACACCGCCAGTTGCTGCCTGGCAGCTCACGTCGAGGTGACGGAAGCGGTGCTGAGTCGCGACTTCGGCGATATCGACTACTTCAATCAGGTGCTCGCGACCCCACCCCTCGATCGCGCCATAGAAGCGGCGGCATAGGGGACAGTCGTCGTCGTAGATAGCGTCAATCGCGCCGGGCTCGGCACCAGCCAACACATGCTCAGCTTGAGTTATTACAAAGTACCCAACTGGCCACGACTGGCCAACCCCTCTTGCGGCACGCCGTGGAATGGGTCACCCTATACGGCCGAGAGGCCGTGCAAATGAAAGCCACTGTTGTCGACTCTGACAGCCCCGATCACTCACTCAGCTGGCGGGACGTCCCCGACCCGCCCTGCGGGTCGGAGGAGGTGCTGGTGGATATCCACGCCACCGCCGTCAACCGCGCCGATCTCCTGCAGCGATCCGGCCACTATCCACCTCCGCCAGGCGCCTCGCCCTACCTGGGCCTGGAGATGAGCGGCACCGTCGCCGCTGTGGGAGCGTCCGCAACCGGGTGGCAACCGGGAGACCGGGTCTGTGCCCTCCTGGCAGGTGGAGGCTACGCCGAGAAGACCGCCGTCCACCACCAGATGCTCGTCCCCGTTCCCGACCACTGGAGCTTTACCGCCGCCGCCGCCGTGCCGGAGGTGTTCTACACCGCTTTCCTCAACCTCTTTCTCGAGGCGGGTCTGAAATCGGGAGAGACCGTCCTCATCCACGGCGGCGCCAGCGGCGTCGGCACCGCCGCCATTCAGCTCGCCCGCGAAGCGGGATGCCGCGTTGTCGCCACCGCCGGATCCCAGGAAAAAGTGGACCGCTGCCGTAGCCTGGGTGCGGAGCTGGTCGTCAACTACAGGAACCGCGACTTCGCCGACGCCGTCCTCGACCACTGCGACGGCGTCGACGTCATCCTCGACATCGTCGCAGGCAGCTACCTAGAGCAGAACCTGAAATCCCTCAAACTGTGTGGTCGCCTGGTCGTCATCTCTCTCCTTGGAGGCAGCGCCGGCAGTCTGGACCTGGCTGCCGTGCTGAGCAAACGCCTGCGCATCATCGGCTCCCTGCTGCGCAGCCGTCCCCTTGAAGAGAAGATCGCCATCGTAAGGCAATTTGACGACCGCTTCTGGCAGCTGCTGGTAGACGGCCGGGTCGCACCCGTCATCCACCAAGTGCTCCCCGTAACCGCGGCGGAAGAAGCACATCAAATCCTGGCCGACAACCGCAACATCGGCAAAGTTCTGCTGCAGATCAGGTGAAGAGGGATGCCCTTAACAGCCCGTTAACCGCTCACCCGGAACCGGCGACGTGCCGTTCACTCACTCACTCACACAAGATCGCTTATGACCGCTACCCGCTACCGCGAAATCGAAGTCAGCGGCACCCCTTTCGATATGGGCCAGCAACTCGGAGAGGCCGCCCGCGACGAGATCCGTGGCTTTGACGAGATCGCCCTCGAACGCGTCAACAAGACGGTGACGGTCTCGCGGGAGAGAGCCATGGCCGTCGCTGACCGCTGCCTCAGCTTCGTCGAGGAGTACAGCGCCGATATGCTCGCCGAGCTGCGCGGCGTGTCCGACAGCTCCGGTGTCTGCCTCGCCAACCTCATGCTCCTCCAGATCCGGAACCAG
>PBRM01000271.1 GCA_002725915.1 Gemmatimonadota bacterium
GGAGACGCTGTGCGCGTAGCCCTCGACTCATTCTCCCCTCACCCGTACGGCGACCGGCACATCTACGTCTTCCCTGGCGACATGGGGCTGCTGACCGGTCACCTGGTGGAGAGTTTCCGCAGGGATTTCGAGAAAAACCCCTGCGCCATGATGATCCTCACCGGGGTCTACGACGGGCCACCCGAACAGAATTACTACGGTCGCATCGTGCGGGTGCCGGAGATCGATGCAGAGGGACAAACCTCGGGCAACGACGCCGGCATGGTCATCGCCATCAGGGAGCACCGAGATATCCTCCGGCTGCCCGACGGCGGTGCTGAACAGCTGACCTACAGAGGCCGGGAATACTCCTTCACGCGCCGGCAGCTGATGGAAACAGCAGAGATCAATACCTTGATCGTCGCCTTCCGAGAGCGCGACCTCCGCGCCCACCTGGGGGCCATGGTAGCCGACAACGCCCAAGGAGAGCTCCTGATCACCGATCTGGCGGAGATATACAACCGCCAGGGGTTGACGGTGCGGGCGGTGCAGACGGCGAACGAAGAGGAGATCATCGGCTTCAACGTCAAGAGCGTATGGCGGCAGATGGAGTCCATTGCGATGGGCCGGGCACACCAGCGGCTCATGGACATCGTCACCATCGTCGACGAGGAGGACTTCTTCATCGCCGACGAGGTGATCGATCAGATAATCGCCATCGACAAGGATTTTGGCCCCCTCGACATCGTCGTCGGCAAGGGCGCCTACGTCGGACCGGGCGTGAAACTCAATCGGAAGGTTCATCTGGGAGATCGCTGTCGGGTCACCGGCGGGATCGTCTTCGGCGAGGGCGTGCGGATTGGGCAGGGCGGGCAGCTGAGCACCTACGCAGGCCAGACCATGCATCTCGAGGACGGCGTCGAAGTGATGGCGCGGAATATCCTCAAGGGAAACATGCGCATCGGGGCGGAAAGCCGGGTGGAGTCCGGCGTGATCATGACCGGAAGTGACGAGTGGCCGATGCGAGTGGGAAAAGGGGTCACCATAAAGGGGACCAGCTACCTGTACGGCTGCCGCATCGACGACGGGCTGCTGGTCGAGCACTCGGTGATCAAGTGCAAGCACGTCCAGGCGGTGAGACGCCACGACGGCACCTTCCAGCCTATCCGCTACGTCCTGCCTGCGCCTGAGGGCCTCGACTCGATCGGCGAGCTTCCGGGCTGAGAGGGTGTCGCTGCTGGCCCGCTCACTTGAAGCGCGCCAGCAGTGACTTCCGGACTTTGCACACCATGGTGTAAGCCGGATCGTACATATTTCCGACATCGTATTCCACGCTCTGACCCAGGAGCAGGTGAGCGGTGCGGGCGTCGAGGCCGTATCCGCTCTGCAGCCATTTCACCATCTCGGTGGTCGCGTGTTGCACGCACTGGTCGAGAGGACGCGCGTTCCCCACGGCCATGATGTACTCGTCGCTTTCCGCCCGGGGCCATCCGATCTCCCCCGCACCCTTGATCAGCTCAACGGTGAAGGTCACATCGAAGGAGATCTCGATGCCGGTACCCACGATCTCCCCATCTCCCTGCAACGCGTGGCCGTCACCAATGAAGAACAGCGCTCCGGGGACGAAGACGGGAAAGTAGACCTTGACCCCGGCTACGAATCCGCGGTAGTCCATGTTGCCGCCGTGGGTGGATGAGGTGGACGTGGAGATCGCCTGCCCACGCGGCGGGGCCACGCCGAAACATCCCACCATGGGCGCCAGGGGGAGGGCGATTCCGCACAGGGGGGAAGCTTCGGGCTTCGACAGCTGCGCCGTGCCCGCCTCGGCGTCCACCATCCATTTAGCGGAGCCCTCAAAATCGTCTTCGAAGCTCGCCTCGTACTCCGGGTCGAGGACGTTGGCGGCGAGACTGGTGCCGGTCCAGCCCCACGAGCGGTTGGGGCGGAGTTCCTCCAGCACGACGGCCAGGGTGTCGCCGGGCTCCGCTCCGTTGATGGCGAAGGGTCCGGTCTGCGGGTTCCCCCTCTCGGTGACCTGATCGCCATTGCTGTCCTGGCCCCGTGCGTCCACCGTCGTCGTCGAGACCCTGTCTCCGGACTCGATCTCCAGGACCGGCTCGTGAGTACCGATGGTGGTGTGGTACACTTGCGGCTCGAATCTGTGGTATGCCATGTCCCCTCGCTGCGGCGGCGTCAACCGATGGTGATTTCCCGGCCCGATCGACCGGACTCGTAAATGGCGTCGATGATCTCCACGGCGTGGCGGGCGCTGTCCAGAGTGATGACCGGCTGGCGATCCTCGGCGATAGCCGCGATCATATCCACCACGATCTGCGTGTGTCCGTCGAAGCTGACAGCCATGGGATCGGCGGCACCGCTGGCCTTGTGGTTGTAGCGCTCTCCTCCGAAAAGCGTCAACATCTCCTGCTCTTCTTCGCGCTCTGGATCCGACTCGAGCCGCCAGCTGTTCAGCAGCCCCTCGTCCTTGGTGATCGAACCTTCAGAGCCGTAGAGCGTAACTCGCTGATCGTACCCCGGAAAACAGCAGGTCGTCGTGTACAGCGTGCCCAGGGCGCCGTTCTCGAAGCGCAGCAGCGCCACGGTCTGATCCTCGGCCTCGATATCGTGAGCGAAGACGCCGAACATGGCCATCACTCCCTTGACGGGGCCGGCCAACCACTGCAACAGATCGACGGTGTGGACTCCCTGGTTCATGCAGGATCCCCCGCCATCCATATCCCACGTGCCCTTCCAGGCGCCGTGCGGACCGTCGTAATACGACTGCTTCCTGTACCACGGCAGGTGTCCGTGGACACCGATCAGGCGGCCCAGCCTTCCCTCCTGGACCGCGACTCGGATGCGGTTGTTCAATGGGTCGAATCGAGACTGGAAGATTCCCGCCGCCTTCACTCCGGAACGCTGAACGGCGCCGATGAGCAGCTCTATCCGCGCCGGCGTGATGTCGACGGGCTTCTCCACTATGAGGTGTTTCCCCGCTGCGGCGGCCGCGGCACCGATCGCTGCATGGGACCCCGAGGGGGTGGCGATGTTGACCACCTGGATGTCGTCGTCCTCCAGCAGGGTCGAGTAGTCGGTATGGGCTCTGCACCCGTACTGCTCGGCCACCGGACTGAGCCGTTCTTCATCCACATCGCAGACCCCGGCCAGACGGGCGCCGGGCGCCTTGTCGATGGCCATGCAGTGGTGCTTCCCCATACCCAGTCCAATCACACCGAAACCGATGTCGGACATTACTCATTTCCTCCCCATGGTGATTGGCACACGTAGACGGATCCGCCGGCGAAGACGAGGAGCTTGTCCGCGTATTCGCTTTGGAGGAACAACGTGGGTCCACCTGATTCGTCACGAATACAGTCTATTGCATCGGCCGGGGTGTCGCCGAACACGTTGCGTGCGCCCGAAGGTGTAGAGGTAATTGCGCCCCGTCTGCAGCGATTCCACCTCGTCGCTCGTCCGTATCCTGCGGCGCTCCCTCGCGGTTGTAATCCTTCTCGTGGTGGTGGGCGAACTCCTGTCGACTTCGGCTGCAGGACCCACCGCTGAGTCAGTCACCCCGACGAGCGCCGGCTGAATCCGTCTCAAAATATAACCTTATCCCACCTCGTTCACCAACATCGGTAAGTGGATGCAGTCTTGCCTTTGCTGTCGGTGACCGTGCGCAATGCATCCTGTCGAAACGGGGACGGACGCAGTCGACTATTGGATGTCGTAGCGCAGAAACGAGAGGTAAGCGAGCATGAAGAACAGGATGTTCCACACCGCCAGAAGCAGTATGTCCAGATAAATTTCCGACAGTCGGTCGAGCAGAGACATGTGGGCGAACTCGAAGCGGGGATAGTCGGTGAGGTCGACTGTCAATTGCGCCATGTCTCCGGAACTGGAGGAGACGGACCCGTCCGAGCCGCGCTGTCGCTCCATGTACTCCCGCCAGGCCTTCTGCTTCTCCTCGGTGTAGTTCTGCCAAGTCTGGCTGTAGGTCTTCAGGGCGTCCACGAAGCGGACCTCCTGCGCTATGCCGGCGGCGGCCAGGTCAAAGGCGGCCAGGTTGAACGACGTGAGAGGTGATATGCGGGCAGCGATCCCGCTCCAGCGGGTCTGACTCTGAACCTTCGACAGGTAGCTCTCCTCCACCTTCTGCTCGTACTGCCTCATCTCCTCGCCAAGGGCCCTCATCTTGGTCTGAAAATCCTCATCTCTCCACACGTCATCTCTGCCGGTGCGCTCCTGCTCCTCTTTGACCATCTCCTGCCTCTTCACCCTCATCTCCTGGCGCAGGCCCGTCTTCTCGCGATCGACGCTTTCCCGAGACGGCACCGGCAACAGCTGGGCCGCCATGTAAGGCGCCATGTTGGGTATGGCGAGGATAAAGGTGACCCATATAAGCAGCAGCACCGTTATCGAGGTTGAGGGGACGCGCGTCCTGGCCGACAGGAACATACCCAGAGAATAGACAACGGCTAGGTAGAGAAGGGCAAGGAGGAGAAGGGCGAGAACGGCCAGCGTGTTGCCCGCGGTGGGGTCGACCTCCGGAAACGTCAGCACCACCAGCAAACCGGCTGCGAAGGAGATAACGAAAGGCGCGATCAGCGCGAGATAGCCGCCTATCCACTTACCCAGCAGGACCCGGTCGCGGGGTACGCTGTAGGACATGAGCAGCTTGAGCACGCCGCTCTCCCTCTCCCCTGACATGGAGTCGTAACTGAACGCAAGCGCCAGGAGACTCATGATAATGCCGACGATGAAAACGTAGTCCACCGACGGGAAGAGCGCTATCACCGGGTTCTGCTCGTAGTTTTTGGGAAAGTCCAGCCGGCTCCCGGCCTGAACCTTGATGCTCTCGGTGAGCTCGGGAGTAAGCCCGCGCACGAGAATATTCATGACGTTGAGAGGCCGGTCCACCATGACCCCTCGATCCAGACTCCAGACTTCCGTCCGTTGGTGCAGCTCGTTGCGATGCATGACGCGGTTCATGTTGTACGTGGACGTGGCCTCGCGGAAATCCCGCGTCAGGACGATGGAGCTGAGGAGGAAGACCAGGAGGCAGACGACGCAGGCGATGGCGAATCGCAGCGACATGAGCTGGTCGAGGAGCTCTTTGCGGATAATGTGGAGCAACATTGCCATGATCTCGATCCAATCGTAGGGGATCTATTAAACGATCTCGTCTACGCCATCTCTTTACCGGCTGAATCCTGATCTCACCGCCCTATCGTCTCGTGGATGGCAAGAGTGCTGGAGATCGCCAGTCTTCAGGTCACGTCGTAGCGGATGAAGATGGTGTATGAGAGCATGAAGAACAGGACGTTGAAGACAGCCAGGAGAAGGATGTCGAAGAGGGCGGCGTCGAAGCTGTCGTCGAGACTCTCGGCAAACATGTCGAACCGCGGCAGATTCTCCACGTCAAACCAGTCCGGATCCTTTACCTTGGGGCCGCTCTGGGTCCACTCCATGATGACCCCGCTGGACATGTTCTGGCGGAACTCGTCGTGGCCCTGGTGAAACCGGTCCAGGGCTTTCTGAAAGTAGTCGAACAGGTTGGGACCGGTACCCGCCAGACGCGTGGCGGCGAAGAGGTAACTCGCCGATGGGGATAGACGCGCCAGGTTCTTGCTGTACGATATCTGCCGGCTCATCTTGTCCTGGTAGAACTCCTCCAGTTTTCGCTTCTTGCTCTCGCCATCCTTCCGGATGCTCTCCGACTCCTCCTGATCACCGTACACTTTCCGTTTGCCAATTCCCGCCATCAACAGCTGGACCTCCCGGTCGATGGCCTGCTTCTCCGCTTCGATCACCTGTCGGCCAGGCACCGGGGCGGCCAGTCGCGCCGCTATCGGCGCCAGGTTGGGCACCACCAGAATCCAGCAGATCCACACCAGCAGCGATACCAGCAGCGCCGTGGCGCTGCGGTGGGTGAGTGTGGAGATCATGAGTCCAAGTGTGAAGAAGGTGGATATGTAGAGGAGGGAAAGCACGAAGATGAGCCCGAAGCGGGCCATGTCCCCTCCCTTCATTTCCATTGCGCCGGAGATGTAGATGTAGGTAAATCCTCCCAGCACGGCCACGGCGAAGGGAGCTGTGACCGAGAAAAACCCGCCGACCCACTTGCCGAGGAGGACGGAATCCCTGGGAACGGAGTTGGAGAGAAGGAGCTTGAGGGTCCCCTGCTCCTTCTCTCCGCACACCGAGTCGAAGACGAAGAGCAAGGCCAGCAGACTCATGACGACGTTGACGACGTAGACAAAATCAGGCGTCTGAAAGATGTCGAAGAGCACGTTTCTGCCCAGCCGGTCGTCGCTGGAGCTCACGAAGAAGCGGCTCTGGGAGGATACCTGGGTCGGCAGGCTCCCCTCGAGTCCCAGCGCCAGTAGACTCAGGGGAGTGGGCAGGCGCAGGGCGGAGAAATCCGCCTGCCGGATGCGCTGGAACTGCTCGGCAGGGTCCTCTATCTTCACCAGTTCGGCCAGATTCTCCCGCACCTTGCGGTCCGCAGTGGAGAACTCCTGCAGGCGTCTCTGGTAGTCGTTGGTCATGAGGAACATCGCCATCAGGATGAGGCAGAAGAGCAGCACGTAGGTGACGACAAACCTGAAGCTGAGGATGTTGTGGACGATCTCTTTTCCGACGGTTAAGAAGAACATATGTCCGTCCTTTCAGTTGAAGAAGAGAACGCCGAAATCGTCAGGGCTGTGGCCGCGTCAGTGTGGTCGCGTAGAGCGACTCCGCTGCCGCCACCTGGGCCTTCAGCATCAGCTGACCGGCCTCCTGGATCCACTTGTCGACTCCGGCCTCGATGCGGATCTCGGTCTCCAGCTGCACCCCCACGTGCGCGTCTCCCATGAGCTCAACCGCTGCTTCAGCACCTCGGTCTGAGCCGAAGTCATTTTGCCATCCAGGCTGGACAGGGCCAGCAGAGCCTGGTGCCGGACCTCACCCTCGTCGTCATCGAGGGATTCCATCAGGGCCGGTATCGCCTCAGCGCGGACGTGCATATGCCCAGGGCAATTCGGGAACGCATCGCCACTTGGGGATCGTTGACGAGGTGATCGGTGAGAGCCGCCGCGATGCGGTCGTCTTCGACTCGCGTCAGGCTCACCAGCACGTTCACGGCCGGGCGGGCGGGCGGCCGTATTGGCGGGCTCTTCCAGGGCCTGGAGAAGTGGCTCTACGGCCCGACCCTTGGCCAGAGCAGCTCCTGCCTCGCCCATTGACGCCTCGTCGGCGTCGCCTGCCAGCTGCTCGACCAGATCGTCGACGGATGGCCCGGAGGCGCAGGCAAGTATCGGGAATAGCAGGAAGAGACGGCCCATGACAGGCCAGGGTTCAGGCCGCCGCCTCCGCCTCGCGGGTGACGTAATCCACGTAAATCCGCTCCAGGTCCTCCTGCTCCAGCTCCTCGCGGGTGAAGATCTTGACTAGATTCCCCTCGGTCATAATGCCGACGCGATCGGCGATGGCTTTGGCTCGAAAGATGTCGTGCGTCGTCATCCAGATCGCCTTGTTCTCACCGCGCAGCTCGGACAGCAATTGCAGGAATTCCGCCCCCGACTTGGGATCCAGACCGGAGGTGGGCTCGTCCAGGAGGATCACCTCCGCGTCCTTCATGATGGCGATGGCGATCCCCAGCTTCTGCCGCATACCCTTGGAGAACCCCTTCAGTCGGCGCTGAAACGCATCCCGCTGCAGGCCGACGCGCTCCATGACCGCCTCGTAGTCCGCATCGGAGACGTTCTTGCGCCCCCCCAGCTTGGTGAAGAACTCGAGGTTCTGGCGCGCCGTGAAGTTGCCGTACAACATCACGTTCTCCGACACGTAGGCCACGTGTTTCTTGGCCTCCAGCGGGTCCTTGGTCACGTCGATACCGCAGATTTTGACCGTGCCGCTCGTGGGCTCGGTGAACCCCAGTGAAACCATGAGGGTTGTGGTCTTGCCGGCGCCGTTGGCCCCCAGCATGGTGAAGATCTCGCCAGGCTGGATGGTGAGATTCAGGTTGTTGACGGCGTGGACGTCACCGTAGTGCTTGGACATGTCGATGATTTCGAGCATGGTGCAGACCTCCGGTGTTTACCCTGGTTGGTTCGCGCTCTTTTTTCGCGCTCTTATCGACGGGAGCCTCTACTATGTTGACTTGCGGCGATCTTTGTCAAGCTCAATCGCCGTTCTGCCGCCGGTTGCTCCTCCCTCTCCGCTGCCAGCCGCCCTGGCGTTGGGACCGCAGTTCCCGCAGGCGAGCCATCCGCTCCTTGCCGAGGATCTTCTCCAGCGACCCTGCCAGCTCCTCCTTGATGGCCACCATCTCCTCGGCGATGTCCTCCCGCTCGATCTCCCCTTCCCGCATCGCCTCGATCACTTCCGCCCTCAGATCGTAGGCCTCGCGGAACACCCCCCTCAGTTGCGGCAGGAGATCGTCCTCAGTCTCGAGCTGGAAACAGACCAGGGCCCATTCGGAATCCAGGTTGAGCCCGCCTCCGAACCCGCCCCCCCGCCGCTGCCCGGACTGGGGCTGAGCAAAGACGGCCGCGGCGAAGATGCCGGCCGCGGCCAGCATCGAAAAGATGGTGATAGACGCGCGTCTCATGTGGTATCTCCCGGGTAATTGTGATGGGCGCTCTCGCAAACAGTGTCCGCGCGAGGCCCTGTCAAATCAGCACTCCCCTCAGGCCCGCACCAGGTGCTTAAATCTACGAGATCGCGTGGAAGGACTTCGTGAGAATTCAGGTGATATCCGTTCTCAAGAATGACAGGAAGGCGGCCATAAAGAAGAGGATGGCGAATACCGCCAGCAGCAGGATGTCGATCGAGCGCGCCGCCAGACGATCGGACAGGTCGTCTTCCCGCTGCTGGAATACCGGTAGGTCCTCGATGTCGTAGTCTTCGTCTTCGCCGAATCCGAAGTCACTCCCCCCCGAGCTGCCCTCCTGCTTCTCCGCTACATAGCGGGCGAACTGGTGCTGGTACTCCCTCAGCCCGTTCACCAGCCGGCGCTCGTGTCGCACCCCCGTTTCGCCGATGTCGGTATTGGCGTACACGAAGGCCGCCACCGGAGACAGCCGCGTGATCGTGCGGGCGACCTCGATTTGCTGCCGCAGCTGGCGCTCGAAGTCGCGGATGACCTCCTCGGTGGCCTCGTTGACGGCCGCTGTGAGCTGTTCTCGCGCCTCCGTCCGCTCTCGGCGAAACCGCGCCCTCTGCTCCCTGGTCATGTCGCGCATGCGGCGCCCGCCGCGGCGCCAGCCGGCGCGGTATTCGTCGCTCAGGCCCTTGGTCCGCTGGGCAATGGTCCGCTCGACCTCCCCCACTCCCGGCACGGGGGAGACGATTTCGGCGAAATAGGGGCCGGAATTCGGCAGCACCAGGGCCAGGAACACCCACAGCGCCAGCAGGCTGAGGATAGCCGTAGCCGACTGGCGCGCGCGCACCGAGACCAGCAGCCCGATCGAGAACATGACCGCTATCAGCAGCAGCGAGACAACGCCGGCCACCGCAAACGCCTCCCAGTCCGAACCCCGAAACGGGATGTCGTCGGAGATGCTGATCAGGAGAGCGCTCAACGCCAGGGCCACCAGGAAGGGGAGAGCGAGGCTCAAATATCCTCCCATCCACTTGGCGAGAATGATCGTGTCGCGGGGCACGGAGTACGAAAGGAGCAGTTTGAGGGTCCCGCGCTCGCGCTCGCCGGCAACGGCGTCATAGGACATGAAGAAGGCCAGCAGGCTCAGGACCACGCCGACGACGAAGAGCAGGTCGGCCACCGGAAACAGCAGGACGCTGGGATTGCTATTGATGTCGCCCTCGAATCCGGGAAGGTAGTCGTCGGAAATCACCGCGTTTCGGTCCAGCGTCTTCTCCACCCCGTAAAACAGGACCTGGAAGTTCTGTGGCGGGCGGTCGACGCGGACGCCCTGGCGCTTGAGCTGGCCGTAGCTGCCGTACTCCTCCGCCTGGCTGCGATAAACGCCCTGGTTGGTGTGGAAATCGGTGCGCTTTGCCACCAGGTCTGCCCGCAGAACGAAGACGCTCACGACACCGAGAAAGACGCACAGGGAAGCGCACACGAGGAAGCGCAACTCCAGCAGGTTGGTGGCCCATTCCTTGACCGCGAGAACTAAGAGCATGCTTCGCCTTTCACTTCATGAGATCGTAGCGCAGGAATCCCGAGTAGGCGCCGAGGAAGAAGAGGCCATTGAGCACCAGGAGAATTGACAGGTCCGTCTGCAGGGCGACCAGATTGTCGGCCAGTCTCGGCCGCACCGGAGCGAAGGCGGGGAGGTCGTCCGGATCTACGGGGGCATCCCTGATCTCCTGCCGCTCCTCCTGATCGGTGACCCCCTCGAGCTCGCGGCTTCTCTCTTCCTCCAGCTCGTGGATCTTGTCGAGGAACTCGATGCGGTACCGACCTACGTATTCGCGCAGACCCGTGAATCCCTCCAATCCGCTGCCGGCCAGTCCCGCCGTGGCGTAGACGTAACTCGCCGAAGGTGACAACCGCGCCAGCAGGACCCCGGTGCCGATCTGGGAATCCACTTTCTGCAGGTAGTCTACCAGGACCTTGTCGGTCGCGGAGCGAATCCTGGCCTGGATTTCTTCGCGCAACGCGCCGCGCTCCTCACGCGGAGCCCGGCGAATACTGCTCCACGCTTCGCGCCACAGGCTGCGCTGAATCGCCTGCCGCTGGCCGGCGATGACCCCGGGAGAGGGTACGGGCGCCATGGCGCGGGCGGCCATGGGAGCGGTGTTGGGCACCAGCAGAACCAGGATGACCCAGATCAGAAAATTCAGCACTAGCGAGGTTGAGGATCGGTGAGTGAGGGCGGATATCCACATGGCCAGCGCGTAGAACACGGACATATAGAGCGCCGCCACGGCCATCAGCCCGAGAAAGGCCGACCAGTCGGAGGCGACGAAGGAGAGCGATGTTGTCAGCTGGGCGAAGAGCAGAGCCGTGAAGACGGAGGCGAAAAAGGGCAGGATGAGAGCGAGGTACCCCCCAATCCACTTTGCCAGCAGCACCAGGTGTCGGGGCACCGAATAAGCCATGACGAGCTTGAGAGTCCCCCTCTCCTGCTCGCCGCAGATCGCATCAAAGGCGAAGAGGAGGGCGAGGAGAGATCCGACGATGTTGACGATGTAAAGCAGATCCGGTGCCGGGAACAGCGCAAAGAGGGGATTGGCGTACTTGCTGCGCCCAAGCTTGGCGTCTTCAAAGCTGGATACCTTGACCGACCGGGACATCTCCCTCTCCAGGCCCATGGCGAACACGCTCATTGGATTGGGCGGTTTTTCGACCTTGATGCCCCGCCACCGGAGGGATCGAAAGTCGGTCGCCTCCTTGAGAGCTTCCTCCTGGGACCTCCTGGTCTCGGCGTAGTTGGTCGCCTGCCTGTCGTAGTTGAGGGCGAGCATCTCCACCGACGACACGATGAGGACGAAGAACAGCAGAAGGGTGAGGACAAAGCGATAGCTGAGGAGATGACTCCTCATTTCCTTGGCGATCAGCAGCGCGAGCATGGAAAGGCCGTTCGTTGAGGGATGGTGA
>PBRM01000272.1 GCA_002725915.1 Gemmatimonadota bacterium
GAGGCCGGGGGATCACCGAACCGGAGGTGGGAGGCGGAGCGGGAGCGCTGGCTGGCGGGGAAGAAGCGACAGGGTCTCGCCGGGGTCGCCGAGCATGCCCGGCGTCGCGGGAGCTTCTTCAGGCGTCTGCGGCGGATCCGTACAGGGTGTGGGAAGTGGCTCGGTCCACCAACACGGAGCGCATGCTGTTGGCTTCGGCCTGCTCGGGAAAGACAACGACCTTGCCGTGCGCCGAGCGCCCGAAACGATTGGGGGAGCCCTCCTCCGTCTTGCGCTTGGAATTCCCTTCGACCAGGATCTGAACCGATTTTCCCAGCCACTGCTGGTTGACCTCGAGAGAGATCTGCTCCTGCAAGTCGATGATCTCCCGAAGTCGCTCTCGCTTCAATTCCTCCGGCACGTCGTCGGCCAGCTTCCGGTGAGCGGCGGTGCCGGAGCGCTCCGAATACTTGAACATGTAGGCGGAGTCGAATCGCATCTCTTCCATCAGCTCGAGGGTGCGGCGGAAGTCCTGGTCTGACTCGCCGCAAAACCCGACGATGATATCAGTGCTCAGAGAGAGATCGGGCACGGCGGTCCTGAGTCGAGCGACGAGGTCCCGGTACTCGGTGACCGAGTAGCCGCGCTGCATGCGTTCCAACTGGGTTTCGGATCCGCTCTGTACCGGCAGGTGCAGAGCCGGACAGACCTCCGGAAGATCCGCTATGGCCTCGATGGCGCGGTCGGTGAAATCCTTCGGATACGGCGAGGTAAAACGCACCCGCTCGATCCCGTCTACGGCGGCTACGGCCCGCAGCAGATCGGCGAAGTCCGTCTGCAGGAAGCGATAGGAGTTCACCGTCTGACCCAGTAGAGTAACCTCCTTGAAGCCCTCAGAGGCGCTCTGAGTCACTTGACGGAGCATCTCTGAGGGATCGAGACTGCGTTCGCGTCCCCGCACATAGGGGACGATACAGAAGGTGCAGAACTTGTCGCAGCCGCGGATGATCGTAACCCAGGCATTGGTGCCGGACTTCCGCACGCCGTCGATGCCGACATAGTTCTCAACGCGGCTCAAGCGCACGTCGAGGAGGGCCTCGTTCGAGGTCTGGGCGAGGATATCGGGAAGTCGCTGGTATGAATCGGGACCCATTACCAGATCGACGAAGGGCGCCCGCTTCGGCAGGGAGGCGGCGAGGTGCTGCGCCATGCACCCGAGAATGCCGATGGTGAGGTCCGGCTTGTGGGCGCGGAGCCCGCTGAGCTGGGCGGCGCGGCCGATGACCCGTTCCTCTGCCTTCTCCCGCACCGCGCAGGTGTTGATGAGGATGACGTCCGCTTCCTCTGGAGTCCCCACGCAGCCGTACCCGGCCCGCGTCAGGATCGCCGTCACCACTTCGGTGTCGGCGACGTTCATCTGACAGCCATAGGTCTCCACATAGACCTTCCGGGCGCTAGCGGCATCCAGCGGCGCGGCTGTCGCGGGGATCGGGTCAGCCATCACAGAGGGCGAGGGGCAGCTCTGGAGAGAGGCCCCCGCAGGGGATAGAGGACGGGTCGTCACGACGGCTCAAGCTCTCCGAAGACCGCGTCCTGCCGCGCCCTGCCAATCCGCACGAAAGCGAACTGGTTCTCTGCGATTTCCTGTTCTCCCGCGGCGAAGAGAACCTTCACATAGTTGTCGCTCATGCCGACGGCAAGTCCAAAGGCGGAGGCGGAGGAAGAGCAGCGCTCTTCCACCAGGATGCGAAGCGAACTTCCCAGGAACCGCCGGTGGAAGGCGAGACGTTTGTCCTCGCTGAGGCGGATCAGTTGCCGAGCGCGGGGCCGTTGAGTTGCCCGCGTCTGACGATCGCCCAGGCGCAGGGCGGCGGTGCCGTCCCTTAGCGAGTAGGAGAACACGTGCAGATAGGTGAGGGGGAGTCGGCGGATCAGGTCGAGGGTATTGCCGAAGTGCTGGCGGCCCTCCCCTGGAAAGCCGACCATCACATCGGCGCCTATGGCGCAGTCCGGAACCAGGTCGGCGATGGTTTCCACCACCCGAGCGTACTCCGCAGCCGTATACCGCCGTCCCATGCGGCGCAGGATCCGGTCGTCGCCGCTCTGCAAGGGGATGTGAAAGTGACGGCACAGCTTGCTGGAATCAGCTAGGTGACGGATGAGGGCATCGGTGACAAAGCCGGGCTCGACGGAGTTGAGTCTGATGCGGCTGAGGCCATCGACCCCCTCCAGCGCCTGCAGGAGAGTGAGCAGACTCTCCTCCCCGTCGAAGTCGCGACCGTAGCTCCCGGTGTGAACACCTGTGAGGGCGACTTCCCGGTACCCGGCCTCCACCATGCGCCGCGCCTGCTGGACAACCTCGTCGAGTGGACGACTGACGCTGACCCCCCTTACCGACGGGATGACGCAGTAGGTGCAGTGCTCGTCGCAGCCGTCCTGGATCTTCAGCGTGCCCCGAGTGCGTCCCAAACTCGGGGCGCCGTGGATCTCGAGGAAGCGCGCCGCCCGCGGCCTCGCCGAAGGATCAAAGACAGCGACAGGCGTTGAACCCGTCAGATGGCGGTGGACGGTGTCGACCAGATCTGCCTTCTGTTGGTTGCCGACTACGAGACCGGCCCCCGCCTCCCTCAGGCCGTCGGGTCGCCTTTGGGCATAGCAGCCGGTCGCCACCACCGTGGCCTCTGGGTTGAAGCGCACGGCGCGCCGCACGGCGCGACGAGAATCGGCGTCGCCCGAGCCGGTGACTGTGCAGGTGTTGACCACGTACACATCGGCACCGGCTTCGAACGGCACCACCTCGTAGCCGCGGCGCTGGAACCCGTCCTGTAGCGCCTCCACCTCGTATTGGTTGAGCTTGCACCCCACGTTCTGAAAAGCCACGCGGGTGGGGGCCGTATCGGGCGCCGAGGTGGAATCTCCTGAAATAGCGGCTAGAGGGTAATCGGACATCTTCGGAATCGGGCCAAGAGGAGTAAGAGACAGTTGGTTAAAGTTAGGGTGCACTTCCTTCCACGGCAACCGATTGGACGCCCGGACGGAGGCGGGCAGGACCGCCGGGCCAGCGGTGGAAGGATCACCGCTCCGAAAGAAGTTTGCCAATGCCGACGCGACCGCGATAATAATTGGGTGACGGTGGCTGAAGAGGGTTGAAGGGAGGGGAGGGGTAAAGGCGAGTACCCGAAATCTATTGAGATCGCATACTCAAAACCCCAAGGAGAATTACCGTATGTCAAGCGGATCCAGGCCGCGAAGAAATCGTCGATTAACAGTGGCGCCCGAGGGACTGGTGGGGCGTCCAGCAATGTCTCAAGCCGGCTCCAGATGGGCGTACGCCGCGAGGACCTTCTTCAGGCGGCCACCGAAACTGATGGACAGCTTCATGTCGCTTCCAGACCCCTCTCTGTCCACGATCCGACCCCTGCCCCAGCTGGGATGCAATACCCACCGTCCCACCGACATCAGGTCGTTGCCGTCGTCCAGGGGGATCTCGTCGATATGGCTGGCGGTTTCGGATTCATCCCACTCGTAATGGACCCCCTCGGGTGCGGGCTTGCGGACGACTTTCGCCGGGGCCGGGGTTGAGAACCGCTGGGCGCGGCGGGAGGCGGCGCGCATTCCCAGGTCACCCGCTGCGGCGATCTCCCTCTCCTCCACCAGCTCCCTCGGGACCTCCCCCAGGAAGCGCGAAGGCCGCGTTTCCTGCAGTGAGCCGAACATGTAACGCCAGCGCGACCAGGCCAGCACCAGGTGCCGTCGCGCCCTGGTGATGCCCACGTAGAACAGCCGGCGTTCCTCCTCCAGGCTTTCGGGCGAGGTCTGGCTCTCCTCTATAGCGCGCGAGGTGGGAAGCAGATGCTCCTCGAGCCCGGTGATGAAGACGAGGGGAAATTCCAGCCCCTTGGCCATATGCAGGGTCATGAGGGCGAGGGACTCGGTGCTCTCTCCCTGCTCGTCGGCCGAGGTCATGAGAGCGACTTCCTCGAGAAAAGCCGACAGCGTCGGCTCCTCCTTCGACTCGTCGAACTCCTCCATGCGGGCCACGAGCTGTCCCACGTTCTCCCTTCGCGTCATTTCCTCGATTGAGCCCGGCGTTGCGAGGGCGTCGAGGTACCCGGTGCCTTCCAGGACCTTCTTCGCGAGATCCGCCAGGTCGAGTTCCGGTTCCTGGGCGATGGAGGTCAGCGTAGAAATCAACTCGGCGAATTCCCGCAGCTTGCCGCGAGCCCGGGCGGCCAGACCCGGGACCTCGGCGACGCGCGCGAGAGTCTCCGTGAGGCTCGAGGAGGTGTCCACGGCGTAGGCTTTCAACCGATCCACGGTGGTGCCGCCGATGCCGCGCTTGGGTACGTTGATGACGCGCAGGAGGCTGACGTCATCGGCGGGATTGACGAGAATGCGGAGATAGGCGACGAGATCCTTGATTTCCCGCCGTTCGTAGAAGCGGATGCCGCCGATGATGGTGTAGGGGAGGGCGCCCCGCTGCAGTTCTTCCTCCAGGCATCGGGACTGGGCGTTGGTTCGGTACAGGACGGCGGCATCGCCCAGGGTCAGTCCCTCCTCCCGGCAGAGCTTGGTCACGGTGGAGACTACGTGGCGCGCCTCGGCGCGATCGTCGGCGCACTCGGCCAACTCGATGGGGGCTCCCTCGCCTGCCGCGGTCCAGAGCTTCTTTCCCTTCCTACCCCGGTTGTTGGAAATGACGGCGTTGGCGACGGCGAGGATGCGCCCGGTGGAGCGATAGTTCTGTTCCAGGCGGATGACTTTCGCCTCCGGGTAGTCGCGCTCGAATTCGAGGATGTTGCGGATATCGGCGCCGCGGAAGCTGTAGATGGACTGGTCGTCGTCGCCGACGCAGCAGAGATTGTGGTGTTCCTCGGCCAGGAGACGGGTCAGCAGATACTGGGGTCGGTTGGTGTCCTGGTATTCGTCGACGAGGATGTAGCGGAAGCGCTGGCGGTACTTGTCGAGGACCTCTGGACAGCGACGAAACTGGCGCACGGGCTCGACGATGAGATCGTCAAAATCAAAGGCGTGGTTACTGCGCAGCGCTGCTTCGTAGGCCTTGTACACCCGGGCGACGATCATATCATGGGGGTTTTCGCTCGCCTGCTCGGCGAACAGGGCACAGTCGATCATCGCGTTCTTGGCGCGGCTGATGCTCGCCAGAGCGCGCCTGGCGTCGAGGTCCTCATCGGAAATATCCAACTCGGCCAACACCCGTCGCATGGCTGAGCGTCGGTCGTCTTCGTCGTAGATGGTGAAGTTCGAATCCAGCCCGAAGGCGCTCGCCTCGTACCGGAGTATGCGGGCGCAGACCGAGTGGAAGGTGCCGATCCAGGCTTCGCCGCTGTCGCTGCCGACCAGCTGATCCATGCGCTCCCTCATCTCGCCAGCTGCCTTGTTGGTAAAGGTCACGGCCAGAATGTGCCAGGGAAATACGTCGTGGTGGCGGATGAGATGGGCGATCCGGTAGGTGAGAACTCGAGTCTTTCCCGATCCCGCCCCGGCGATGACAAGCACCGGGCCTTCTGTGTTTTCCACGGCCTGCCGCTGGGCGGGGTTGAGATCGTCCAGCATGTCCGGATTCGCAGATGACCGCGGAGCGGCACTGGCCTCGCGCCCACCGATCGAGTCGCTCAATTCGTCCGTGTCCTTCGGCGGCGCTCTTCCCGTTTAAACGCTCTCTTGGCCGCCTCGTGCTCTCTGTTCGTACGGCTGAAAGAGTGAGTGCCGTCCCCCCGAGCGACGAAGTAGAGGTACTCGGTCTGGGCGGGATAGAGCGCGGCGATAATGGAGGCCCTCCCAGGGCTGCCGATGGGTCCGGGTGGGAGTCCCCGGTGCGCGTAGGTATTGTACGGGGAAACGACCTTGAGGTCGGCGTTGGTCAGGCGCTTCTTGTGGACGCCGAGGGCGAATTCCACCGTGGCACAGGATTCCAGACGACGGTTTAAATGCAGGCGGCGGAAGAAGATGGATGCTATCACGGATCGCTCCTGGGCCACCACGGCTTCGCGCTCGACGATGGAGGCCAGAGTTACGACCTGGTGAAGGCTGAGACCGACGCTGTCGAGCCGGACGTAGAGGGAATCGGAGAATGCGGAGAAGAACTCGGCAACTATTCGCCGGATGATCTCCTCCTCGGTGGCGTGGTGATCGAGAAAATAGGTCTCGGGATAGAGATACCCTTCCAGGTTTTCCGCCTCCACCCGGAGTTGCCGCAACAAGCTCGCATCCTCGGTGAGCGCCAGGAAGCGCGATGAGTCAGCCAGCCCCTGACGCTGCAGCAGCTGAGCGGTCTGGTGCCGGGTCATCCCCTCGGGCAGGGTGACGCGCACCATTTCGAGGGGAGCACGGAGCAGGTCTTCGAGAATGGCGGCTGTGGTCTCCCCGCCGCTGACCTGGTAGGTACCCGCTTCCAGCTCAGCGGCGAGACCCCGAATTCGAGCTGTCCACTCGAACAGGAGAGCGGACCGGATGAGGCCGTGTTGGGCCAGTTTTTCGCCTATGTGCCGAGCGCTCATTCCGGTTTGTATACGGATCGTCTGCTCCTGGGCGCCGGTGGGGCTGTCGAGGTGGGAGACTCCCGAAGCCGCGGCGAGGGCGAGGCCAGCGGCGACGGCTATTGCCCCGGCGAGGATTCGCCCCCCTCGATGGTTGGCTCGTGACCTGCAGGGAGGATCATTCACGAGAGCCTTATAGCGCTGGAAAAGACGCAGGAAGAACTCGTGGATGCCGGGGCTCAACGGCATGGGGGCAGGCCCGGGTTCGGCGTCTGCCGAGTTGGGGCGCGTCCTAGCGGCTCAGGGGAGGACGGCGCGTTCTCTTCCTCCCAAATCGCCTGCATGCACCAGGTCGGGGATATCAGCCGGCAGAACTGCTCGTAAATGCTTTCCAGTCCCCGAGCCTGGTCCTTCTTGCTGCGATGGGGGCGTTTGAAATCGTAGGAGACGGGGGTGCGCTCGAAACCCGCGTCCCCGCCGCGACCCGTGGATTGCTGGTTTTCCCTGCATGCTGCCAGCAATCGTTCGAGCACGTCGTCGGAGATCTTGTCAGCCATGGTCCGCACCGGCGGGAAGGGTGTGGTGAGGTGTATTAGCCGAGGGCGCCATCTCGCCGCTGGGCGATGGATCGCGGGACCACAGGTGCGTGAAGTGAGTGAGGTGAGTGAAGTGAGCAGCGATGATGAATGAGCGAAATTAGCGACTGGGCCCAAGGGTGTCAATCAGATGGCAGGTGAAGCAGCCGGAGGGAAGCGGTGGCCAAGTCCGAACGTCTCATCCGCGCACAGGACATCGTCATGGAACTCTCGGACTCGCTCGACAGGAGCACGGGAGCAATCGCCTACGAGTCCTTGACGCCCGTCGAGGCGAACGTCTATCTTCGGCCATTTCCGCAGAAGAGGAAACCACGACAGGGTCTAAGTGACAGCGCTGGGCATTGAAATCTCCAACCTCTCGCACAGATATCCCGGCACCCGCCGCAGCGAGGCCAGGCAGGCGCTGAAGGAAATCAGTCTCCAAATCCGACCTGGCGAACGCCTCGTCTTCCTGGGTCCAAACGGCAGCGGCAAGACCACGCTGATGCGGATTCTGATGACCTCACTGTCTCCGCAAAGCGGCACGGTCCGCATGGGGGACCTGGACCTGGTGAGGGACGTATCGCGGATTCGGCGTCAACTCGGAGTGGTGTTCCAGCGCCCGGCTCTGGACGGGGCGATGACGGTTGCCGAGAACCTGCGTGCCGCGGCCAGGTTGTACGGGCTCAGTGGCGCAGACCTGAGAGAGCGCATAGATGGCTACCTTTGCGGATCGGGATTGGAGGATCGCCGTAAGGAGTTGGTAAAGAACCTGTCGGGGGGGCTGTCGCGGCGAGTGGAACTGATCAAGGCGTTGCTGCCAAAGCCGCGGATACTGATCCTCGACGAGCCCACCTCCGGTCTCGACCCGGTGGCGCGCCGAGGATTCTGGGAGCAGATCGAGGCAGAACGGCGGGAGCGGGAGCTGATCGTTCTCGTCACCACCCATCTGATGGACGAGGCCGAGCAGTGCGATCGGGTAGCGATCCTGCACCAGGGGGAGCTGATGACCTGCGGCGAGCCAGGCCGGCTGCGGGCGGAGATGGGCGCGGAAGTCCTGGTGGTGCAAGGGGAGGATCTGGAAGCGTTGGCAGGGGAGATGGAGGAGCTGTTCCAGGTAGACTGCAACATCGTTGAAGGGGCGCTGCGGATAACCCTGAGCCAGGAGATCAGCCTCGACCGCCTGCGTCTCGAGTTTGGGAATCGCATTCGCTCTCTATCGCTGTCGCATCCGTCCCTGGACGACGTCTTCGTCGACCTCACGGGTCAGCATCTGGAATCTCCTCTGAGTATTGGGCTAGGGGGGAGTGGCGATTGAGGGCGGCAACTGTACTGGCACAGAGAGAGGTGGTGCGCTACTTCAGGCAACCCAGTCGCCTCCTGGGCAGCCTGGCCCAACCGCCGCTGTTCTGGCTGTTCCTGGGCGCCGGCTTCTCGGGCAGCTTTCGAACCGGTGAGGAAGGACCCGGGTATATCGAGTTCCTGTATCCCGGGATACTGCTGATGATGCTTCTCTTCGCAGCGGTCTATTCGACCATCACGCTCATCGAAGACCGCTCCGCTGGCTTTCTGCAGGGAGTGCTGGTGGCCCCGGTGTCACGCCTTGGGCTGGTGGCGGGCAAGCTGATCGGAGGGACGGCGATAGCGATGTTCCAGGCTACGGTATTCCTCCTGGTCGCTCCATCGGCGGGGATCGCGCTGACAGGGCAACTCGCGGTAACCCTTATCGCGCTGTTCCTGCTGGTGGGGATGGGGTTCACGGCGTTCGGCTTTGTTGTCGCCTGGTCCTCGGAGTCGGTATCGGGATACCACGCGGTGATGAGTGTGGTCATGATACCCATGTGGATGCTGTCAGGAGCGCTCTTCCCGCTGGAGAGGTCCTCACCATGGCTGGCGGCACTGACGGCAGTGAACCCGGTGCGTTACGCCATGGTGGTGGTCAGAAAGGCGTGCTACGAGACGGTGCCCGAGCTGATAGGGGACCCCGATTTCGTTCTCGCCCTAGCGGTGAGCGCGGCGTGGCTGACACTGACTACAGCGGCAGCGGTCTACGTCGCTTCGAGGCGAACAAGGGGAACTCCAGCGTCAGCAGGGCGGCGCTGA
>PBRM01000273.1 GCA_002725915.1 Gemmatimonadota bacterium
CGCTGTCGAAGGCACCGTGTTCGGTGGCCAGCTGCAGATTGACCTTCTCGAAGCCGACGCCGTAGCGGGCGACGATTCGGAGGTCGGCAGCAGCTTCGTAGAACTCGGGATGGATGAGGGCGCCACTGGCAATGACGCCCAGGACGCCGCCGCCGAGCTCTCCGGTGAGCTCCCCGGCGTAATAGGAGAGCTCGCCCAGCTGGCTCAACCTGTCGATGCCGCGGCGTCGGGCATCGGAGTCGAACTCCGGGTTGCGCATGTCCTCCCTGATCAGGATTCCGGGTCGGGGCATGTCAGCTCGTGGAGGTTGGTTGGCAAAATGTGTGCGAGTAAGATAGGGGAAAGGAGAATAGGGAGAAACTATGATCGGTCTTTGCTGGTGCCCGCGGCTGACCTTCCTGGTTTGCGCCAGGGTGCCGGCGTCAGGCCTCCGCTTCCGCGTCCCAGGCGCGGTCGTATTCGTAGTCGTCGCGACGGGAGAGGAGGGCGCGCAGGTCTTGTCGCAGCTCTTCCACCGTAGGTCTGCCCACGAACCACCAACCGTTGTAGATCTTGTAGATCAATCGATCGCTGTCCAGGACGAAAGTGTAGGGGATGGGGACGGGTGAGTGGGCAGGGTCGGTGTTGTCGTCTATTTCGAGCGCGTGGATCAGCTTGCGGTCGGCGTCGACGAGAAAGGGGAAGGTGGCGCCAATGCTGGCCCGGTAGTCGCGTGTCGCCTCTTCGCCATCGACGGAGATGGCGACGAGATGGCAGTAGCTGACCTCTAGCTCGGGCTGCAGGTGGGTGACGTAGCTCTCCAACTGGAGAGTATCCTTCGGTCAGTATCTGCCGCGCCAGAAGGTGACGATGGTGGGAAAGCTCCGCATCAACTGGCTGAGGGTGCGGAGCTGGCCGCCCTGGTCCGGCAGCTCGATATCCGGGAATGGATTCCCGGGTTTCAGGTCTTCGCGGATTTTCATGGCGAACTCCCTTCAGGGTAAGAGTAGATGACTTTACGACTCGGGCGCCTTGAACCACCGGAGGGGTCAGATTATCCGGGAGGCGCCCGTCGGGTCTGCCCCCCGGGAGAGCATACGAAGTATTCACGACTCGGGCGCCTTGAGTGATTATACGGGAGGCGCCCGTCTGTCCCAGGCGCCCAAGGGGAAAGGGCGGGCATCGGCCGACTCGGCCAGGGTGCGGTAGCGGGGGCCTCGACCCCAATGCGCTTTGCCGTGGAAGAGGGTGGTCAGCTGGTCGGGGATCTGCCGTTTGAAGCCGTCGCTCAACTCGCCTTCATCCCAGTAGGGGAACATGGGGGCGCCGTACCCCGTGATGATGATGACGCGCTCCCTGTCGGAGCGGATCTGGCCGGTGGCGTGAATGAGGGTTTCGCTGAACAGGAGTGTGGAGCCGGCCGGGGCCACGACCTGGTGAATGAGGGTGCGGTCCCGGTAGGCGAGCTCGATGAGGTCCTCGGTGGGCACATCCACCTTGTGGCTGCCGGCGATAACTACGGTGCCACCGTCGTCGGGTTCGAGGTCGGTAAGGTTGGTCAGCGTCTTGACGAAGTTGCAGTGGAAGAGCCCACCCTGAACGTGCCCGCCGAAGGGGATGTCGGTGCCGCGGTGAAAGCCGTAGCGGGGGTCGCCCGACACGGGTTCGGGGGCTCTGCTGTTGACGTGGGCGTTCATCTCGACGATCCGGGCCTCACATCCCATCAACTCTTCCGCCATGGACACGAGCCGCGGATGGGTGGCGTAGGCAGTGATTACCGGGTCCGCCTCGATGATGTGGCCGATGAAGCGATGATGGGGCGCGTTCTTGCGCAGGTAGGCCCCATTGACGCGGGGGCCGGCCGCCGAGGGATCCTCGAGACGACACAGTTCTCCTCGAATCCGGTACAACGCCTCCAGCAGATCGCCCACCTCGTCGTCACTCAGCGCCCCCTCGACGACGGTGTAACCGAATACCTCCAGATGGTAGCGTTGGGCCGGAGTGAGGGCGGGGAAGGGTCGGTCGAAGGTGGATGTGGTCATGGCCTCTGTGCTCCGTGGTTGACGGCCTCCAGCAACACGGGGTCACCCACAACATAGTCGACGGCGGCCACCCACTCTCCCGCGGCGGCGTCGGGCGCGAGGGGATGGTCGAGATGCAGGAGCGTGCTGTACGCATCGGCATTGACGGCCTCTTCGATAACCTGCCAGGCGCCGTCCGCCTCCCGTTCCAGGCGGGTCTGGTGCAGGTTGCCGGTGCGGGTGATGATGAAGAAGTCCAGCTCCAGGGCCACCGCGTCGGCAGAGGCGATGCGCGCTCGACCGAGGACGGAGGTCACGTCCAGTCGGAGCCGGTGGCGGCCGCCGCCCAGCTCCGTCACCTCCTCGATCCTGTAGGTGTGCCCTCTGCCAGCTGGATTGACGACAATGCGGTCTCCCGGCGCCAGGCGCGTGATCCCCTCTATCTCGACGGTGCACGCTCCTCGGTCCAGGGCCACGACGGTGCCCTGTTGCCGAGGGTGTGGAAAGCTGAAGCGTTTGCCGCCTTGGTCCAGGCGGCAGGCACCGACGCCGATGGCGCGTATCCCTTCGACTACGGCCAGGCTGCCTTCCAACACCGTGCCATCCGCAAAACGGGTCTCCGAATCAGGCGACCCTCCACCAGGAGCCCAATACAGGCAGATCCGCCGTCCGCCGCGGGTTTCGAGAAGGACACCGCTGGCGGTGGAGTCGCCTTCGTCCACGCCGATAGCTTCGGCGCGAGCGACGGTCGCTTCCCCGGTCCGGGGCTCGAAAAGCAAGTCGATGCAGGTGGTGGTGGAGGAGGAAGATTCGGGCGCTGGACGCCGTTTCCAGGCAACGGGTTGGTAACGGTATTTCGATTCCTCCGGTGTACCCATTACGGCTGTGGCTCGGGCCGTGAACACCTCTGTCCCCGGCGTGGTGTTGAGCTGGTGGAGATCGAGAGAGACACCCGGGTCACGGCTGGAGCTCCAGGCCGACCGCCATGTGGCGGCCTCGCCGAGGGCGGCCACATCGTCCATCCACGCCAGGCCGCCGTGGTCCGGATGATCGATCGCGCCGGTGTCACCGCGACTGACGTGGGCGCCGGCCAGGGTGCCCGGCAGGAGCGACGGGCTGTCACCGTCGATGTCGAAACTCCCCTCGAGGCCGCGGCAGATGCGCCAGTGCTCGGAGCCACCGCTGATCCGTGCCAGGTCGATGAGGGCAACCCCCTCACCGTCGGTTTCCACCAGGGCCACCAGCCTGCGATAGCGGACACCGGGATCGAACCAGCGAAGTCGCTCCGCATCGAACGCCCAGCGCCTCGCCTCCACCTCAACCACCTGCACGCCTCCATCGGCGAAGAGGGTGCGCACCAGGCGGCCCCGTCCGGCCAGCGCCTTCAGGTAGTGCCAGGGAGTGTCGAAGGGCAGCCCCAACGGTTTGACGTCGGGCACTACGGCCCATACCGAGTTGTGGGTGGCCCAGTTGCCCTCCCAGTTTTCGACGTGGGCCCAGGACTGCGGGTAGCCGAGGTCGCTGAGGAAGGGATGGTCGAAGGCGTAGAGCTGGACGTCGAGCAGATCCATGTGACGGTGCCAGGGGGCGTCGCCGTAAACGATTCCGGCAGCCGCTCGTTCGGGGCGCTCGCCGGTGCGGAGGATGGCGATGCCGACGCCGTCCTGCACGGTGTTGCCGAGACGCCGGTGCTTCTTCTTCAGCGAGGCGTCTCGGATTTCAGCGGCTGGTGAATCCTCCAGATACTCGACCGCTCTGTCGAGGGTGCGCCGATTGAGGGGGTCGAGGAAGACGTCGTCCCCCAGCTTGCCCTGCACCCCCGACGAACCCCCGTCGCCGAAGTGGAAGGGAAGTTTCCCCAGCATGGCGATTTCGTACGGAGCGAGGAGAATGCGGCCGACTCTCGGGTCCGCCATCTGGGAAGGAAAGAGAGAGAGAGGGTAAGCGTCGGGCCACAGTTGGCGCAGCTCGCGCAGCTGGTATTCGAGGCTGAAGAGGCCGCAGGTGTGGGTATTGTTGTAGCCTCCCGAAGCCTCGGGAGGGACACCGTCGGGGGTGAAATTGTTGGTGGCGAACACCCGCAGCCGATCGGGCCCGAGGTCGTAGAGCCACTCCATGACATCTCCGGCATCGGGACGATCGAGGCAGCGCAGCACGGTGAGCACCCCCTCGCTGATACGCGGCTTGTTGCTGAGCCCGGCGCCGTCGATCGAGCACTGCATCAGGGAGGCCAGAGACTCCTCGATAAGGTCAGCGGCATCTTGGGGTCCGTCGAGATCCAGACCCAGGGAGCGGGCCCGCTCCACGAGCTCGTCGTCGGAGCGCACAAACGGCCAGATGGTGTCGTAGGCGAGGGCGAGGGCATCGCCTACCCCAGGGATGTCGATGGCGTAGCGCAGACTGCCCTTGCGGTAGAGGGCGGCGATCGGATCCTCCTGGCTGGCCCAGTCCGGCTGACCCCAGTCCCACGCCTTCTCCACCTCCTGGGACGGGCCGTGTCGGAACTGAGGGGCGGCGGCGACGTAGATCTCCTCCGCCGACCAGCGGAGCAGCAGCAAACCGAGCTGACGGGCAATCCCCGCATCGAAGTTCCCCGACCTCAGTCGCGCGGTGAGGGCCTGGACGGGAGAGGTGTAATCGCTGACCAGATCACGGTGACAGACCGCGGCAAAGAGATAGACGTGGCCTTCGGCGTCGAAATACCCGAAGCCGTCATCAACCAGATCGCCACTGCTGAAGTCGTTCGCCGCCAGATCGTTGCTGGGAAAGACGGATCCGCAGTTGGGACACTCCGACTTCAAGTCGTAGGGGACGTGGTTGTGCTTCCAGGGATAGAAGCCGCCGTGACGGGCGAATATAGCGGTGCCGCAATGCGGGCAGCCCTGGTGGACGTTGACGTAGTGGGCCCGGGCGAACTCGGCGGGGGGCAGCTGGCGCCAGAGGGTGACGTCGTCCTGTGAGGTCCACCAGTCCAGGGTCTTCTCATTGACCGCAGAGACTGGCGTTTCCTGCAGGGTCTGGCGACCCTTGGTCGAGTGCCAGCTTTTTCCCAGCGGCCAGCGACGGGGCCACCAGGCGCCGTTGTATTCAAAGGGCTGGCGCAGATCGCCAAGAGAGCGGACCTGAACGGTCACCTTGCTCTCGGTCTTTCCGGCTCCAACGGAGATGTCGTAATCGCCAGGCTGCTTCGGAGAGCGGAGGTAGTAGAAGTGCGCCTCATCCCTGGCCGCCCAGCGGCGGTCGACGACTTCGAAGCCGTCGGCACGCAGGTCGGGCGAGACGTCCGCGGCGGCTTGTACCGGAAGCCGGAAGATCCGTCCGGTCATGATGAGTCGGGGAGCCCAGGGAATCACGGCGTCGGGTCCCTCATTCTGTTCCTCGAGGGCCGTCACGGGGTTCGACCTCTCGCCGTCTGCTCTGCCACCCGGTGCACGATGTCGATCTCGTTTTCTGGAATGGAACTGACGCCGGCAGGAATCCCCACGGGCTCCCCAAAGAGCGACCATTGAAAGACACACGCCGCCAGATACGAACCGGTCAGCGAAGGGTGACTGCCGTCGGCGTCGTGGAGGATCACCTCCGGGTGACTCTCGAGAAGCGTCTCCCAGGCACGGCCCACTGGAACGACGACGGCGCCGATCTCCTCGCCGATCTCTTCGTACGCGGTGGTAAGATCCCGCTGTGTCTCGGGCGTCTTCTGCCGGGCCCAGGTCATGTAGAGAACGGTCTGGGCCTTGGAGTCGCGAATGAGCTCGTGGACGTCGCGGATGTTCTCGTGCATGCGACGCCGGTTCTTGATGGGGAGGGTACTCTGCTCCTGCAGGACGACGTAGTCCCAGGTCGATGTCTTCAGAAATTCCCCCGCCTTTCCGGCATTGAGGTGCCGCCGCAGCGAAGCGCCACCAGCCGCCACCACTTCGGACTCGATGCGCACGCCTCTACCCTTGTCGGCCGCCAACCCGGCCAGCAACGCAGGGACGTCGTTGCGCGTCGTGAAGCTGTTGCCGATGAAGAGGATCCTCACTTTCGATGCCGTCATGGTTGACGCTCTCCCATAAAGCGGACGCACTCCCTTGCATGCACCAGACCCTGCGGTGAACTCAAGAATCTACATACAAGAAGGGGTGTACGAGATCGGTGGGACATTTTGCGATCAATGGTTGGTCCCCGGTCACAGTTCTAGGGGAGGATGGCGATGGCGCGGCCGGGGCCGCCGTGGTTGTTCTCGATCTTCGGGTTGAGGAAGACGAAGAAGGCGCCCTCCGGCGGCAGCTGTCCGAGACCGATGAGGAACTCGGTGAAGATCATGTCTCGAGTCGAGGCGGCCCAGTGCGTGAGGGTGGACTGAACCGGATCGACGGAGCCCATGTCCGGGGCATCGATTCCCACGTGGCGTATGCCTTTGTCGGACAGATAGCGGATGACGTCCGACGAGGGTGCGGGCCATCCTTCGGACTCGCCGTCGAGCGGCGCCTTGATGCACATCTCCGCCTGCCCGCGCTCGAAGCGGCGGAAGTGGGTGTCGGTATGTCCGGTCTTGAAGAGCACGACCTCACCGGCCCGCAGCGGACCGAACAGGCGCTCGTGAGTCTCGACGTCCTCGACGGTGATGGTCGGCGAGGCGGGCCAGGTCGCTGGATCGGTAGTGCCGACGCGCCGCTGCACATTCACCACGCGTGCGGGTCCCAGGAAGTAGTGGACGGGCACTTTGTCGGAGGTCATCGCCGTTGTCGTGAGGTCACCGTAGAGGGTGTCGAACTCTTCCAGGGCTTCGGCGCTGGTGTCGTCGAATCGAGACAGATCGAAACCGGGCGGCGGGCCGTAGTGGGCGGGCGGGTCCACGTGCGTGCCGGTGCGGGAATCGACGATGTGCGTATTGACCCAGTAAGGACCGAAGGCACCGGAGAAGTAATTGACCGGTTGCACCAAGTGGTAGGGGAAGACGAAGTTGCCTAGCCCTCGGCCCGGCCACCAGACGGGATGTGTCATCGACAGGGTGACGGACAGGTCGACGACCCTTTTGGCGCGAACCGCCCTGGCGAGCTCGGCGGCCAGCTCCAGGTCGGTGATGGCGATGGCCCGTGTTTCCACGGTGGGGGAATTCTGGTGCTTGACCGGGAGGGCGATGTAGAGGGATCCGTCCGGGACTCTGTCGAGATTCATCAGACCTTCGGTGTGGGAGGCGCCGTGCTTGAAGTGTCCCAGATGGCTCTCCAGGGCAAGCGGATTCTGAAACATGCCGGCTGGGCCGCTCTGGCGGTACTTGGGTGAGCCCATCCCACCCATGCTGGGGCTGTCGATGCCCATGATCCAGACGCCCTTGCCGGCCACGTAGTCGGCCGCATCGAAATCGGGGGCCGGCCAGCCGGGCGCTCGTCCGGCGATCGGATCGATGATCAGACGGCTGCCAGCCGGCATGGGCAGGTCGTAGGCGTCGACGTAACCGCTCCAGTAGAGGACGGCGTCCCCGGGGCGCAGCGGTCGTCGCGTCTGTTCAGCGGCCTTGACCATATCGACGGTGAAGAGGGGGCTGACGCCATTGGGAGCGCTGTCCAGGACGGAGCGGCCATCGATCTTGAAGACCTCGCCAACCCACCCCCACACCGGGACTTCGTCGCAGGTGCGGTTGCCGTAGTAGTTGGCGTTGGGCATGCCGCTCTCCTGGGGCGGCATCATGTGGGGCGGGCAGTCGGTCTGGGTGGCCGTGTTTTCGTCGATGAGCAGGAGGTCGGAGGCCCACGGACCGGGTCCGTGCTGGATGTACGGAACGACCAGAGGGCGGTGGTGGAGGTTGCCTCCCGGCCAGTTCTGATAGTGGCTCATGGAGATGGTCGGCGACAGGTCGACGACATTGCCGGGCCCCACAGGCTCATAGGCCGATGCGGTCTCCACGAACAGGAGAAAGGCGAGGACGAGGGACAGGGTCGCGGGCAGGGGCACGGAACCCGTAAGAGGGTGAGGTGATTTCAGTATCATCGGACCAGGCTCTCAGGAGAGGATGGAGTGGAAGTGGGGTCGCTCGACATGGCGGATCTCGGTAACGGAGGTTCGGCGGTCACGCTTGCTGAAGCTCCTGCAACTGGCGCCGACCGAGCTCGAGAACGCGCGAGTCGTCCCACTTTTCCAGCAGGCGATAGCCGCCGTGGCCGCCCTTGTCGTCGCACGGATTGCCGCGGGCGTTGTAGCAGCAGATCAAGCCCCAGCGGGGTTGGTCGCTATGGTTCTGGTCGGAGCTGTGCAGGATGTTGCAGTGGAAGAAGAGGCCGTCCCCGGGCTTCATCTCGCAGTGCACGACGTCGAGGTGCTGTTGGGCCAGCGCCACACGCTCGGGGTTGGCGCCGACCTGGGAGCCGTAACGGCCGTGCTCGATGCGGCCGAGCTTGTGGGAGCCTCGCAGGACCTGGAGACATCCGTTTTCGCGATTCGCGGGATCGATGGCGACGAAGCAGCTGGCCATGTGGGGGAAGAGACAGTTGTTGCTGTACCAGTAACCGTAGTCCTGGTGCCATTCCCAGGCGCCGCCGCCGCGGGGCTCCTTCTCCACCATTTTGTAATGATAGAGGTAGACCTCGTCCGCCAGCAACCTCTCCATGGTGTCGACAATTCGGCGCCCGTGGCAGACGCCGTTGTAGATGTCCTCCCGATCGATATCGGACGTGAGCCACAACTTGCTCTCCCCCCCCTTGGCGTCCACAGCCGAGTGAACCAATGCCGCTTTCTCTTCGTCGGCTCGGCCGATCGCACTGAGAAGCTCGATTTCTTCCGATTCGTAGAGGTCCTCCACAAAGAGGTACCCATCTCTGTCGAACTGGGCGGCATCGTCGTCGGTGATCGTGTAGCGTGAAGTCATTCCGTCTCCGGCGAAGTCGGTGATAGCTCAGGGCACGCCGCCGGTCTCAGGCGCAAATCGGTGGCCGTCGATCGACCCATGGGCGCGCCTCCTCCAGTTGAGCTGCGAGCCGGAAGAGGGTGGCTTCGTCCCCGAAGCGGCCGACGAAGTGAGTGCCAACGGGCAGGCCGCCGGCGTTCCAGTGCAGCGGCATCGACATCCCCGGCAGCCCGGTCACATTGCAGATGGGCGTGAACGGAATGAAGGAGAGTACCTGGTCGTCGCCCAGGTCGCGGTATTGCTGCAGGGTACGATCGAAGGTGCCCAGCGGAACCGGCGGCTCCGCCAGAGTCGGCGTGAGCCAGACGTCGCATGAGGTCAGGAAGTGACCCATCTGGCGAGAGATGCGCTGGAGATCGCCCACGACCAGCAGGTAATCGGCGGCGCTGAGCCCCCGGCCCCGCTCGCACGCCGCCCAGGTGGCGGGCTCGAAATCCTCGGATGTAAGGGTGCGTCCCGTCACTCGAGAGAGCCGCTCGATGGCGGAGGCGACAGAGGAGGAGAACGCCAAGAGGAACTGGTTCTTCAAGTGGTCGCCGTCAATCTCGGGGGCGGCTTCGGTCACCTCGTGTCCCAGCTCCGCGCACAGGGCGGCTGCCTCGTGCACGGCATCGACGCAGTCCGGGTGCACCTTCTTTCCTGCCAGAGTCTGAACCGAGAACGAGATGCGAAGCTTCCCGGGGTCGGCGCCGACTTCGTCAATGTAGAGCCTCTCAGGTGGTGGGGCCCAGTAGGGGTCGCCGACATCAGGACCGCAGGTGGCGTCCAACAGGGCGGCGCTGTCGCGCACCGTCCGCGTCAGGGCGTGCTCGGCCGCCAGCAGGCTGCTGGGGTGCCCGTAGTCCGGTCCCAGGGGATTGCGGGCTCGTGTGGGCTTGAGTCCGAAGAGACCGCAGCAGGAAGCCGGGATGCGTATCGAGCCGCCGCCGTCATTGCCGTGGGCGGCGGGCACCAGACGCGCGGCCACGGCAGCGGCCGCGCCACCACTGGATCCGCCGGCGATGCGGGTGGTGTCCCAGGGGTTGCGGGTGGGGCCGAAGAGGCGCGGCTCGGTGGTGACGTGACACCCCAGCTCGGGTGTGTTGGTCTTGCCGACGATGAGTAGGCCGGCTCGTTTCAGGCGGATCACCAGCTCGCTGTCGTGATCGGGAACGAAGTCGCGAAAGACAGCGGCGCCGCCAGCCAGGCGCACGCCGGCATAGGACGCCAGGAGATCCTTGAGCAGAAAGGGGACGCCGGCGAGGGGACTCTCTGGGAGTGGGAGGAGAGCCGCCTTCCGGGCCAGGTCGTACATGGGGGTGATGACGGCGTTGATGGTCGGGTTGATGCGCTCGATGCGCTCGATGGCGGCGTCTACCAGCTCTGCTGGGGAGACCTGCTTTTCCCGAATCAGCTGCGCCTGTGCCGTGGCGTCGAGCTGGGATAGGTCGGTGTCGACGGCCATTGAGGGCGTTGTGTGAGGAGGCGGGTTGACGATGTCGAGGTGTAATAGAGGGAGAGGGGAGCCGGCTGTCAACAGCGGCACAACGTGCGGGTCCCCGGTCAGGGATCCCACGTCATTGGAGCTGGGTCGTGACCGCAGCCAACAGGGCGATTTCTGGCGCCCCTGGCGGCAACTTCGCCACCTGCAGGATGAAATTCAACCATGAAATGGCTATTTTCACGCATGATCCCTGGCGGAAATCACGTCCTGCCTTCAGGA
>PBRM01000274.1 GCA_002725915.1 Gemmatimonadota bacterium
AGGTGGCTCGTGCTACCGGTGCGGATGAGGTTATCGATCCAGGGGCAGGCGATCTCGCTGAGGTCTTCAAGGCCTTGAACGATGGCGAAGGGGCGGACTTGGCCATCGAAACCAGCGGCGCCATTGGCGGACTGAAGGGGCCTTCACCGTGCTCAGGGAGCAGTGCGAGGTCATCGCCCTGTCGTGGTACCCCAGCTCGGCCGAAGGTCTGCATCTGAACCGGGACTTTCACTTCAAGCGCCTGAAAATCCGCGTGGCGCAGAGCCGCTCGGTGCATCCGGAGCTCTCTCCCCGCTGGACCGACGAACGCAGGTACGCACGGCCGCCGAGATGATGCCGGATCTCCATCTAGACGAGCCCTCCTGGAAGAAGGCCCCGTGGACGCCCCTCTTCAGGCATCTGGAGGATCCCGATTACATGCCCTACCTGCCCTACCTGGCCACGAGGGCGAAAATGCTGTGGGACGACGACTACTTCTACGTGGCGGCGGATATAGAGGACCCCGATTGCTGGGGGACGCTGACAAAGCGGGATTCCGTAATATGCGGATCGGATACGGATTTCGAGGTCTTCATCGACCCAGACGGCGATGCCATGAACTACATGGAGCTTGAAATCAACACGCTCAACTGCGTGTGGGATCTGCTGCTCGACCAGCCGCACCACAGGAAAGGGGATCCGATTAACGAGTGGGACTTCGAGGGCCTCAAGAGCGCCGTGCAGGTTGACGGAACTCTGAACGCGCCGTGGTCGTGGACAAGGGATGGTCCGTGGAGATCGCCTTTGACTGGAAGAGCATGGCGCCCCAGGCCATCGGCGTCAGCTGCCCCCAAAAACACGGCGACCAGTGGCGGGTGAACATATCGCGCGTGCACCGCGACCGAAAGGACGCCTTCACCCACGACTGGACTTGGTCGTGCCAGGGACTGGGCAGCATGCACGTCCCGGCGATGTACCGCTACAGCGGTACCGACGACGGTCTCGGAGAACTGGCGCTGTGGACGAGTTCGTGGCAAAGTGAGATTCTGAAGGCAACACCCGGGTCCGTGGACCCGTGGGCCCGACTCCGGGACTGAAATCTCCCAGGGACTCAGTCCCGGGCGCTACTCATAGCGTCACGAGTCACCCAGCCGACTCCCCCTGTCAGCCCAGGACATCCTTTAGCGCGTCCATGGCGCGGTCGACGTCGCTCTCGTCGTTGAATATATGCGTCGAGATGCGGATGGCATTGTGATTCATCCTCATGTCCGCGGCGTTCGGTCCATCCGCATACGTTCCCTGTGCCGGCTTGAGGGCAATATTGCGCTCCTTGCTCAGCTGGCCTACGATGTCGCCGTTTCTGGGCCCGTCCACGGAGTAGGAGACGATACCGCTGGAGAGCTCCCGGTCGGCAGGCGTCAGAAGTTTCAAGCTGGAGATTTCCTCTGCGCGCTTCCGCACGTGGTTGCTGAGCTGCCTGCAGCGCTCCTCGATGCGGTCGCGACCGATGGTGTTGTGGAAATCCATGGCCACTCCGTGACCGAGTATCTGGGGGACGTTGCGGGTGCCGGAAGAGGCGGAGTAGGACCCGTATCCCGAGTACATGAACACCGGCCTGACGCGGTCCTGGACCTCCTTGCGGACATAGAGCAGGCCCGTGCCCTTGGGGGCCAGCATCCACTTGTGACTGCTGGAAGCATAGGTGTCGACGCCGAGGGCGTGGACATCGACGTTCAGCATGCCCGGGGCCTGGGCCCCGTCGCACGCCAGCAGAATGTCGCGTTTCCTGGTGATGGCCGAGATGTCCGCCATCGGCATCTGCATTCCCGTGATCGTGTCGATGTGCATGAAGCTGCACACCCGGGTCCGCGGCGTGATGTGACTCTCCACCAGCTCCAATATCTGCGCCTTGTGCCGCACCGGATTGGGCATCTTCATGTACATCAGTCTGACCCCGCGCTGCCTGGCCAGGTGCTGCCAGCAGACTCTGCCCCCGCCGTGCTCGTGATTGGTGGTCAGCACCTCGTCGCCCGCCTTCAGGTCCAATCCGGAGGCCACGTGGTTCATTCCCTCCGTCGTGTTGCGGGTCAGCACCACTTCATCCTTTCCGGCCCCCAGGAACTCCGCCGCCTTGGCGCGCACTGCCTCCGTCTGGCTGCCGAGGGAACTGCCCCACATATTCTCCAGCGGGTCGCTCTCCAGCTCCTGCAAGTAGGCTATGACCGCGGCTGTGACCAGCCCGGGCGAGGCGCCTATGGTGCCGCAGTTGAGGTGAACCAGTCCCGGTTTGAGGGTGAACTCCCGCCGCACCCGTTTCCACCGGGTGCTCTCGTCCGCAACGCCGGCCAGATCTCTGGCCATCGTCCCCAGCCGCTCGGTGAGTCCTTCCGCGACCTCGGGAATGAACTCGAGAGCCGCGACCGTGGCGGCCAGACCTTTGACGAATCCTCGACGCTTCATAACACACCTCCCTTCCTCTTCACAGATGACGGCGTGTCCACGGACCCGATGCGCCGCAAGTTTCAGAATGATAAAGCCGGAGCAACGCCGCCGCAAGTGGCACGCCTGTCATGCAGACTGGCGACGAGCAACTCGAGTGGTTTGTGCGCAGGACTGAATCTTGCTTACTTCTGCGGGACCGATTCACTTGTCTCTGACGACGTCCGTACACGCCTCTACTCCATGCTCGATGCGAGAACCGTGTCGCTGTGCTGTTGCGGCGACTTTCGCCTGGCTGCTTCCCCTCGCCGTGTCGGGCGGGAGGTGGCGGGCTCTTTACGGCTACCTGCGGGCAGATCTTCGAGTCCTTCGGCGAGGGCTCTATCGGCGAGTTTCTCACCGAGGATGTGCGGGCCACGGTCTCGGGCGACGAGCGCGAGCCTCGCCGTGAGATCGCCCTGGGGGCGTGACTGGCGCCCTACGACCTGGGGATCTCCCAGGGCGTGCGCATGACGGCGCCCCCCACTGGCGAGATGATATCTACCGCATCGAGATGCTTACCTCGGCCTGGTGACCGGACAGGGCATGGCCGGCGCCTCGGAGTGGGTGACCATCAATCAGATCCTCAAACGCGCCTTTATCCGCCTCAAGACCCAGGAGATCCTCGGCTACTTCAGCGGGATCGCCGCGGCTAACACCAGCGACTTCATCTGGTTCAACGGCCAGGGGCACTGGCTCTACGGCCTTTTACTGAGGGAAGTGGACGATCTTGAAGGGATCCGCTAAGCGCATGTCGTCGCCGACCATAGCGCAGCACGCCGGCGTGCTGCTCTGTCTGGGTTTGCTTTCGGCGAACGGCGGGGCAGCCGGGAATCCGACCGAGACGGATGCGGATGCCGGCGAGCGGCTCATGCTGTCGGGGCGCTACCCGGAGGCCGTTACCGCCTTCCGAAGGGCCCTCGTCGCAGATCCAGACTCCGCCCCCCTGCATGCCAGGCTCGCCAGGGCTCTCGCCGAAGACGAGGACCTCGACGGCGCCGTGCGGGCCTATGAGAGGACGGTGGCGCTGGCGCCGGCCGATGCCGACTCGCGCACGCGGCTGGCCATCATATTGACTCGTCTCGACCGTTTCGAAGAGGCGCTGGCGAATCTGCAAATCGCCGTCGAGCTCGTGCCCGACCACGCCTGGGCGTACGACGTCCTCGGCAAGCTGCACTTCAGGGAAGGCCGCTACAACGACGCAGCAGCGGCGTATCGGCGCGCCACCGAGGCGGATGCCGACTACGGTGAGGCCTGGTTCGACCTCGGCCAGACCCTGCTCAGACAGACAGATCTCGAAGGGGCCGAGTCTGCCTTCGGCAAGGCAGTGGCGGCTGACTCATCCGATGCCAGGTTCCACGATGCGCTTGGTTTCGTACACTACAAGAGACGCGACTACCAAGCGGCGGCGGGGCGCCTGGTCAGGGCCGTGCAACTGAATCCGCTCTACGCCAGGGCCCACTTCAATCTCGGCAACGCCTATCTGCGCCTGGGACGCCGGGACGAGGGCAGCGCCGAGCTCGAGACTTTTCGCCTGCTCGACGATCAGGAGCGCCGCATCCGCAGCCTGAAAAACACGATACTCAAGACCCCCGAGAGAGCCGAGCTCTACCACGACATGGCGGTCATTTTCGGCCAGCGCGGCGAGTTCGAAAAAGCGCGGAGGCGCTATATACAGGCCGTAACCCGCGATCCCAACTTCGCGCCCTCCTACCACAATCTCGGCAATATCCAGCTGCGCAACCGGCAGCTTCGGGAGGCCATGGGCCTCTTCCGCCGAGCCCTCCGGGCGGATTCGACCTATGCCCCCGCCTATCTCTCGCTGGGCAACATGTACATGCTGCGCCGCCAGCCCGAAGCCGCCCTGCAATCCTACCGTCGCGGACTGCGCTTCGACCCGGACAACTCGGAGCTGTTAAAACGGGCGGCCATGGCGACTGAGGCGCTCGCCGCGTCAACCGGCGGCAAGTGATGCAGTCGACCGACCCTTCCCCAGCAGGCCGCCGACTTGGCCGCGGCGCCCTGGCCAGTGTCTGCTGGCTGGGACTGCTGACCGCATTTACCACCGTTCGGGCGCAGGAGGCCGCGGGTGGCGTTCAGTTCGCCGATGTCACCGTCGAAGCGGGCATTGACTTCACCTATGTCAACGGCGCCAGCGGGCAGAAATTCATGCCCGAGGCCGTTGGCTCAGGCGCCGCCTTCGTCGACGCGGACGGCGATGGGTTTCTCGACCTGTATGTCGTCAATGGCGCCGCGCTGCCCGGCTACGACGGCCCCACGGCTCCGAACGCCATGTTCCACAACAGCGGTGACGGCATCTTCGAGGACGTCACTACGCAGAGCGGCGCGGGCGATGAGGGCTTTGGCATGGCGGCGGCAGTGGGCGACTACGACAGTGACGGCGACGCCGATCTCTACGTCGCCAACTACGGCGCCAACGTCCTCTTCCGCAACGAGGACGGCCGGGGCAACTTCGCCGACGTGACCGTGGCCGCGGGTGTAGGCGACCCGGGTTGGGGGACGAACGCCGTCTTCGTCGACTACGATCGCGACGGCGACATCGACCTCTATGTCGCCAACTACATGAGCTTCTCCGTCGACGACAACAAGGAGTGCTTCGGCGGCAAGGTGAGATCCTATTGCGGGCCCACCACCTATCCAGGTCAGTCGGGGGTGCTGTACCGCAATGACGGTGACGCTGGCTTCGCCGACGTCACCGAGGCGGCTGGGCTCTATAACGACACCGGCAGACAGCTCGCCGCCGTGTTCGGAGACATCGACGACGACGGCGACCAGGATCTGTTTGTCGCCAATGACAAGACGGCGAATTTCCTCTTCGTCAACAACGACGACGGCACCTTCACCGAGACTGGAACCATCGCCGGCGTGGCCTACAGCGAGGAAGGCCTCGCCGAGTCGGCCATGGGTGCTGACCTCGGCGACTACGACAACGACGGCAGTCTTGATATCATCGTCGCCACCTTCCAGTGGCTCCCCAATACGCTGTATCGCAACGACGCAGACGGCTTCTTCACCGACATCACCTTCGACGCCCACCTCGGCGCCGCGAGCGTCCCCTTCTTGGCGATGACCTCGGCCTTCTTCGACTACGACAACGACGGCCATCTCGACATCATGGTGACCAACGGTCATCTCGACGACAACGTCAAAGACTACGATCCCTCGACGACGTATGAGCAGCTCAACCAGCTGTTCCGCAACAACGGCGATGGCACCTTTACCGAAACGACGGCCGCGAGCGGCCCCGGCATGCAGGTGAAACGCGTCAGCCACGGAGCCGTCTTCGGGGACTACGACAACGACGGCGACATCGATGTCTTTGTCTCGGACTCGGCTTCGCCGCAGTGCACGCTGCTGCGCAACGACGGCGGTAACCACGGCAATTTCCTCATGATTCGAACGCGCGGAACTCTCAGCAACCGCGAAGGTATCGGCGCCCGCGTACGCGCCGTTGCCGGCGACCTCGTGCAGACCCGGGAGATACGGCGCGGTTACGGCTACATGGGATCCAACGACGTGCGTCTTCATCTCGGGCTGGGACCGCGTACGCGGGTGGACTCGCTGCAAATTCGCTGGCCCAGCGGCATCGTGCAGACGCTCGTGGATGTGCCGGCAGGTCAGTTCCTCAATATCGAGGAGACCGCAGCACCGTGATGCGACTGCGATCGGCGGCCGTAACCGCCTTCCTGCTCGCATTGGCGATCGCTGGCGGCGCTCAGCTAGCGCCGCCCTCGGGCCTGAAGTCGGGCCTCCAGTCTGGGTCTGGGCGCATGGTCGCCTTTCTGGCGCGCGTTGCCCGCAGCGCCGATCCCGTCGTCAACATCTACCTCAATCGCGCCAGAGCTGCCGGCATCAGCTCCCTGCTCGACAAGCCTATGTCGCCGGGGCAAGAGCTGCGGCTGCGCGTCAGGATCGCCAGCGAGTTACTCAAAGGCGGCCAGATGCGCGAGGCCATCGATGAATTGGAGTTCGTGCGAGCTGAAATCGACAGGCGCCGGCTACCCGCCAAGGAGAGCTACTTCCGCATGTTGCGCGACCAACTCGGCATCGCCAATCTGCGTGTCGGCGAACAGGAGAGCGGCAAGCGGCCGGCTCACGCCTGGATCTTCCCCATGCGCGAGAGCGGCGGCGATGCCTTCGAGCCAGGGACGCGTGCGACCATCGAACACTACACCACTAACCTGCAGTCGTGGCCCGACGACCTGACGACGCGCTGGCTGCTCAACATCGCCTACATGGCCGTCGGCGAATACCCTGGCGGCGTGCCCGAACGCTGGCTGATCCCCGCGGCAGCGTTCGATTCGGAGTACGACATCGGCCGTTTCCGCGACGTCGCCGCTGCCGCCGGCGTCAACGCCATCGGCCACGCCGGCGGCAGTGTCATGGAGGACCTGGACGGCGACGGCCGCCACGACATCGTCGCCTCTTCGCGAGGGCTCACCGACCAGCTGCGCTATTTCCACAACGCCGGCGACGGCACCTTCGCCGATCGCACGCGTCAGGCCGGTCTCGAGGGCCAGCTCGGGGGACTCAACCTGTCCCACGCCGACTATGACAACGACGGCGACCGCGACCTCATGGTGTGGCGCGGCGCCTGGATGGGTGAGGCCGGACGCCACCCCAATTCGCTGCTGCAAAACCGCGGCGACGGCTACTTCGAGGACGCCACGGTACAGGCTGGCCTGCTGTCCCTGCACCCGACGCACTCGGGCGCCTGGGGCGACTACGACAACGACGGCTGGCTCGATCTGTATGTCGGCAACGAATCGGTCACCAAGGATGATCATCCGTGTCAGCTCTTTCACAACAATGGCGATGGCACCTTCACGGACGTGGCCGCAGACGTGGGCGTGGA
>PBRM01000275.1 GCA_002725915.1 Gemmatimonadota bacterium
GAAGAGTGTCAGGCTCACCAGGTGCGCGGCACACCCTATCTCGCCTACCGGGTGACGCAGACCTATCACACCGGGGTCTGCCTCTATTTCACCATGGGCTTCAGCGGCAAGGGCCTGGAGGACTCGATCCGGGTATACCACGACATCGAGCAGCGCATTCGGCAGACCGTGCTCGATAACGGCGGATCCCTCTCCCACCACCACGGGATCGGCAAGATCCGTCAGGGATTTCTTCCCCAGGTGCAGACGGAGAATAGCATCAACGTCATTCGGGCCGCCAAGAGAGCGATGGATCCGCACAACGTCTTCGGGGCAGGCAACGGGGTCTTCGTCAACCTCCCACCGACAGCTGAGGGGGAAACAGTCGATGTTTCAGGATAAGTCGGTCGTCATCACCGGCGCCTCCTCGGGCCTCGGCGCAGCCCTGGGTCTGGAGTTGGCCAGAGCGGGGGCCAGGGTGGCCCTGTTCTCTCCCGAGAGCGAACGGCTGAAGGAGGTCGCCGAGCGGTGCGCCGAGGCGGGCGCGCAAGCACTGGCGGTGATCGGCGATGTGACCCTGCCCGATGACTGCCGCAGGCTCATGCAGGAGACGGTGGCCGAGTTCGGCGGCATCGACTACCTGATCGCCAACGCCGGCATCAGCATGTGGGCGAAGTTCGAAGACGTCGAAGACCTGGGGGTGTTCCGCAAGCTGATGGAGGTCAACTACCAGGGCGCGGTAAACTGCGCCTATCACGCGCTTCCCCATTTGAAGCAACGTCGGGGCATGCTGGTGGCAATCACCTCCATCCAGTCGAAGATCGGCGTGCCTCTGCACACCGGGTACGTGGCGTCCAAGCACGCCCTGCAGGGATTTTGCGAGTCGCTGAGGATGGAGTTGGACCTCGACGGCGCCGGGGTCGACATCCTGACGGTGCTGCCGCACTGGCTCAGGGGGACCGAGCTGAGGGAACACGCGCTGAGCAAGGAGGGGAAGGAGCTGGGCACTTCCTCCCGCAAGCACAGCAGCGAATCGGTGTCGGTCGAGGATGCCTGCAAGGCCATCCTGAAGGCGATGCGCAAGCGCAAGCGTGAGCTCGTCATCCCCTGGAAACTAAAGTTCCTTCTGGGCTTGAACCTCATCCGCCCGCAGCTGGCTGAGTCGATTGTCACCGGTAAGGTCAGGCACCAGGATCGCAGGTGATTGACGATCGCAGTGGATCGGCGATAGCAGGCTATCGGCGATAGCAGGCGATGCGCAATGCGACAGCGACGATCGGACTGGACCAGCCCGGATAGCGTCTGGTCGCCTCGCTCCTACTCCACGCCCTGACCCGAAAGCCGCACTTCTGCGGTCTTGTCCCCCCGGGCGTTGCTGACGATCTCCAAAGTGCTCTGGAACCGACCGCCTCTCAGTGGCTGGAACAGCGTCTCCAGCGCCAGGGACTCGCCCGGTTCGATGCGGGCATCCCGGGGCGTGCTGGCAGCCAGTGAAAACGGACGGCCCGGGGCCTGAATGCGGGAGATCTCGAGGGTGGCGGTGCCGAGGTTGGCGATGGTGAACTTCAGGGAGCGCTGCTCACCCACGCCGACCTCGCCGAAGGAGAGGAAGGATGCCGAGAGGCTGATGGCGGAGTAATCGCTGAGTCTCACCGCACCGCCGGACACGCCCTTCACTCTGGCCTGACCCAGGTCGAATTCTTCCTGCACCATCTGCTGTGCTTCGGGATAGCGGCCCACGCGACGCAGGGCGTCGATGAGCATGGTGCGGACCACCCTGAGGTTGGGCGCCAATCCCAGGGCGCTCTGGAAGACTGCGATGGCTTCGTCGGTCCTGCCCAGGTCGACCAGCAGGCCACCGTAATACGGCGCGATCTCCTTCAGACGAGTTTCCCTCAACCCTTCGTAGGCGACGAGGAGCTGCGCCATCTTGTCCGCGTGTTGCTCGAAGCCGGCGCCCAGAGGTATGGTCCTGGTAATCTCCATGATTCGTCTGTTAACGCCGGAGAACAGCATGGGGGGGAGGACTCGAAAACGACTGTCGATGGCGTAATTCCTCATCGTCGGCTCCATGATAACCCCTCCCTCCTGTTCGATGTGGATGGCCCCCAGGACATGTCCTATTTCGTGCACGAAGACGTGGGCGTTCATCACTCTGGTCACGACGACGTTGGTGAGCACGCGCGCATACCCGAGGATGCCGACGCCGTCCCAGTAGGTGACCGGCGCCGGCGGGCCCAGGCACACCAGGGTGAGATCGGCGCCTTCTCGACCGCTGATGCCGGACGCCGCCCGGGCGATGCCGAATATGTCGACGTCGGGAGGTGACCAGCGCTTGAGTGTGGTTACGGAGAGGGCAATGCCGAATTCGCGTTCCAGGACGCGCGAGGCCGTTTCCACTTGCGAGAGCAGGTACTCTCTGGTAGACCGGCTGCTGCCCCGCAGGCGCTGATCGGAGACCACGAGCAGGCGGATTTCCACGGGGGCCTCGTAGCTCCTGAGCGGAAGCTCGGAGAATACCTGGTCGAGGTTGCCGTAGGGTTGAATGTGCCGATACTGAGGGGGGTCGAAATAGGGGACCACGAGCCTGGCTGACCACTCGCGGATGGCACTGCCGCTCTTCGTGTCGAAGAGCCTGAGCTGTGCCGCGGCGGTGTTCTTGTACTCCGTGAAACTCTCCGCGTGGACCGCCAAGAGGCCGCCGGCGCCCAGCTCGGCGGCTTTTCGGCGTGCATCTACAAAGGACTGCACGTAATAGAGGTCGAGGTTGTGGGCGGTGTAGTTCTTGATGTTGCTCAGGTAGCCGCTCAGAAAAGCGCTGATATCGGCTGACGTAATTCTGCTTCTACCCGTCGTCGAATAAACCGCAATGCTCTGGATATCGTCTATACTGGCACCCCGAGCGGCCTCGGCCAGGCCACAGAGAGTGCCGACGAGAATAACGAGAATCTTCATCTCCGGCGCCCCTCCCCTCACCGAAGCCTGGCCAGCTCCACGCGAGTCTGCTTGGCCACGAGGTCGAGGATGCCTTCAAATACGGAGTCTCTGTTCAATACCGCGGCTCGGCCAGCGAGCTCGTCTCCATACCTCTTTGCCGTGTGTTTTTGGGTCCAGATCCGGTTCCCTCCAGGCAGGGTCTCGATGCTCGACTCCAGGGTGAGGGTGAGCTCCATGACCCTGTCTTCGCTGCGCCTCTCCCGGGAGCCCCAGGAGAGGATGTCCTCCGGCTTCGCCTCGACCTTCCGGGAGTCCGCGATTTCGCGCCAGCTCTGGCCCGAGATGTCCACCACGAGCAGGAAGTCGGCCAGGAGCGACTTGACTCCGCCGTCGCTGCGACCGGAGACGATGCGCCGGAAGCGGCGCCTGAGAGCCATCGACTTGCCCAGGGTTTCGACGAGGTAGCTTGTGCCCCACTCCAGCATGCCCGCGTCCCATCGACTTCCCTCGTACTCGTACCCCTGAAACTCCACCTTGCCCGATACCCGCAGGCTGACGGCGAGAACGTAGACACCCTCTGACAGCCCGGAGACTTGCAGGGGCGGTCTTGGGCGCAGCACTCTGGCCGCAATGGAGACCAGGTTCCGGGTCAGGCTCGCGCCAGCGCGCTCGTCGATGCCGACCGCGTCCGCAGCTTCTCCCAGGAGCTCGTCCAGGAATGCCTTCTCCCCCTCCTGCTCCAACGCTGTCCGAGTCCGCGTCAGCAGCTCGGAGGTGAAGCGAGAGATGAGCTCGGGCTTCAGGCTCGTGAAACTTGCGGCGCCTGCCTCGATTTCGGTTCGGGTCGGGTGAAGCTCCCCTTCCCCCCCCGCAGACAGCACCTGGCGGATCAGGGAGGCCAGGGTATCGCCGGCCGCATCCCGCGGGAAAGCCACGGTGGCAGCGGCGTCCCGGACCACGTCAACGAGGGTTGCATCGGGATTGCGCAGCTCTGCGCGCAGAATCTCCAGCGCGGACAGCGCCATCAGCGTCGGCGTAGAAAGTCCGTCCGTCGCTTCAGCTGGCCCCACCGCGCACAGCGCGGCTGCCAGAATCGCAGGGCGAGCCCACATGCTCATCTCGGGGGGAAATTGGTTACAGCGAATGCGGGCTCTTGCAGTCCGCAGCCGCCGGGGGGGAGGACTACTCCAGCTGACCTCCGCACGAGCTGCCGGCGCCAGCGGTGCAGCCGAAGCAGTGGTCGGCTGTTGCGATGGGGCCGCGGCCGAAGGTCTCCAATGACTGGATATCCCAGATCGTCCGTTGGCGCCGGGGCACGGGCAGCTCGAGCATCTGGTTGAAATCGCAGTCGTAGATGGTTCCCTCCCATCCGATGGAGAGGAGAGATCGACACATGACACCCTCCACGGTGAGGTCGTTGAAGCTGTCGACCAGGAGGGCCATATACTCTTCGAGCTTGTCGGCGTGCTTGAGGTCGAATAGGAAGCGCTTGATGGGCATGTTGGTGATGGTGAACAGGCTGTTGAAGACGACGCCGAAGTCCTCCAGCAGCCGCACGCGGTAGTCGCTTTCCAGCTCGGTCTGGGAGGGCGGCAGGAAGGGACCTAGCGGATTGTAGACCAGATCGAGCACCAGCCCGCTATCCTCCCGGCCATAGCCGAGATCGTTGAGCAACCCGAGGGCGCTAATGCTCTTGTCGAACACTCCCTCTCCGCGCTGCGCCTCCACGTTCTCGGAGGTGTAGCACGGCAGTGACGCCACTATCTCCACCCCGTGGTCGCAGAGGAATTCCGCGGTGTCTTCCTGCCCCGGCTCGAACAGCACGGTCAGGTTGCACCGGTCCATGACGCGCAGACCGCGCGCCCGGGCAGAGCGGACGAGGAAGCGGAAAACGGGACTGAGCTCCGGAGCGCCGCCCGTAATGTCCACCAGATCCAGGTGGTCGGTGCCGGCGACGTCCATGAGTTCGACGACGCGCGCGGCCGTGGCCTGGGTCATCATCTCGGTGCGCTGGGGCCCCGCCTCGACGTGGCAGTGCCGACAGGTCTGGTTGCACAGCTTACCCACGTTCACCTGCAGCGTAGTCAGCGGTCGCCGCTGCAGCGGCAGCTGGCGCTGTCTGAGGAACCCAGAAAAAGAGGGCCAGCTCCCATCGAGAAGTTCTCGTTCCGCCTGGCGAGTCCGGCGAGCGACGGGATCGGACCGGGAGGCGACAGCGGCGGGCTCGACCTGGAGGAGTACTTCAGACATGTTTATCCGTTACAGGTGGACGAGAAGTCAGAGTTCGACTGGGAGCTTTACGGAAGGTAACGAAACCTGGGTGTATGCCCAACCGCCACCCCCCGGAACAGCGGACAGCACTGAATCCCGGTTGGACTTCTAAGCCCGGTGGACCGGGTAGCTTAGGGTCCGGCGCCCGACCCAATGAATTCCGGAGGCGTCATGTGCGCTTCACCGTCACCGAAACCTGCTGGTCTGGTAGTTCATGAATTTGGTGTCCGGGTGCTCCTTCTGCCAGTCCTTCCACGCAGCGGTGGTGGACTCCAGCTCCGGCAGGAAGCGGTCTCTGTATTCCCCGGAGATCCCGGTGAGTCCCTCGCCATTCGGGAAGGGGTACCAGAGCGACTCAGTCTCCTTGTCGTAGAGGACGAAGGTGCGTAGGTAGGTCCATCCGCTCGGGGCCAGGGTCAGCGTCTTTCCGTCGAGTCCGCGGCTGTACACGGCAGCCAGATTCACCAGTGGTCAGAAGGCGACCGCGGCCTGGGTGTTGCCGATGGTCTCGTTGCAGACCTCGTGTCGGGCGAGCACGTCGATGGGGTAGCTGCGCGTCTCGCCCTCTATCGACACCCCTACCACCCGAGGGCCGCTCCCCCAACCAGACGTAGCGGGATAACCGCTCTCCCCAGGCGCGATCATGTGGGGGTGGTTTATCGGCCGGATGGTGTTCCTCCCGATGCCGAATTCGAACCACTCCTTGCGCATGTTGTAGTGCTGGACGGCGTGCGTGATGTCGAAGCGCTCGCCGTATCGATCCACCAGGTGGACGGGCTTCCACTTCTTGTCCGAAGCGGATTCTCCTCCCGCGAAGGAGGATTCCCCGCCCCCTCCCCCGGAGGCCTGACTCGAGCCGGTGCCGACGTTGCCGGCCGCCATGGGCGTGCAACTGGCCGCCAGCAGCAGAGAGGAGACGCTGGCGGCGAAGCGGATCCGAGTTGTTTTCATAGTCTCGAAGGGGTTTCAGAGAGTGGGTGGGTGGGATGTCGGCGCCAGAGTTCTCACTAGGAGCCGATCTCTGTCCGCTTGTCCGCGACCGCTATGATCCGTCAGTCAGCTTTCCTCTGGCTCTGTCCTTCTTGGCCGCACACCCGGTGTCTGGCTCGAGCAGGTCCCTCGCTGCAGTCGAATATGACGGAGATCTGTCTTCGGTCTCAAGGATCGCAACGGCCATCGACGAGCCAGAGTTCGTCACGGTCGAGGAGGGAGATGGTTACCCGAAGCTCGGGGACTGTGTCATCGGCGTCAAAGCGGGTGCTGAGGGCGCGGATAAGCGATGGAGTTTCCAAACCACTGATCTCGACGAGCATCGGGAATGACTCTCAATTCCGAGCCTGGTGGTCCAGGTTCGGCTTCAGCGGCTCCACTGTCCTTTGGCGTCTCCGGATCTTTGCGAGACGGTGCCCCGGTCATATGGACGGCTGTGCGACCTACCGACTGCGGTTTTCGCCGCAGCAGTGGACCCGGGCAGTGTGAACAGAACAATCCCTAACCCTGGAGGGCTTCGATGAAGAGGACAGCTCCATGGCGACGATGCCGGCATTGTCTCCGATGCGTTAGGGAGCCGGTTTCCCTCCCCCCGCCACATCTCACCAGCGGTTTGCGGTCCAAGCGCCCGGCTTTCAAGTCGGGCGTCCTTTCATTATCTTCTGAGTCTCTCAATTCCATTAAAATCAATCGATTACCGATGCTAAGACTGCTCGGGCGATACGCGAAGTGGCTGCACTGTCGGTGGCCGGCGGGGGCGGTGGAGAAGCTCCCGCAGGTCGACGAGAACGGGCAAAGCAGTGTCCCCGGGCTCTGGATCGTCGGGGATCTCACCGGCATCCCGCTGCTGAAGTTTTCCTCCAACAGCGGCGCCCTGGCGGTGCGGCAGATAGCCGCCGACGGGCAGTTGCGGAAATCGGGGAGGGAGGGAAGTGAAGGCGGGGATATCCTGGATGTCGTCATCGTCGGGGCCGGAGTCTCAGGGATGGCCGCCGCTCTCGAGGCGCGCCGCGCCGGGCTGTCCTTCGAGATGTACGAGGCCACCGAGGCATTCTCCACAGTGGTCAACTTTCCCGCCCGCAAGCCGATATTCACCTATCCCACCGATATGACTCCGGCCGGAGACCTTCAGTTTACCGCCGAGGTGAAAGAGCCGCTGGTGGCGGAGCTCCTGGCACAGACGTTGGAGCAAGGCGTCGAGCCCCGGATCGCCCGAGTGGAGAGGATCCGGCGACAGGGCGGAATCTTCGAGGTTGTCATCCCGGGGCAGGAGAACGCAAAGGCCCATCGGGTCATTGTCGGCATCGGTCGCTCGGGGAATTTCCGCAAGCTGGGCGTGCCCGGCGAGGAGATGGACAAGGTGTCCAACCGCCTGCACGATCCCAAAGATTTCGCTGACAGGGACGTGCTCGTGGTGGGCGGAGGAGACAGCGCCCTGGAGACATCGATCGCCATCGCACTAGCTGGCGGGCGCGTTACCGTGTCCTATCGCAAGGGTGAGTTCTCCCGGCCCAAGCCGGAAAACCTGGAAAAACTTCGGGCCCTGGCCGCCGATCCCATGGCGGACATCGCGGTGGATACGCCGTCTTCGGAGCGGGTGACGACGAGCGGCGGCGCCTTTCTCGAGGAGGCGCGCCGGCCCGGCTCCGTGCGCCTGATGATGGCCTCTCAGGTGGGGCGCATCGACGAAGGTCAGGTGACCCTCACCAACAGCGCCGGCCAGGAGGAGTGCGTCCCCAACGACGCGGTCTTTTCGATGATCGGCAGGGAGGCGCCGCTCGAGTTCTTTCGCCGCAGCGGCATTGCCATCCACGGCGAAATGGGGCGACGCCAGTGGGTGTCGCTCGGTCTCTTCACCGCCATCTGCGCCTTCGTCTATCACTGGAAGTGGGGCGGCGGGCTGACGCAGTGGTTCCAGCAGAGAGAGTGGTTCCCCTTTGGCGTCCCCGATTTGCTGCGCGACGCGGGTACCGTCTTCGGTGCCACGGCCGCCGACCCGTCCAGTCTATTGGGCACACTGACCCTCAATCTGGGGAAGCCGGGATTCTACTACAGCATGTTGTACAGTGCGCTGGTCTGCGTCTTCGGGTGGCGGCGGATCCAGCGTCGCCGGACCCCCTATGTGCGAGCCCAGACCGCAGCCCTGGCCGCGGTTCAGGTCCTGCCGCTGTTCCTGCTGCCCTACATCGCCCTGCCCTATCTGGGCTACAACGGCTGGTTCGACAGTGGCTTCGGCAAGAGCTTTGCCGATGCCCTTTTTCCGGCCGTTTCCTACGGCCATGGCCGCGAATACTGGCGTGCCTTCGGGCTGGTGCTGGCGTGGCCCCTGTTCGTGTGGAACGTCTTCACCTGGCAGCCCCTGTGGTGGTGGCTGGGGATGAGCCTGGTGCAGACATTCGTCATTTTGCCGCTGATCATTTACTTCTGGGGAAAAGGGGCGTATTGCGGCTGGATCTGCTCCTGCGGCGCCCTGGCCGAGACCCTGGGGGATACGCATCGACACAAGATGCCGCATGGCGCCAGCTGGAACCGGCTGAACATGGTGGGACAGGTGATTCTGCTGATCAGCCTGGTTCTCCTGGTAACGCGGATTGGGGGGTGGATCTGGCCCGAGACCTGGCTGGGGTCGTTTCACTCGGGGCTGCTGCAGGACTGGAAGCCCTTTGGCCTGCAGTTGAATTACAAGTGGGTGGTGGATCTGTTTCTGGCGGGCATCATCGGATACGGGGCCTACTTCTGGTTCAGCGGACGAATGTGGTGCCGCTTCGCCTGCCCGCTGGCGGCGCTGATGCACATCTACGCCCGCTTCAGCCGTTTTCGCATCATAGCCGACAAGAAGAAGTGCATCTCGTGTAACATATGCACCTCAGTCTGCCACCAGGGCATCGACATCATGAACTTCGCCAACAAGGGTCTGCCCATGGCGGACCCGGAGTGCGTGCGCTGCAGCGCCTGCGTGGAGTCGTGCCCCACGGGCGTTCTCGAGTTCGGCCAGGTCGATCGCGGCACGGGGGCTGTACTCCGCACCGATCGGCTGTCCGCATCGGCAGTGAGGCAGCGGGAGGTGGAAGCGTGAGTGAGGTTGTATGTCACCTTCGAAACGAGTGGGCGCGGCCGTCGCCACTGGCGGGCAACCGCGTCCACGTCCCCGAAAGGGGGGACAGGACAGGTTCTGACATGGCAGCGATAGCGAGGTTGACAGTCGTAGCGGTGCTGCTGGCCAGCGCCGGCCCGGGAGCGGTCTCGGCGGCGGACGAGTCCACGGTGGAGTCGCTCAAAGAGTTGCAGGAGCTTCGCAAGGAGGTGGATCGGCGGAAATCGGCGATGCGCAAGGAGTTGCGCCTTCTCAGGGAAGTTCTGGGTGAATCGGCAGCTGAAGCAGCGGAGCCGTACCGATCCGATCGGGCTACGGGGGCTCTGAAGGCGAAGGAGCTGGCCGCGGAGCTCAGACTGCTGCGAGAGGAGCTGGAGGCCGTGAGAGGGGCGATCGAACTGCCTCGGGAAGATGGCGACCCTACCCGGTTCAGCGTGGGCGGCCAGGTGCGGACCCGCCTGGAGTGGAACGACGAGGATTTCAACAACGGCCGCGCCGACGTGTTGCAGCTGTTGAGATCGCGGCTGCGCGTGGAGGGCCATCCGGAGGAGCACACCAAAGTGGTGGTGGAGGTGCAGGACGCCCGCCTGTACGGCTCAGAGGTCAATACCCTCGATGGCTCAGGAGACCGCGTCGATTTTCACCAGGCCTTTGTCACCGTCGATGAGTTCTACGACCGTCCGGTCCGCATCAGCATTGGCCGGCAGGAGCTTTCCTACGGGAGCGAGCGGCTGGTGGGGGCGGAGGGCTGGAGCAACGTGGGACGCTCCTTCGATGCGGTGAAGCTGCGCTACGGTGCCGAATCCTACGGCGAGGTCCTCAACGCCAAGCTGGGCGAGAGGGGGGAGCGGGACCTGAATCTCTGGGGGGCTTACGGCCACATCCTGCGACGGGGGCACACCTTTGAGCCATACGCCCTGTTCGAGCACGACAAGAGCTCCACCGACCGGCTGCGGCGCCTCACCATGGGGCTGTGGGCAGCCGGCGAGTTTGCCAGCGCCACCAATCAGATTCTCGGATACGAGGTGGAGGGGGCTTTTCAGGGCGGAGACCGGGGCACCGGCGACATCGTGGCGTGGATGGCGGCGGGGCGGTTGATCTACAAGGGCACCGGCTGGACGAAGCCGCGCGTGGAAGTGGGCCTTGACTGGCTCTCCGGCGACGACGACCCCGGAGACAGCGACGACCAGGTCTTCGATACCCTCTTCGCCACCAACCACCGCTACTACGGTCTCATGGACCTGTTCACCGATATCCCCAGGGACACGGACCGCAGAGGCTTGGTGGACGTCATGCTGAAAGGAGAGCTGTGGGCGTCGGAGAACGTGCGCGTCGGGGTGCAAGTGCATCAATTCTCTCTGGCCAGCGGCGCGGGGGGTAAGAATCTGGGCCAGGAGGCGGACGCAGTGGCCACCTTCCGTTTCAATGACGCCTTCTCCGTCGACTGGGGAGGCCTGATTTTCGTGCCCGGCAGCGCCATGAAGGTCCGCAGAAATGGCGAGGACCCCGCCTTCAAGACCTATTTTCATTCATCGGTTAATTTCTGAGCTGCTGAATTCAACTTTTGTGAGGTATCCTCCCACTGGGCCCGCCTTGCCAGCGCCCCTGGGATATTGTCTGTGGGCTTTGCAGGCACATGACCGAGGAAACGTCGACGCGGACGACCGGCATGCTCCAATCCGTGAGCACCAAGTCCACCTTCGACGACTGCAGCAGCTCCAGAGCTTCGACGCCCATGCGCTTCACGATAGTGGCCGCGAGCTTGCGCATCGGCGGTCTGGCAGGGTTCCGGGTGGCGACTTTTTCGGGCCATCGCTAAATTGTCCAAGCAGCCGCAGTTCCCGATCCCGCAAGGCTCACCCGACCAACCGGAGGGAAAGCAAATGGCCACAGTAAAAATCACCTTTCTCGGGCACGCATCCTTTCGATTCGAGTCCGAGAAGGGCACGGTTATCTACTTCGACGCCTGGCTAGACGACAACCCCACCGCCCGCATGACGGTGAGACAGGTGCGCAGGGCCGATATCGTCATCGCCACTCACGGGCACAACGACCACGTCGGCGACGCTTTCGAGATCTGCAAGCGCACGGGCGCCAAGTTTGTCGGCAACTATGAGATGTGCCTTACCGCCGCAGCCCACGGTCTCAAAATGGGTACCAGGTCCCTGGCCATGAATCCGGGCGGCACGGTGAAAGTGAAGGACGTGGAGATTACCATGACCCAGGCCCACCACTCCCTGTCCATGTCGCCCAATCTCGTTAAAGGCCCGCCTGCCGAGGGGGAGTATTTCAGACCGGACAGTGCTGTGACCGGCTTCGTGCTGTCCTTCGGGAACGGCATCACCATCTACGACTCGGCCGACACCTGCCTGTTCAGCGACATGCAGCTCATCGGGCAGATGTACAATCCCCAGATCGCCATCTTCCCGGTGGGCGGCCAATACACGATGGGGATACGTGAGGCTGCTCGCGCCGCTAGCTTCGTCCGTCCGGACGTAGTTATTCCGTGTCACTACGGCGACATCATGGGACAGCCGGCGGACATTGCGGGCTTGAAGCAGGCGGTGAAGTTCCTCTCGCCCAACACCCAGGTGGCCGAGCTGAAACCGGGTCAGACGCTTACCTACACTGCCAGCAAGTTCAGGACAACGGGCTGAGACCTCTGGGACTCGACGCCGCTAGCGTTCAGCAGATCACAAGGGGCGTGAGTGGGTGGGTGTTAATTGCTGGGGTATGGGGCGGGGCGTACATTGTGCCATCACTGAGGATGAGCCGATCGGACACGAGGTAATCGCTGGTGGAAATACTGGGTGGATCTCTGTTTTCGGTAGCCGGTGCCGGTGAATCGCACGGGCCAGCGGTCACGACGATCGTATTCGGGTGCCCTCCCGGTCTGAAGCTGTCACGGGTATCGGTGCAGCAGTATCTCGATCGGCGCCGTCCCGGCAGCAGCAAGCTGGGCACGCCGCGACGGGAAGGGGACAAGGTGGTGCTGCTCTCGGGAGTGTATTCCGAGGACCACGAAATGCTCAAAGGGCCCGAGATCAGCGTCGCGTTGGGGGACGAGGAAATCTCTTCTCGGGCATACGAAGAGGGTTTTACCACCGGAGAGCCCATCGCCGCGGTCGTGCTCTCAGAGGCGAAGCGGTCCGGCGACTACGATCAGCTGGCCGGAGCCAGGGGTGATGTGCGGCCCGGCCACACCGATCTGGTCAAGCACTACAAGGCCCGTGGCTTCGCCGATCCCCGCGGTGGAGGGCGGTCCAGCTATCGGTCCACGCTTTCCGACGTCATCGGCGGATCCATTGCCCGCATCTACTTGCGCGAGCACTTCGGGACCGCCTTCCTCTCCTCCATCTGCCAGGTGGGCGAACTGAAGTCGCCCGTCAGCCTCAGCGATCATCTGGAAGAGCTCGTCAGCGCCGCCGCCGACCGATGGCTCACCGCAACCCAGATAGAGGCGGTGGAGTCGCGGCTGTCGGCGGGGGAGATCCGCACTCTGGATGCGGAATTCTGCATGGGCGCAGCCGAGCTGATCGGCTCGACTCGCAAACAGGGGGACTCGATCGGAGCGGCTGTGGAAGTAGTGGGGGTCAATGTGCCGCCGCTAATTGGAGAACCGCTATACCACAGTCTCAAGCTGCGTCTCATGGGAGTGCTGGGGGGACTCCACGCCGTGCAGTCGTGCGAGCTGGGCTCGGGTGGGGAGGTGGTCGGCCGTCGGGGCAGTGAGAACAACGACGCCATCCGCCGGCCGGGATACCAGGGCAATCACCACGGGGGGCTCCTCGGCGGCGTGACCACCGGTATGCCCCTGGTGTTTCGGGTCGGATTCAAACCGACAGCCAGCATCCTCCTGCCTCAGCAGTCGGTGCGCAAGGATCTCGAGGAGATCGAATTCAAGCTGCAGAAGGGACGTCACGATCCCTGCGTGGGAGTGCGGGCGGGAGTGACCCTGGAGTCGCGCATGGCTATCGAGGTGATGGACGCCGCGCTGGCGCATCAGTCGCGGCAACTATCGGCCGACAACTTCAGGCTATTCTGAGAAGTGGCAGAGAGAAGATTTGACGACGTCGGGCGGCTCCCCCGAGCTGACACGGACAACGTGGCTATAGCCACGCGCCGCCTTGAGAGAGGTACGCAGATCGATTGCGGGGACTCCAGCTTCAAGCTTGACCGCACCGTAATGGAGGGGCATCGATTCGCCATCGAGGCCATCGCCAGCGGACAGGAGCTGCTGTCGTGGGGCCTGCCCTTCGGCAGAGCTATCAGAGACATCGACCCGGGCAGCTACATCTGCAACGAGCCCATGCTGACGGCCCTGCGCGGCCGCAGTATCGATTTCTCGCTGCCGGATGCGGCCAACTTTCAGGACCACATCGAGGCCCATGTCGTGGACGAGGCTCGCTTCGAGCCGCGCGAGCAGGTCGAGCGATCGACGGAGATCCGCACCTTCGACGGTTTCGACCGGGGTGTCAGGGGGACGGGCACGCGCAACTACCTCGTCGTTCTGGGCACCACGTCGCAGACGGCGAGCTTCGCCCGTCTGCTGGCGGACAGGATGCGGGAGTCGGCGGAGCGCTGCCCTGCCGTGGACGGCGTGGTGGCGGTCTCCCATACGGAAGGCGCGGGGAGCGACTCCCCCAACAATCGCGATTTCGTGCTGCGCACGCTCGCCGGCTTTGCTGTGCATCCGAATGTAGGGGGTTTACTGGCCGCTGACTACGGTACGGAAGCCATCACCAACCGGATGCTGGAGGATTACCTGCGTTCGCACGACTATCCCCTCGACAGCGTGCGCCATCGCTTCAGCTCTATCGGCGGCGCCTTCGAGGAGAGTCTGGACGCCGGCGAGAGCCTGCTGCGGGAGTGGCTGGCGCAGGAGGAGCTCGAGACGCGGCGCACACAGCAGCCGGCAGCAGAGCTAAAGCTGGCTCTGCAGTGCGGTGGCTCCGACGCCTTTTCCGGCATCTCCGGGAATCCGCTGGCCGCGTGGGCGGCGCGGGAAGTCATTCGGCAAGGTGGCGCGGCGAACCTGGCCGAGACCGATGAGCTGATCGGCGCCGAGCCCTATGTGCTGCAGAACGTGAGGGACGTGGAAACGGCGCGGAAGTTCCTCCATATGGTGGAGCGCTTCAAGGAACGGGTCTCCTGGCACGGCGCCTCGGCGGAGGGAAACCCGTCTGGCGGCAACAAGTTCCGCGGACTCTACAACATCGTGCTCAAATCGATCGGGGCGGCCATGAAACGCCACCCCGAGGTGCGGCTCGACTACGTCATCGACTACGGCGAGCCGATGAAACATCCCGGGTATTACTTCATGGATAGCCCGGGCAACGACCTGGAGAGCATCGCCGGCCAGGTGGCGTCGGGCAGCAACGTCATCTTCTTCGTCACCGGCAACGGATCGGTCACCAATTTCCCCTTTGTCCCCACCATCAAGATCGTCACCACGACGAGCCGCTACGAGTTGCTGGCACGGGATATGGATGTCAACGCCGGTGCCTATCAGGACGGCACCCCCATGGAAGAACTCGGGAAGCGCCTGGTCGATCTGACGCTGGACGTCGCCTCGGGCGCGCGTTCGCGCGGGGAGGAAGCCGGGCACTCGCAGGTGTCGTTGTGGCGCGACTGGCGACAGGTGAACGGAACCGAGCTGGGGGGACTGCTGGAGGCGGCGGCGCCGGGTGGCGTGGGCAAGCAGATCCAGACCGCTGATTCCGCCGCGGACGTGCGCTTTGACGCCATCCGCGTGCACAGTGGGCTCGCTACCGACCAGGTGGGTCTGATCCTGCCCACCAGCCTGTGCTCGGGCCAGGTCGCCCGCATGGCTGCCGCCCGCCTCAACCAGATTGGACTCGGCCGGGACAAAGGCATTTCCCGTTTCGTCGCCCTGCCGCACACGGAGGGATGTGGCGTTTCGGGAGGATTCACGGAGCAGCTCTTCACTCGCACCATGCTCGGTTACCTGACGCACCCGCTGGTAAAGGAGGGACTGCTGCTGGAGCACGGGTGTGAGAAGACTCACAACGACTATCTCCGCGGTCAGCTGGAGGAACTCGGTATCGACGCGGAGCGCTTTGGGTGGGCGAGCGTTCAGATGAACGGCGGTATCGACCGAACCCTCGACGGGGTGGAGACGTGGTTTCGCCACAAGCTGAGTGCCGGTGAGCAGATCGAGCAGGAGAGGGTGGGCCTGGAGTGCCTGCAGGTCGGACTCCTCAGCGCCGGCGAGCCAAGTCGGGAGATGGCGGCGAGTTTCGCTCGACTGACGCAGTGGGTGGTGGGTGCCGGTGGCTCGGTGGTGGTAGCGGAGGCGACCGAGCTCACCCGACACTCCGCCTTCGTCGAGCCCCTGTTGGGGGCAGGCGCCGGAAGCGAGATGGCGGCAGATCTGGCCTACGGTCAGCGTTTCGAGGCGCACGGATTCTACGTCATGGAATCGATCACCGACCACTGGGTCGAGACACTCACGGGCATGGCGGCTACAGGCGTCGAGATTCTGCTGTGCAGCGTCGGAGACCACCCGCGGCAGGGCCACCCCATGCTACCCCTGCTCCAGGTCACCGACGACAGGGCAGTAGGGGCGTTATACGGCCAGGACCTGGATTGTGCAGTGGAATTCGGGGTGGAGTCCGGAGAGCCGTCAAGCGCTGAAACGGCAGGGGCGGGCCGGCTATTGCAACTCCTCCTCGACGTCGCCTCCCGACAATACAGACCGCGCGCATCGACGCTGGACAATACGGATTTTCAGGTGACCCGAGGGCTGCTGGGAGTGTCGATGTAGCGGTGCGCCAATTCGATGGGTTTCCGCCGGGCGCCCTGTCTTTTTTCAAGGAGCTGTGGGCCAACAATCGCAGGGACTGGTTCGAAGGACACCGGCAGGACTACAGCGAGTTTATCCTGCAGCCGGCCCAGGCATTCACCGTCGCCCTGGGAGAGCGCCTCAAGGAGATCTCCAGCGGCATCGAGTACGACACCCGGACCAACGGTCGGGGCTCCATCAAGCGCATATACAGAGACGTGCGCTTCAGCAAGGACAAGACGCCCTACAAGACCCATCTGGGCATCGTGTTCCGGCAGGGAGAGGGGGGAAGCAAGACGGAGAATCCGGCCTTCTACTTCCGCTTGGACTCGGAGGGGGGCGCCGTGTTCGCCGGCATGCACGAGTTTCCGAGATCGCTGTTGCAGCGATATCGAGACGCCGTCGTCGATGAGGAGCTGGGCGACAAGCTGCAGCAGGCGATCTCCGCAATCACTGAATCCGGGTTGTGCGAGGTGGGAGTCGAGCACTACAAGCGAGTCCCGCCCGGTTACGACAAAAGCCATCGACGAGCGCGCCTGCTGCGCTTCAACGCCCTGTTCGCCTCATCTCCCGTTGTCGATCCCGAGGTCCTGAACGACGAGGGCCTGGTAGAGACCTGTTTCGAGTACTGCCGCACCATGGCTCCGGTCTTCGTCTGGTTGCGGGCGCTCACCGCCGGCGCTCATCGGGGCGACTGACTCAACGGTGGTGAGATCCTGGATCCAGCCGGGTACAAGAAGGCGTAGACGAGATCGTTAATAAGGACTCTCTACTGCTGGCAGCGCCACCCCCAATTCGGAGGCCACTTCGCCGATCTGCTGCCACGTGGCTTCGGGGATCTCGATACCCTCGACCAGTCGACGCTGCCGCGTCTCCTCTTCGATTTCTCCCGGGGCGTACACCTTATTGACGCCAGGGAGGGGGCGAGCGGAGCAGACCCACGAGGCCAGACCCTCCACCTCTTCGACGTAGGTGTCCAGATCGGTGAAGGACTCTATGTCGATGGCCAGGACCATGATGCCGTTGCCGCCCCGATTCCCCTTGGTGCAGCCGGCGTGCGACAGCGGTCCCACCAGCATCTCCACCATCATGGCAAGTCCGTGGCCCTTGTGTCCGAACTGGAGTCCGCCAAGGGGAAGTACACCGGTGGACTGGTCCCGGTAGCCCTCGCCGTCGGTGACGTAGTTGCCCTCCTGATCGATCACCCAGCCTTCGGGCAGGGGTTCGCCGCGGACGATCTTCTGCTCGATCTTGCCACCGGCGACAACCGTCATGGTCATGTCCAGCATGAAAGGGGGGCCTTCGCGTCTGGGCGCCGCGAAGGCGATGGGCTCCGGCCGCAAACGGCGGTCGGCAGATCCGTGCGGGGCCATGAAGAGGCCGCCACCGTTGAGCCAGACCATGCCGATCATGCCGTCGCGGGCAATACGCGGTGGGTAGTCCCCCAGGCGCCCGATGTGACTGACGTTGCGGAGACCCACGAAACCAAAGGTGGAATTGCGCGCCTTTTCAACGGCCAGGTCGAGGGCGCGCGTCACCGCAACGATGCCATTGGCGCCCTTGCCGTCGATAATGACGAGGGAGGCGTTCTCACGCACGACCTGGCGTTCGTCCCAGGTGACGTATGCCTTTTTCATGGCGCGCGCGTACCCCGGCACGAACCAGACGCCGTGAGAGTCGTGCCCGGCCAGGAGACTGTTCACCAGGTGATCGCTGACGATGCGGGCGTCGTCTTCAGGGATACCGGTGGCGGCGAAGATGTCAAAGCTGAGTTGGCGCAGGATGTCCTGCTGGACCAGGCGGATGCCCATCAGTTCCTCCTCAGGCGGCGTGTCTTTTCATGAGCTCGGCGAAATACCCGAACAAGTGATAGCTGTCGTGGGGTCCGGGAGATGCCTCGGGGTGGCATTGGATGGAGAAGATGGGCAATTCCCGGTGCTGCATACCCTCCACGCATCCGTCGTTCAAATTCACACGGGTGACCTCCAGGCAATCGGGAAGATGATCGGAGCTGATGCCCCAGCCATGGTTCTCGGAGGTAATCAGGACGCGTCCGCTCAAGTGCTCTTTGACAGGATGGTTAGCGCCCCGGTGACCGAATTTCAGATGGAAAATCTCCGCTCCGAGAGCGAGACCGAGAATCTCGTGGCCCAGGCAGATGCCGAAGATGGGTTTGCCCGACTCGGAAAGTGCAGCGGCAGTCTCGATGGCATAGTGCAGCGGACGTGGGTCTCCGGGCCCGTTGGACAGGAAGATGCCGTCAGGCTCAAGCGCCAGGGCGTCGGCGGCCGTGGTCGTGGCGGGGACGACGGTTACCCGGCACTGCTCCTCCACCAGTCTGCGAAGGATATTGCGCTTTATCCCGAAGTCGAAGGCGACTACGTGGAATCTCGCCTCTCCGGACCCGACTTCATACGGCTCCGCGCAGGTCACGTCCCGCACCAGGTCCACCCCGTCCAGTCCACTCCACTCGCGCGCCCGGGATACCAGGCTGTCCGAATCCAGGTCGTCTGTCGACACGGCCGCATTCATGACGCCGTGGATGCGAACGCGTCGCGTCAGCTCGCGCGTATCGAAGCCTTCCACCCCGATGACACCGTGCTGTTGCATATACTCGATGAGACCCTGTGTGGCCCGCTGGTTGCTGGGCCGGGGGCAGCACTGCTTCATCAAGAAAGCAACTACATGGGGCCGACTGGATTCGTCGTCCTCGGGATTGACCCCGTAGTTGCCTATGTGCGGATAGGTCATGGAGACGATCTGACCCGCATAGGACGGATCGGTGAGGATCTCCTGGTAGCCGGTCATACTGGTGTTGAACACCATCTCACCCAGGGAATCACCAGTACTGCCCACGGAGCGACCTTCAAAGACTGACCCGTCAGCGAGGGCGACGAGCGCAGGGGGATTCATGAGCGTCACCTTCCGGAGATTGCACTACGTTGGATTCGGCTGACCACACAGACACCCGAACCAGGAGCAGGCATAGTCGCGGATTGGAAATATAGGTGGGATTGGGCTCGACACAAAAAGAGAGGGGCTCCCGAGGCTGGGAACCCCTCCCGTCACTGACGGCAGGCAAGAGAAGACTTGCTACGCAGCGGCCGCCACGCAGCTACTTCAAATGCTTGCTGACCATCTTGGTCATTTCGAACATGCTAACCTGCTTCTTGCCGCCGAAGATGGGCTTGAGCTTGTTATCGGCGTTGATCATACGCCTGTCCTGCGCATCCTGCAGGCCTTTTTTCTTGATATAGGCCCACAGTTTCTTGACCACCTGCGTTCTGGGCAACTCCTTGTCGCCGACAATGGCACCAAGAGAAGCATCAGGCGTCAGGGGCCTCATGAAGGAGGGGTTGGGTTTGCGTTTTACTTTCTTAGCCGGCTTTTTTTTTTGCGGCCTTCTTCTTGGCTGCTTTCTTCTTGGGTGCTTTCTTGGCTACCTTCTTAGCTGCTTTCTTAGCTGCTTTCTTCTTGGGTGCTTTCTTAGCTACCTTCTTCTTGGCGGCCGCCTTCTTTGGTGCTTTCTTGGCTACCTTTTTCTTGGGCGCCTTTTTGGCGGCTTTCTTCGCCACCTTTTTGGCGGCCTTCCGCTTTGCCATTCTATCTCTCCTTTGCGTGCGTTGTTCGCACCAAGGTGATCAGTTTTTCCGCAAGGCTGCAAATTCAGGTTGACACTTATGTGAAGGATGCCGGCCTAGCTTTGGTGATCACCTCCTTTATGTCCGGCGCAAAGTGCCAAACTCCCTCCCTCAGTTTTCAACTCGTCTTCGTTCTCAAGCTGTTTAGTTATCACAACTTCAATAGCAACTGTAAGATACCATTGATTCGAATGATTCGTCAAGCAGAAAGTGCCGCTGTACAGCTCTCAAAAATGTGCGCAGCGCAACGCAGAAATGCGGTGTGATTTCATCGACTTCGCGCTACAGTGCAGAGGAGCGGAAATCCGTTACCGGTCGGTCGGCCGCCGATGCATGCATTCCGGCGTATGGCGACGGATTTACGCCCGCTTCGCTACAGCGCGTCAGGGTTCGAGAACTGCCGGCCCTGCGAGAGCAATCCAGTAGCCAGAGCGGGAGTGAAGCCAATGCCCGCAACGGGCTGCCAATGTGCGTTGACAGAATTCAACACGTCCGCTATTATAGCCACATTAGGTGCCTTTCGTTGTTCTTGTGGGAGTTCGTCCCTCGCCGGCTGTTTCTTTCAGTACGTCCCAACATCTCGAAACGACATGATCGAAGAGCTCAGAATCGGGCTGGTCGGTTGCGGCAATATGGGTGGTGCACTGGTCGCGGGTATACTGGACCGGGGCAATGCGAGGCCTTCGCAGTTCACGGTTGTGGATGTACGCGAAGCCGCCTTGGACCCTCTGGCACGGTTGGGGGTCCGCACCAGTCAAGAGACGCGCGACGCCGTAGCGGATCAGGATATCGTTATTCTCGGAGTCAAGCCGCAGAGCGCCCCGGAGGTTCTGGCGCTCGTGGGACGGCTGCTGCAGCCCTCCCAGGTGTTGGTCTCCATTATGGCAGGTGTGAGCACCGCCCGCATCGAGAAGGAAATGGGCTCACCGGTGCCGGTGGTGCGGGTCATGCCTCAGATTCTGGCGCGACTCGGTGCGGCGGCTTCAGCCGTGTGCCTCGGTCGGCACGCCGATGCGGATCAGGCGCGAATGGTTTGCGATCTGTTCGACCAGGTGGGGACGACCGTGCTGGTGGAAGAGGCGCAGATGGACGCTGTCACCGGACTCTCTGGCAGCGGCCCCGCCTATGTCTATACCATTATCGAAGCCCTGTCGGATGGCGGTGTGCGCGTGGGACTCCCACGCGACGTGGCGCTCAAGCTAGCGGCTCAGACGGTTATGGGGGCGGCGCGCATGGTGTTGGAGTCAGATCAACACCCGGTTGTCCTGCGCGACCAGGTGACCTCTCCGGGTGGAACCACGATCGCCGGTCTTCACGCGCTGGAGGCAAAGGGCTTGCGCGATGCCCTCATCAGTGCGGTGCAAGCGGCGACCGAGCGATCAGTTGAGTTGGGGGACGATTGATCGCCGTCATCGACTACGGGATGGGAAACCTCCGCAGCGTCGAAAAGGCCTTCCAGTTCCTGGGGTTCGACGCCGTCATAACAGATCGACCGGAGCAGGCCGAAGGAGCCACTCATCTCGTGCTGCCGGGCGACGCGGCCTTCGGCGATGCCATGCGCAACCTCGTGGATCGGGGATGGGACGATCTCATCCTGAAGGGGGTAGAGCAAGGCAAACCGTTTCTCGGCATCTGCATGGGCCTGCAGCTGATGTTCGATGAGAGTGAGGAGGGGGGTAAACACCGCGGCCTGGGCATGCTTCCGGGCAGAATCGTCAAGTTTCCCGCCACTGAACGAGTGCCCCAGATCGGTTGGAACCAGATCGCCATCGAGCGCAGTGTCGAAATCCTCGACGGGGTCCCAGAGGGGAGCTATTTCTACTTCGTTCACTCCTACTACGTCGACGCCGCCGACGCGGACCGGGTGGCCACCACCGAGTACGGGCAGGAATACACCTCCATCGCGGCGCGGGACAACGCCTTGGGTGTTCAGTTCCATCCTGAGAAGAGCCAGCAGATAGGACTGCGGCTGCTGCGCAATTTCGCGCGCTTGAGCTGAGCGAGATCGGCAGATGCTGGCAAAGCGGATCATACCCTGTCTCGACGTCAAGGAGGGGCGCAATGTTCGGGGTGTCCGGTTCTCTGCCGACAAGGATGCCGGCGACCCGGTAGAACTGGCGACGCGCTACGACCGCGAAGGCGCAGACGAACTCGTGTTCTACGACATCACCGCTTCCTCCGACGGACGTGCGATCGTCATGGATCTGGTCCGGGAGGTCTCCGAGAAGGTGTTCATTCCCCTCACCGTGGGCGGTGGGATTCGCACCTACGACGATATGAGAGAGATCCTGAAGGGAGGCGCGGACAAGGTTTCCATCAACTCCGCGGCCGTGACGGATCCCGACATCATCCGCCAGGGCGCGGAGAGCTTCGGCAGCCAGTGCATCGTGGCCGCCATCGACGCCCTCCGGCGCCCGGTGGGCAACGGTGAGGATCCGGCCTGGGAGATCTACGTCAACGGGGGTCGCAAAGCGACGGGGCTGGACGCCGTGGACTGGGTGCAGGAACTGGTAGATCGCGGTGCCGGGGAACTGGTGCTGAACAGTATAGATGCCGACGGCACCAAAGACGGCTACGACCTGGCGTTGAATCACACCGTGGCAGCAGTGGTAGACGTTCCCATCGTGGCCTCGGGCGGCTGCGGCAGCGCCGAGGATATCTATCAGGTGTTGACCGAGGGCAGGGCCAGCGCTGCTCTGGCGGCGTCCATCTTCCACTTTGAGGAATACAGCATTCCCCAGGTGAAGCGTTATCTGAAAGATCGGGGAGTGCCCGTGCGGGAGTACGAACACGATGGGGGAGAGGGGGACCGATGAGCCGGGGCACGAGGCAGGGCCGGCCCGATCTGCCATGACCGCGGACGTGAAGAAACAGAGAGGGAGGAGACCAGCCGGGAGCCGCCAGGAGCGCATGTCGCGCGTGAAGCGGGTGGTCGTGAAGATCGGCAGCAGCAGCGTCGCCGGCACCGCCAACAAGCTCGATGGACGCTTGATAGGCCGCCTGGTCAACGACGTAGTCGAGTTGCGGGAGGGTGGTACGGAAGTGGCCATCGTGTCCTCTGGAGCGGTAGCCGCAGGCATGGGTCGGCTCGAGATCGCGCAGCGACCCCGCTCCATCGCCGAGCTGCAGGCCACGGCTGCGGTGGGTCAGAACCTCCTCATGGGCGCCTATGAGGGCTTCTTCAGGCGTCGTAAAGTGCCCGTCGGTCAGGTGCTGCTGACGGCGGCGGACATCCTGGAAAACAGGCAGCGCTACGTCAATCTCCGGAACACCTTCCGACAGCTCTTCGCTTACGGAGTCGTGCCGGTAATAAACGAGAACGACAGCGTCGCGGTGGCGGAGCTGAAGCGCTCGATCGGCGAAAACGACATGCTGGCGGCGTACGTCGCCAACCTCGTACACGCCGAGCTCCTGGTGGTGCTTTCAGATGTGGAAGGACTGTATTCGGAGTACGGAGCCGGCGGCCCTATGGGGGAAGTGATCGGCGAAGTGGGTGCGGATGACGCGAACATCGACAGGGTGATCGGGCGCTCCAACAGCAAGATGGGAAGCGGCGGCATGGCGACCAAGCTCACGGCGGCCAGGCTGCTGATGGCCTGCGGAGAGATGACCGTGATCGCCCACGCCCGCAAGCACAGTCTCAAGCAGATACTGGCTGGAGAGGAGGTGGGGACGTTGTTCTCGCCTTCCCGCAAGCGCCTGGGAAGTCGCAAGCGTTGGATCGGCTACGCCTCGCCCGCCAGAGGCAGCGTAGTGGTGGACCGGGGGGCCGAGAGGGCTATCCGGGAGCGGGGCAAGAGCCTGCTGCCCGTGGGCGTGGTGATCTGCCGGGGAGAGTTCAGCGCCGGAGATGTCGTCAGCATTGAGAGCTGCAACAATGCTGAAGTGGCGCGCGGCCTCAGCCGTTACGCTTCCGAGGAAATCGAGCGCATCCGAGGCAGGAACTTGTCTCAAGTGGAACAGATCCTCGGCCGGCCGGCTCTGGAAGTGATCCACCGAGACGACCTGGTGGTGACTGCGGGCGCTTTTGAGTGAATCTGCTGAAAGCTCGGCGCTTCAAGCGCCCGATGCCGGTCCAGCCTAGCGGCTGATGCCGCGTCTGCCGCCGCGCGGGCGTCGCGCTGACGTCGGGTTGTGAACCATATGTCATGGGACTCATACGGACTCGGACCGCTGCGGGATCAGCGCTGGCTCGGGACACAAGACGAGGGCGGGGAGTGAGGATCGTTCTCGCTTTGGTCGTCCTGGCCGGAGCCAGCTACATCTTCATAGCGGGGGATAGCGGCTTGATGGAACTGGCGCAGCGGCGGGAGGAGTTGCGTCGTCTGGAACAGTCCGTGGCCGATCTCGTGGCCGAGAACGACAGTCTCAAGCGGGTTCTGTCCCTGCTGGACAGCGACTCCAGTTTCGTGGAGAGAGTGGCCCGCGAGAAATACGAGATGGTCAAACCTGGAGAGTCCCTGTACCTGATTCGCAGGTAAGAGGCGGAGGAACAGCCGGAAGATCGATGCCCAGACAGATCGCCAAGACCAGGGCTATCGTCCTGCGCACTCGACGTATGGGCGAGACCAGCAAGCTCGTGACCTTCTTTACGGAGGAATTCGGCAGGCTCAAGGTAGTCGCCAAAGGATCGCGCAAACCCAAAAGCAAGTTCGGCGCGGCCCTGGAGCTGATGACGGAGTTGCAGGCCGTCTGCTACCTGCGGGACGATCGCGAACTGCAGACTCTGAGCGACTGCGATCTGTTGAGGACGTTCCCGTCGCTTCTCGGGGACTTGCAGCTCATGTCCTACGGCAGCGCGGCGTGCGAGATGATCGACCGCCTGACCATAGATCAGGAACCCAACAAGCGGATCTACGCCTGTCTCAAGGGTGTCCTGCGGGGCCTGGGGGAAGTGACGTCGCAGCAGGTGGAGCCCTTGTTCTGGTATTTCCAGGTGCGGCTGGCCGAGGCCCTTGGGTATCGACCCGAGCTGACCGAATGCGTCGGTTGCCGGCAGAGCCTGGATACGCGCGGTCTGCTCTCCTTCACCGCCGCCCTGGGCGGCGGGCTGTGTCGGTCCTGCAGCCAAAGAGGCGGGGTTGTTGGCGGGGTGGCAGAAGGCCCAGGTGCCGCCGCTCTCGAGGTCGAAGGGGGATACCACTCCAAAGGCTGGGCCGAGGGAGGATATCTGGTGGCGGCGGAAAGCATTCATTTTCTGGCCCGCCTCCAGAGCCTGGAGGTTTACCGGAAGGAGGCGATCCCCGCCAGGCCCAACAGGGGAGGAGAGATCCGCCGTATGCTCCGAGGCTTTCTGGAATATCACTGCGGCCAGGACGGCCGCCTCAAATCACTGGATTTCCTGGATTCGACCGGCCCTTATCGGGGGGTGACCCCAGCGCTGGATCCTGCGTCTGAGTCGAGCGTTTCAGACCAACTTGGGTTTGGCCACACAGGTTGAAGGTCCGACGTATAAGGGGTTGTATGCTTTCGGGGATGAAGAGGGTGTGCATCCAAACGCCGACCAGATGGAGCACTACATCTTGTGGTTTTCGGGAACAACCTTAGCCAATCCGATAGTCTGATTTTTCTTGTGACTGGAAAGGGACGAGTATGGCGGACGTGATGGACAACACGGTATCGCTGTGTAAGCGCAAGGGGTTCATCTTTCAGAGCTCAGAGATCTACGGCGGCCTCAATGGCTGCTGGGATTACGGGCCTCTCGGGGTCGAGCTGCTGCGCAATATTAAGGAGACCTGGTGGCGCGCCATGACCTATCGCGAGGACATTGAGGGCCTCGACGCCAGCATCCTGATGCACCCGCGTGTCTGGGAGGCCTCCGGACACGTCGACAACTTCACCGATCCGCTGGTGGATTGCCGCAGCTGCAAGGCCCGTTTCCGCGAGGATCTGCTCAGCGACGAACAGCGCAGCGCCGGACAGTGTCCGACGTGTGGCAATAAGGAGGTGCTCACCGAGCCGCGCGCTTTCAACCTCATGTTCAAAACCTACGTCGGTCCCGTCGAAGAGGATGGCTCGCGGGTGTTCATGCGGCCGGAGACCGCCCAGGGGTCGTACGTCAACTTCCTGAATGTCCAGACGGCCATGCGACACAAACTCCCGTTCGGCGTCGCCCAGATCGGCAAGGCCTTTCGAAACGAAATCAACACCAGAAACTTTCTCTTCCGAACGCGCGAGTTCGAACAGATGGAAATGCAGTACTTCGTCAGACCCGGTACCGAGGATGAGTGGTACGAATACTGGAAAGAGGAGCGCTGGAAGTGGTTTGCCACCATCGGCATCCCGACGCGCAAGCTCAGATGGTGCGAACACGAGCAGCTCGCCCACTACGCCAGGGCCGCGGTCGATATCGAATACGAGTTCCCCTTCGGGTGGGGGGAGATCGAAGGAGTGCACAATCGCGGCGACTACGATCTCACGCAGCACGAAAAGCTCTCCGGGAAGTCGTTGAAGTACTTCGACGACGCTAGCCGTGAAAAGATCCTTCCCAGCGTCGTGGAGACGGCCATGGGGGCGAGCCGTGCCTGCATGGTCTGCCTGGTAGACGCCTACCACGAGGAAGAAGTGGAGGGCGAGAAGCGCGTCGTCATGCGTTTTCACCCCCGTGTGGCCCCACTCAAGGCGGGGATTTTCCCCCTCGTCAAGCGGGACGGCATGCCGGAGGTGGCCCGCAAGATCACCGCGGACCTGCGTTCCCACTACCCTGTGTTCTACGACGAGAGAGGGGCCATCGGCCGTCGCTACCGGCGCATGGACGAGGTCGGTACCCCGTTCTGCATTACGGTGGACTCACAGACCCTGGGGGACGAGACGGTCACCGTGAGAGAACGTGATTCCATGGCTCAGGACCGCGTGCCGATCGCGGATCTCAGGGACCAGATCAGCCGTCGGATGGAGGCGTGGGAGATGCCGCTAAACTAGCCGACGGTGCCTTGACCCCCCCTAGGCGTACCTATATATTGATATCCCCGGGATATTACCAACGTCTGTCACTGGCGTTGGTATTTCTTTGAGGCTCGAATTTTCATCGCTGGAGGCCAGACAGGGTCCGGCGATGGAGATCGATCAGGCGGCGAAAGTGGCGGAACTGGCATACGCGCCAGACTTAGAATCTGGTGCCCGAAAGGGCTTGGGGGTTCGAGTCCCCCCTTTCGCACGTATTCGTTTCCCCATAAACAGCATTTGTTAGGTACAGCGGCGCTGGAGTGGGCTGATCACCAGCTGCGCGAGGGGGATGGGCCACAAGCGTCCGTAAGAGGCTATCGTGAAGACGAACGTTACCGAGACAGGCGAATGGGAGCGTGAGCTGGAGGTGGAGGTCCCCGCCGAGCGGATTGAGGCGGAAGTCACCACCGCGACCAAGAAGTACAGGAAGCAGCTGGAGATCCCCGGATTCCGCAAAGGCAAGGTTCCCATACGCATGGTCGAAGCTCGCTACGGGAAGTCCATCCGCGAGTCCGTCATCGGCGATCTGCTGCCCTCTCTGATGAGCGAAGCCGCCCGGGAGGCCGGTCTCGTGCCGGCGGCGACGCCAAAGATCACCAAGTTGGAGCACGAGCCCGGTCAGCCTCTGAGTTTTACGGCCAGCATGGATATCTGGCCCGAAGTAAAAGTGGAGACAGTGGAGGGCCTCAAGCTGACGAAGTTGACCCACGACGTGGCCGACGAGGAGATCGAGGAGCGACTGAAGGAACTGCGCGCTCGCCAGGCCACCGAGCGTCCCGCCGAGCGTCCGCTGGCAAAGGGAGACGTCCTCATAGCCGATATGCAGCGCATCGACGAAGCCGGGATTCCCATCGTTGGGGAGAGCTTCGAGGAGCGCTACTTTCTCATTGGAGAGGAAAACGCTCCCAGCCCGGAGTTCGAAGAATCCGTGCTGGGCGTCAGTGCCGGGGAGGTCCGCAAGGTCCGGTTCGCCTATCGGTCGGACCTGGAGAACCGGGAACTGGCCGGCAAGACAGAGCGGTTCGAGGTGACAGTCAAGGAAGTGCGAGAGCGCACCCTTCCCGAGCTGGACGACGACTTCGCCAAAGACGTAGGCGATCAATTGCAGACTCTCGACGAGCTCCGAGTTCACATCCGCTCACAAATCGAGGGACGCTGGCAATACATCTCCCGGCAGAGCGCGCGCGGCGAGCTGATGGACGGACTGATCAGGGCCAACCGCTTCTCGTTGCCAGAGAGCTTGTTGGATAACTACATGGAGGCCGCCAGCCGAGAGCGGGAAGAGACTCGTGGAGGGCACGCGGGTCACGATCACGGTGACGACCACGACCACGGTGACGAGCACGACCACAGCGACGACCACGACCACGGCGACGACGAAGGGGCCCAGCAGAAGCGGTCGGACGCCGCGCGTCGGCTCAAGAGCTATCTCATCATGGAGGCGTTGCGAAAGAAACTGAGCGTGGGTGTGAGCGATGAGGAGTTCGAGGTTTTCATGGGTACGCGGGCAGAGGAGTTGGGCGTGAAGATCGAGGAGTTGAAGCGCTCACCACGACTGGCCGACCTGCGCCAGGAGCTGGAAGACGAGAAGATATTCGAGTACCTTACGGAGCGCGCGGATATAGAGGAGAAAACGGTTTGAGATGTCCTGGGGAGATGTAGTATGTCGTTGATACCCATGGTTATAGAGCAGACCGGCAGAGGGGAGCGCTCGTACGATATCTACTCCAGACTGCTCAAAGAGCGCATCGTCTTCATCGGCACTCCGGTCGGTGACGCGGTGGCCAATCTCATCATCGCTCAGATTCTGTTTTTGGCTTCTGAGGATCCGAAGCGCGACATCTCGCTCTACATCAACACCCCTGGCGGATCGGTGACGGCGGGCATGGCGGTGTACGACACTATACAGTATATCCCGCCAGATGTGGCCACCATCTGCATTGGTCAGGCGTCGAGCATGGGCGCCGTGCTTCTAGCAGCTGGGGCCAAGGGAAAGCGACAGAGCCTTCCCAATGCCCGCATGCTTCTCCATCAACCGATGGGTGGTATCGGCGGCCAGGCCGCGGACATGGAGATCCACGCGCGGGAGATCATAAAGATCCGCCAGCAGATCAACGAGATCCTGGTGGACTGTACCGGACAGACTCTGGAGCGTATTCAGTGGGACACGGAGCGAGATTTCTTCATGAGCGCGGATACGGCCAAGGACTACGGTCTGATCGACGAGATCATCGCGCCCTCGACGCTGAACCAAACTGCTGAACTGGCAGCCAAATCATAGTAGACGAGATCGTTTATGGTTCGCCGCCGTCCATCAAAGTCCGATCCGCGCTGCTCCTTCTGCGGCCGCACCGCTTCGCAGGTGGACAAGATCATCACCGGTCCATCTGTGCACATCTGCAACGAGTGCGTCAAACTCTGCAACGAGGTCCTGGCTGAGGACAAAAAGCAGACACTGCCCTGGGAGACGGGTACGGTTCCGCCCAAGCCCGCCGAGATCAAAGCGGGCCTCGACGAATATGTTATTGGTCAGGAGTCGGCGAAGAAGATCCTCTCCGTAGCCGTCTACAACCACTACAAACGCATACGCTCCAACGTCACTATGGAGGGCGTCGAGCTGCAGAAGAGCAATATTCTTCTCATTGGCCCGACGGGTACGGGGAAAACCCTTCTTGCCCAGACTCTCGCCAAAATGCTGCAGGTGCCTTTCTGCATCGCCGACGCCACCATTCTCACGGAGGCGGGCTACGTGGGCGAAGACGTGGAGAATCTCCTGGTAGGCCTGCTACAGGCGGCCGACTACGATGTGGGTCTGGCGGAAAAGGGCATCGTCTACCTGGACGAAGTGGACAAGGTAGCCCGCAAGAGTGCCACCCCGGCGGTGAGCCGGGACGTTTCGGGTGAAGGCGTGCAGCAGGCGCTCCTCAAGATCCTGGAGGGTACGACCGCCAGCATCCCGCCCAAAGGCGGACGCAAACACCCGGAACAGCCCATGATCCAGGTGGAGACGGGCAACATCCTGTTCATATGCGGAGGGGCGTTCGAGGGCCTGGAAAAGGAGATCAGCCATCGGGTGGGACGGAAGACGATGGGCTTTGGCACGGTCAGCAGTGTCAGCGCGGTCGTCGACGATCAGGATCCCATGAGCGTCCTGCCCGAGGTGCAGCCCGAGGACCTGCTGGGATACGGGCTCATTCCAGAATTCGTCGGCAGAGTGCCAGTGCTGACAACTCTCGAGCCCCTTTCGGAGGAGGATCTGTTGCGGATCCTCACGGAGCCGAAGAACGCGATC
>PBRM01000276.1 GCA_002725915.1 Gemmatimonadota bacterium
CTTCCGCCGGACGATCCAGGCCCTGCGCGACGAGGGCGACCTGGCGTAGCCTCTCGCCAGCATGCGGATCATCACTCAGCCGAGCGGCCGACATGGCCGGTCGCTACCGACACTACTGCTAGCCCAGCCAGAGCCGTGTATCAAGGCCTTCGAGCCTTGCACTAAAGTGTTGGCACTGCTCGCGGCTGCTCCACCCCAGACAGGCGCGCACGTCGGCGGCGCAGTAGCGCGGGGTTGAGACCGCATCGCCGGCGCGAAGAGAGGTAGGAGGGTTCTCGTTCCGGGTCGCGCTCATTTTTCTCTCCCATCCCGCAGCGAATGCTCGACCGATTGCCGGGCGCGGCCGTCGGTCGCCCATAGATCCTCCTGCTCTCGCGGATCGGAGCGGCGATCGAAGGCGTGGACGAGATTGCGGTTGTCGCCGAAGAAGAAGGCGTGCTCCTCGGTCCGCACCGTGGTCGTATCGGTCTCCCCGCGTACGGCCTGCCCCTGGTGCACGAGCCGCATGTCCGCATCCTTCCCCTCTATCAGCCCGCGCAGCGACATGCCCTGAACGTTGTAGGGCATGGGCAGACGGCAGTAGTTGAGGATCGTGGGGAGGACGTCGATCTGCCGCGTCAGCTCACCGACGTCGGATCCCGGCTCGATGGCGCCCGGGCAGCGGAACAGGAGGGGGATCCAGGCGTTGGTGATCCACAGGGTGCCGTGACCGCGCTCGACGCCGTGGTCGTCGAGGTGTTCGCCGTGATCGGCGGTGATGGCGACGAAAGAGCTCTCGGCGCCAAGCCTGGCGTCCCAACCGTCTAGCAGGCGGCCCACCACGGTATCGACGAACTCCACCTCTCCCACATAAGTGCGGGGGAAGGGCTCGGGACAGTTGTCGGGTGTATGCGGATCTATGAAGTGGACCCAGAGGAGTTGAGGGCGCCCGCTGTCGACGCTTTCGAGCCAGGCCTCGACCCGCAGGATGGTCTCGTCGCCCCGGTTCTCATCACCGCCGGCGCCCCCCTCGCTGTGGGCCTGCTGAAATCCGTAGACCTGCTGCTTCTGGAATCCGCCCCAGCTGGTGATGGCGGTGGTGGCATAGCCTTCGGCGGCGGCGATCTCGGCCAGGGTCAGACGCCGGCGGGGCGTTTCCACTCCGTTCCAGTTGATCCCGTGCACGGACGGCAGGCAGCCTGTCAGCAGGCTGCAGTGCGAGGGCAGCGTCGTGGCCAGGCTGGACAGGTGGTGACCGAAACGCACACCCGAGGCCGCAAAGGCGTCCAGATTCGGGGTCCGGATCTCACGACTGCCGTAGCAGTGGACGAAATCGGCTCGCAGGGAGTCGATGGTTACCAACAGAATGTGCTTAGCCATGGAGAATTCCTCAGTGTGGGATGAGTTGCGGGGGGATGCCGTCACCGGCTCTGGTCGGGCCCCGGGTGATCGTGCAGGAGGATGTGGTAGGCGGCGATCCCGAGCGAGACGTGGACGTTCATGGAGGCCCCCTTCCCGTACATGGGAATGAAGACGGCCATGTCACAGGCTGCCAGGGTGCGGTTGGTGACGCCGTGGTCCTCGTGGCCGACGACGAGGCAGGTTCTGAGTGGGAACTCCGCCCTCCAGTAGGGCACGGACTCAGCGGTGATCTCCAGGGCACAGATTCCGTATCCATCCGACCTGTACTCATCCAGAGCATCGGTGGCGCGCTCGACATAGCGCCACTGGACCCGGCGGTCTCGCCCGCGGCCGACCTTCTTGATGAGGGGATGCGGGGGACGCGCGCTGATACCGGTGAGCACCAGCTGTCGGACTCCACAGGCGTCAGCGATGCGGAAGGCGGAGCCGACGTTGACGGGATCCTCTACGTCCTGCAGGACGAAGACGAGCTCCCTGTCCGGCCGGCTCGACCGCTTGAGGAAGTCGGTGAGTGGCTTGCCGCGCAGTTGCCTCATGCCGGTTCGAGGGTCAAAGGTCGCCCAGCCCCTCCAGGAATCGTCGCAGAATCTCCTTGCCGTCGCCGATGATTGGCTCACCATGGGCCAGCAGCAGGTGGTCGAAGACCTGTTCTGCGCACAGGCGCAGAAGAGCGTCGCGGATACCGCGCTTGATGGCTGGCGGATCGTCGCCGATCAGGTAGTCGGGGACGAAGCCTAGGTTGTTGGCGCTATCGCGCATGATGGCGTCGCCGATGGAGAGCAGACCACCCACCAGCGGAATGTGCAGCGCCGTCTCCTCCGGGCAGATGGCGGCCACCTCGAGGGCCCGGATGCCGCCCGGCAGCTCGTCACCGTGCTCGTAGGGCCTTACCTCCAGCTCGCTGTCGGCGAACTCGTGAAGCCCCGACCGGTGGCACCAGACAGCGCACCCGAAGGCGTCGACGAAGGCCCGGCAGTGCCGCTCGTGCAGGCGGTTGGTGAGGTAGACGTGTCGCGGAGGCTCGCGACCGTCGAACCAGGCCAACCCCTCCACGGGTTCGAGGGGGTCTATCAGGCAGGCGGGCTCGAGGCCGGCCACGTAGTAGGAATCGACGACCACGTGGATATCCGGGTGCTCGGCGCGCCAGTGGAAGATGTCGGTCAGGAGCTCTCGCATGGCGAGTCAGTCTGTGTAGGTGGGGGGAGACCGATCAGTCGGTCTGGCCCAGCGGCTTGATGAGCATCTCCGGTATGCAGACGCGAGGGGGGAGGGAGCCGACGTAGAGGACAGCCTCGCCGATGTCCTCCGGCTGCAGGATGCGAGCCTTGTGCTCGTCACTCACCTTCACCGGGCGCTGGTCGAGGATGGGGGTGTTGATCTCCCCCGGTGAGATGACGGTGGCGCGGATGCCGTTAACCGATTCCTCCAGGTCCACCATTTTCGTCAACACCGACATGCCGTGCTTGGAGGCGCTGTAGGCCGTCCCCGCCAGGACGCTGGGCTGGGTGCCGGCCAGCGACGAGATGCTGATGATGGTCCCTTCCCGGCGCTGACGCATATGGGGCAGGACAGCGTGGATGAGGTTGAACGACCCGGTGACGTTGATGTCCATCTGGAAGTCCCAGTTTTCGGGTGTCAGCTTCGCCAGGGCGCGATCGACGACGTTGACACCGGCGTTGTTGACGAGGATATCGATGCGGCCGCGATCGGCGATGACTCCGTCCACCACCTCTTTCACCCGCGGCCTGTCGGTGACGTCAGCGGCAAAGCAGGTGGCGGCAGGGCCTATGCTGTCACAGACCGCCTTCAGCTTGACCTCGTCTCTGCCGATGACGACGACGCGGGCGCCCTCGCGGGCGCAGACGCGGGCAATGGCGGCGCCGACACCCGAGCCGCCGCCGGTAATGAGCACGACTTTTTCAGACAGCTTCATTCAGGCAACCCTCTCCATGCTCGCAAGGAGCTCGGAGGCTCTCTCGCGCTTGGCGGCATCTAGGTCCCTGGCGACGATGCGCTGCAGCGTGGAGCGGGCGCGCTCGTCCCCGGTCGCGGCCATCTCGAAGGCGAGCTGGTCGCGCCTTTCGTGATAGCTGGTGTCGTGTTCGCTGAAGTCGAGGTCCCACTGGCGCCAGTAATACTGGCAGTCGGTTGACTCCCAGCCGCTGTAGATCTGCTCCCAGGTTACGAGTTGGGCGTGCGGCAGGAAGCTGCTGGCGCCGACGGGATCGGAAACACGCTGATAACGGGCGTCTATGGACATACGCAGCGAGGGCCCTCGATTGGGCGCCCCCCTGTGGGCGCACATGCTGTGAAAAAACAGGACATCCCCTTGCTCGAAGGTGCCGCCAACCCAGGTGCCGTTCAGGGGGTCGACGATTTCCATACCCCCGGCGCCGAGTGCGGGACGGAAATCGTAGACTCCTGAGGTGTGCGAGCCGGCGGAGATCTCCAGGCCACCTAGATCGGCGGACAGGTCGTGGAGCGGGAACCAGGCCGTGTAGGTATCCGGTGTTCCCTGAATGGGGATGAAGTCCTGGTGGGCGGGTGTAGTGAAGGTCTCCCTGTCGGGAAAAATAGTGCGGCCGATGATACGGGCGTGGGGCATGACGTCCGCGCCGCACATGCGCTCCAGCAGACCGAGAAGCTCCGGCCGGTGTTGGATGGCGTGAAACTGCTGCAGGGCGTACATGCGGCTGTACACTTCCATGTAGTCCGGTTCCGGTTCCACGCAGAAGCCGCTCTGGTCGGGCAGGGCATTCTCGAGCGGGGCGTCGCGGTCTACCCAGCCGCCGTCGCGGGCGATGCGAAGGCAGTCGAGGCGCAGGGCCTCGAGGACGTCGGTGGGGAGGAGTCGCCGGATGAGCAGGTATCCGTCCCGCTCCATGCGGCGGTGGAGCTCGGGACCGTCGCCGGCGACAGCGGTAGAGTCCAGGTACGGCTTCACATCACTCAAAAGGTACCTCGTCGTTGAAAACCTGGGTGCGCTTCATGACCCGTCGCTCGGTATCGGGGAAGGCGTCTCGGCGGTGCATGGTGGGGCGGTTGTCCCACATGATCAGATCACCCAAACACCAGCTGTGGGTCCAGATGAACCGGGGCTGAGAGAGATGGTCGTAGAGCCGTTGGAGAAGCGCGTCGCTGTCGGTGGACGGCATGCCGACAATGCTCTTGGTCAGGTGGGGCCCCACGTACAGTGCCCGACGACCGCTATCGGGATGGGTGCAGACGACGGGATGCGTCACCGGCTCGAGAGGGTTCTGGCTGTCCACATAGTGCCGGTGGAGGGCGCGCAAGCCCTTGAGCTCGTCCTTGGCGGCTGCGCCGAGCGCCTCGTACGCGGCGCTGCAGTTGCACCAGTGGGTGTCGCCTCCGGAACTGGGGACTTCCACGGCGTAGAGCAGGGAGAGGGTGCCCGGCCGGGGCAGGTAGGAGAGGTCGGAGTGGAAACTCACCTCCTCGTTGCCGAGAGCTCCGATGAGCTCGCCGTTCTCTCTCACATTGGAGATGAAGAAGATCTCCTTGACGGGGCGGTCGCGCTGCTGGCGCACATGCTCGACGGGCCGGCCGAAATAGGAGGTGAAGCGGACGAGTTCCTCATCGGTGATCCGCTGACCCGGAAACAGGAGGACGAAGTGGTCGAGGAGGGCGCGGCGGATCGTCGCCACTTCCGACTCGGAGAGAGGCAGCGACAGATCGACGCCCCGGACTTCGGCGCCCAGAGCGCCGCCCGTTGGGAAAATGAAGTCTTCCTCAGGCGTCGATGACGGGGATGTCATACTGCTTCTGGCGCGAGTCATGGGTGGTGTTTTTCCTTCTGTTCATATGTAGCCTAGTCAGACCAGACCATACAAGCAAGCACGGTTGCCGCAGAAAGACAATTCCTATGAGTTGCACGTGTGAAACGCCGCCTTCATGGCCGCCAGGGGATCTCCCTTGGGGCTGAATTCGTGGCCGACATACAGGTCGTAACCGGTTTCGGCGATGGCCCTCATGACCGGGGGGTAGTAGATCTCCTGTTCTACGTCCAGGTCGTTCCTGTCGGGATTGCCCGCAGTGTGGAAGTGGGAGATGTAGTCGATGTTTTCCCGGATCGTGCGGATGAGGTCGCCCTCCATGATCTGCATGTGGTAGATGTCGTAGAGCAGCTTGACTCGCGGCGAGTCGACGCCCTTGCACACCTCCACCCCCCAGGGCGTGAGGTCGCACTGGTAATCGGGGTGGTTGACCTTGCTGTTGAGAAGCTCCATACAAAGGTTGACGCCCTTCTCCTCGGCGACGCCGGCGACGCGTTTCAGCCCCTCGATGGTGTTGTCCCTTCCCTCCTCCTCCGACTTGCCTTCGCGGTTTCCCGAGAAGCAGATGAGCCCCGAGATGTCCTCGGCCGCGGCCAGCTCGATGTTGGCCAGAAGCTCATCCTCGATGCGGTCGTGGTTCTCCCGTTTGTTGAGGCCGTCGGGGAGCGAGTTGTGGCCGACGACGACGGCGACGCGCATGCCGTGGTCGCGCACCGTCTGCCAGTGCTCCCTGGGCAGCATCTCCACTGACTTGTAGCCGATCCTGGCAGCCTCGGCGATGACCTCCTCGGCGGAGAGACCGCCGCGGGCGAAGCAGCCGAAACACACGGACTGATTGATGGCCATGATTTCTCCTTGACCTGGTGCCGGGCGCTCTGCGGTTTGTCTGACTCCTTCGGAGGCTCATGCGCCCGAGTCGAAAACACTTCGTAATTCTCTCCTGAGTAGCATACCTGCGGGCACCCAGCTCTAGCTAGCGCCACTGCCCCTTTCGGAGTGGAGGTACCCTAGGTTGAAGTAGGCGGTCTGGTCGTCTGGGTCGATTTCGAGGATCCGGCGGTAGTGCGCCTCGGCCGTGCCGGCGTCGTTCCGCAGGCGGGCGATCGAGGCCAGACAGTGGAGGATCTTCAGGTTGCCGGGCAGCCTCTCGAGGAGGCGCTGAAGGAAGATGTCGGCATCGTCGATGTGATCGGGATAGCGAGGGCGCGGCGCTGGCGTCTCTTCCTCCCGAGCCGCTGACGTCACCTTTCTGAGCAGCAGGGCATACATCCCCATCATCCCTCCCGGTCCCCTCGATCCCTTCCGCGGATTCAACTCCAGATTCGCTTCCGCCGACTTGAGTCCCAGGGCCACCGCCTCAACCAGCGAATCCGCCGCCTGCTCCCAGCGCTGAAGCTCCAGTAGCACGCTGCCGCGGTTGTAATGCACCGCCGCGTTCTCCGGGTCCGTCCCGGCGAGGATGTCGTAGACCTCCAGCTCCTGGTGGCGATTTCCCGTCTCGGCCAGCTCTTCGGCCTGCAGGTACAGATCCTCTACCGCCTCCTCGGTCTCGTCGGTGAGGTCGTTGGCTGCGTCGATATCTTCGGGGGAGACCAGAAGCGTCATACTCTTCGCGTCATCGGGTGCGAAGCGGGGGACCTGAAGGATATAGGGAATGCCCTCTCCATCCAGGTCGGTGCAGATCGTCTGCAGGAGCTCGCGCGAGTCGGAGTCGATCAGGGGCTCCCAGTTGTCGAGGTGATGGAGCTGGCCGGCGGAGTCGATCCAGTTCTGCAGATGCAGGAAGAGGGAGAGAACCCCGCGGGCGCGTTCGGCGCTTTCAAGGAGAAAAGATCCGCCGTAGGCGTCGCCTTCGTAGTGATGGACGACCCAGAGTCGAGGCTCCTTCTGCAGGACGAGGGTGTCTCCCAGGCAGCTGGTAAACAGCAGGGCGTCCCAGGGCGCGAGGTCGATTTTCAAGTGAGCGATCGCCTCTCGGATGGGGAACGATTGATCCTCTCCGTCGTTGCGACGCACCTTTGCCCGGTCCAGGCGTACAGCCAGAGGAGTACCCCGCCTGTCGAGCTCGCGCAGAGCGGCCTCGTGGAACTCAACCGTGTTCTCCTCACGCTCGACGGTGGCTGCGCGCACGAGCTCCTCCTCCTCCATATCCTCGCAGCGCTGGGCGATGAGATCCTGGTTCATGACAGCGGAATCCGACGTCGGGGACGCTCCTCCGAGATTCTCTCCTCCTCCTCGGGAAGGGGGGAGTCTCCTCTCAGCCGGCGCATGGTGTAACGCGTCTTGCTCACCACCCACCATGCCAGAACTAGGACCCCGCCCACGACGTAGTCGAAGTAGTCGTAGGCCACGAGTCGTTCGAGGTAGTCGAGGATCGAGTCCATGCTCTCACTCGGATGGCCTCGGCTCGGCGCCCGGTGGCGTCGGCGTCCGCTCCCAGGCCGGGATTTCTACGCCAGGCGCTGCAGAACGCGCGCCGCGGCCGCTGTGGTGCGATCGATGATTTTCTCGGTGTGCGCCGACGAGATGAAGCCGGTCTCGAAGGCGGAGGGAGCCAGGTAGATGCCCTCCTCCAGCATCCCCCTGAAGTAGCGCTGGAAGAAATCGACATCCGAGCTCTGAACGTCGGTGTAGTTGTGCACCGGCGAGGAGGTGAAGAACATGCCGACCATGGAGCCGCAGGTGGCGGTCACCAGGTCGATCCCGGCCTGTTGCGCGGCGCCGTTCATACCCGCGGCCCAGCGCTGGCCGAGCTCCTCCAGCCGCGGGTAGGGATTCTCGTCGCGCAGGTGGCGCAGCGTCGCCAGCCCGGCGGTCATGGCCAGCGGATTGCCCGAGAGCGTGCCCGCCTGATACACCGGGCCGCTGGGGGCGAGCTCTTTCATGATGTCTCGCCGCCCGCCGAAGGCGCCCACCGGCAGGCCGCCGCCGATGACCTTGGAGAACGTGCTGAGATCGGGGGTGACGTCGAAGCGCTCCTGGGCGCCGCCCAGGGCGACGCGGAAGCCCGTCATCACCTCGTCGAAGATGAGCAGAATGTCCTTCCGGGTGCAGAGGTCGCGGACCCCTTTCAGGTAGTCCGGCCGCGGCAGCACCAATCCCATATTTCCGGCGACGGGCTCGAGAATGATGGCGGCGATCTTGTCGGCCCCGATGCGGTCGACGGTCTGCCCGAGGATGTCGAGGTCGTTGAACTCGATGCTGGCGGTGAACCGCGCAATGTCGTCGGGGACGCCCGGACTGCCGGCGATGCCAAAGGTGGCCACGCCGCTACCGGCGGCCACCAGCAGACTATCGGAATGGCCGTGGTAGCAGCCGTTGAACTTGACGACGTAGTCCCTGCCGGTGAAGCCGCGAGCCAGGCGGATCGCCGTCATGGCGGCCTCGGTTCCTGAATTGACCATACGCACCATGTCGACGGAGGGAACGACCTCGACGATGAGCTCGGCCATCTCGACCTCGAGATCGGTGGGAGCTCCGAAGCTGGTACCGCGCTCGAGCACCGCGGTCAGCGCCTCGGTGACCATCGCCGGCCGATGGCCGAGGATCATCGGCCCCCAGGAGCCGACGTAGTCGACGTATTCGTCGCCGTCGGCAGCGGTGACGAAAGCCCCCTCGGCGGAACGGATGAAGAGGGGATCACCACCGACGGCCTTGAAGGCGCGGACCGGGCTATTGACCCCGCCGGGTATGATCTTCAGCGCGCGTTCGTACAGGGTCCGGGATTGGCCGTTTTCAGCAGACATGTATCAGGTCTCCTTCGCTTGCGTCTTTGAGCGCGGTCTGCTGACGTGCCGAGCCATCCCGCATCCACAGCTGTGAGCAAAGGAATAAAAGGGTATGAATCGGCCGGGGCAATTCGCCTCTGCCCACACAGGTGAACGGCAGATGAGGAGTGGTCGCGTCAGCGACTGTTGAACATCGTCGTGCGCACCTTGCTCTACGTACATGTCGGCCCCACCTTGGCGCTGAGGCCTCGCTGGGAGCGCCGTCGTCGTCGAGGCCGGACAGCAACTCCGCTGGCCCTCCCGGTCTTCCGTAGGGCGCGTCGGTGCAACTACCGGATTCGGTCACCCGGCCCTGGCGGCGTCAAGAGCGCAATAGCCGCTAAGCCTCCGCTTGCGGCCGGCCCGGTCGGTACGGTGGCTCCAGGAGCGCCCGCTGGGCAGGCGTGAGTTCCGCCAGCACCGCCTCAATGCCGTCCGGGAGGTAGGCTCTGGCGTAGGAGAGTGGCCCGGGCGAGTACTTGTAGAGGATGGACCGACGCTGGTGGTCGGCCTTCCACGGCAAGGTGCCGTGGGTGAGGGCCTCGGTGAAGATGACCACCGAGCCGGCCTTCGCCTCCACCTGGCGAACCACGCCGATATTTTTCTCCAGGCGCACGACATCCCGCGGCGCCGGAAAGTTGGATTTGTGGCTTCCCGGTATGCAGGCAAAGCCGCCGTCGCCCGGTCCGCAGTCGGTGAGAATCCAGGAGACGACGGTGAGCCCGCAGCGCATGTGACCGTTGTGGAACCGATAGAAGTGCGTGAGATCATTGGAGGTGCCCGCGCCGTGGAGGACGTGACCCTCTGTGCCCTTGCGCATGACGATGCCGTAGAGATGGTCGAGGCGGCAGCCCTCTCCCAGGAGCTCGATCAACCTGGGCAGGATCACAGGGTGGGCGAGAAGACTCCTGAAGGGCTCGCACCAGGGATGAGGCCAGGTGAGCATCCCCCCCAGGTCGCCGCGGCCCTGCTCGCCGCTCAGGGCCTCCGAGCCAGCGGAAAGCAACTGCTCGCCGCTCCGCTCCCGATGGCGGTCCGGGTTGCGGTCGATGGCCTCGTTGCAGGCGGCGACCTCCTCCGCGGTGAGAGCGTTCTCCACCACCAGGTACCCGTTCAGGTCGAAGAGGTATTTCTGCTCGTCGTTCATGAGATAAATATTTCTCTCCCAATACGTTAGAGAAATGACCAGAAACGGGCTTGCCCTCAAACACCCCTCAAACTCGGACAAAACATGAACAAAGGTTGGCTATTTGGGCCACCGGAGGGAGGGAGCAGGAACCATAGAAAAACCGGCATCTGAGCGCAACTCCTGTTCAGATTAAGCGGTAGCTGAGTCCGCACCCTCGGCGATACCTGCCTCTCACCCCTCCCGTCGGGGCCTCCGCCCCCCAAGGGATGGGGGGTCGATCGCAGGAATGTGAAAGTGGGGACCCAATGGCTCGTTGCTATGTAAGCGATGGGGACAAGCCATGCTGCGGTTCAGCCGGAACTGGAAATCTGCCCCGGTCGTAATTCGACAACTGAGGATGCTGGGTATCATGCGCCGGCTGCTGCTGGGTTCACGAGCCTGAAGGTGATCATCGAGCCGCATCGCCAGTTGGCGGGGCGGGCACCCGGAAGGTCACGTTGTCCCCATACACGGTGACCGAGCGATTGTGAGCCACCGCTCGAAACTCGTAAGTGGCTCCCGGTTCCAGTTGGCCAATTCCGATAGAATACTCGCCAGTCGACCGCAGGCTCTCGCAATCGGTCTCCCGCCACTCGTCGGACGCTTCGGTCAACAGCTTTCTCAGCCGGTACTGAAAACCGGTCTCGACGGCGTCGCCCTCCCCGAGGTCGGCCAGGCGAGCCTGGAACAGGCAGCTCGATGAAGCTGTATCGGTAACCGCCTCTCCCGTGATCACGGTCGGCGGTACCAGCCCGACGTTCGCGCTCGTGATCTTGAGGACGACGGGATTCGGCCAGCGACGGTTGTTGTAGAGTCTTTGCATTCGGGCTACGCTGATCTGCAGTCGGTCCTCTTCCTGGCCCCACTCGACGGCAGGGCCGTCGGCGGCGACCAGGTCGTCCGCCTGACCCAGTATTTGCACGGTGGCCTGCTCCCCAGCCCGTATCGAGAACAGGGACAGCTCTCTGCGTTCGCCAAGCGGCCAAGGGCTGTCGCCTTCTACAAAGGCGTAGACCGCATCGCCCTCTTCCGCTGCGGTGAACCAGACATCCCCTTCGCACGGGATCCGCCACGGGCGGACCCGGTAAATCGCCTCGCCGTTGACGAAGTTCCAGAGAGCGATTTCGCGCAGGAGCGCTTCCTGCTCGAGCGGCAGCTCGCCGTTCGGTTTGGGCCCCACATTGAGCAGCAAATTTCCACCCTTGGCCCGCGTCTCGATCAGCAGTTCGATCAGCCGCGTGCCCGACTTGTAGTGCTCGTTCGTCGGCTTGTACTGCCACCCCGTACCCATCGTGATACATGCCTCCCACGGTTCCGCTGACTGAGTCCCAGGAAGGCGCTGCTCGGGCGTCGCAATCGCCCCCCGGGTGACGACGGTGTCGGGGTCGGTCTCCCAGCAAACTTCCCGGAGACCGTCTGACGGACCGTCGAAGAAGACGATGTCGACCTTTCCATAGTTCGTCAGCAGCTCTCTCACCTGGGCCTGGTTGTGATCCAGCAGTCCCTCACACTCCTCGGGTTTGACCCCCCGGTGCACCGGCCTCCTCTTGCCGTGGAGGAAGTGAAAGTCATCGGGAGAGAAATACAGCCCGATGGCGATCCCCTGCCTTCGGAAGGCCTCGATGACCTCGGCGGTAATGTCCCTCTCAAAGGGGGTGTTGGAGATGCTGAAGTCGGTTGTCCCGGTGTGAAACATGCAGAACCCGGAGTGGTGCTTGGTGGTGAACACCACGTACCGCATGCCGGCGAGCTTTGCCAGGACGGCCCATTCATCGGGATCGAACTTCCCAGGGCTGAATGTGGTAGGCAGAACCTCGATGTACCTCGCGAGGTAGTCCTCCGACGCCCCGGCCATGGAATGGCCGATCACGGAGCCGAGTTGACTGTCCATGCTCCAGTGAATGAACAGGCCGAAGCCGAGGCCGTGGAACCACTGCAGACGATCGCTCTTGTTCCCAAGGGGTGGCGTCATCCGTATCTCGCGCCCGGTTGAACGTCGCGGCAGGCCCCCGCAAGTCGCCACACGGACAGACCGTGCCGCTTGCCGGCAATGTCCCAGAGGGCTCCGTCGATGCAGCCGCGCAACTTCTTCGGCGGCCACTTTTCGCGAGCCAGAGCGTCGCGGCGCAAGTGCACCTTGACGCTGACGATGGGGAGTGGATCACAGCCTTCGTACTCGGCCGGCTGCCAGGGGCCGGCGCTGCGGTTGTCAGTTACCATGAAGTGCCTTCCGATTCACTGGGTCCTGCTGTCGGCCCGGTCTTCCATTTGGCCAGACGGGCCCCCTGCTGGCGAAATGCTCATACGTCAGGATAGACCCATCGTCGAGCCGGGTCAGACCCAGCGCTCCCACACCGGCGAGGAAGCCTGGATCTCACAGGAGAAGCTTATCTTAGCAGCAGCAGCTTCCGCGTCTGCACTATCCGATCCCCAGTCATAGCCGGTGCCTCAAGCCGGTACAGATACACCCCTGACGCC
>PBRM01000277.1 GCA_002725915.1 Gemmatimonadota bacterium
AGAAATCCCAATAGGAAGCCGAAGTCAGCCCATTGAACGACTGGCTATAATAACCCAGGAAGGGCATAAGGGGGCCGATCAACACAATGCAGAGCAGCCAGGGGACGCCCAGCCGTTCGAATTTGCGCTTGAAAAAACCAACCCCGCCGCGCCCCTCCAGAGAAGGCAAGGCAAAATAGCCGGCGACGAAAAACAACAGCGGCATGCGTGGGATGAAATGGATGATGCCGCGGACAATCTGAAAAAAACCGCCGGCCTGGGTCTCCTGGAAATATTCGGGCCAGCCTGAATAGCCGGCCGCGACGTGGAAAAACAGGACGTAGAGGACGATCACATAGCGCAGATTGTCCAGGAAAAGCAGACGTTGCTTCTGGGGTTGGGTTTGGTCCACAATCTATTTTTCGCCCGGCAGCGATCAGTAGGGCGTGCTGCTGGTGGTGATGGGGCACCACCTGGCCGTCGCCAGATAGGTAAAGAGCGCTGACAGCGAATCGGCGGAATCGATTCGCGCCAGGGCGTTGGCGGCGTTGGCCTGGACGTACCGACACTCATCATCCAGCAGTCTCACGAGGGGGGCAACGGCTTCCTCTGCGTCGGGTCCGAGGCGGGCGAGGGTCAGGGAGGCGTTGCGGCGCACCCACTCGTCTTCGTCGCCGACAGCGTCGATGAGGGCGGGCACGGCTTCCCGCGCACGGGACCCCAGCGATCCGAGAGCGTAGGCGGCATTCTTGCGAACCTCGACGTCGGCGTCTCCCAGAGCCGCCCCCAGCGCCGGGACGGCCGCTTCCGCCTGAATCCCCAACTCCCCCAGGGCTTGGGCGGCCATGGCCCGAGAGGCGGCGCTGCCAGCGGTCGCGGTGTCGGCCAGGGCGGGGACAGCCGCCGCTCCCACCGCGGCCAGGGCGTAGGCGCCGTTGCGTCGAGTTGCCTCATCTTCGCAAGCGAGAATGTCGATGAGTTCGGCCACTGCCGCCTCGCCAACGGCTCCCAGGCTGTAGGCGGCCTGGAAGCAAGCGGTCTCGTCGTCGTCGCTCAGACAGTCTATCAGATCGTTCACGTCGGCATCGGAACCACCAACGGTTCCGTTTTCCTGGCCGTTCGGCCTTCCACAGTGCCAGCGCCAGGTGCTGGCCCACATCCCTGCGCGTCGGTCCGGAACTCCTTGCCACTCGGAGAGCCCGCCGTCCCAGGTGGGACCGCGCGGCTCCGCCATTCGGGTGATGAGGAACTTGAGCATGTAGCGTTTGCGGTCGCAGGTATTGGCGCCGCCCCGGTGCCAGAGGTCGTAGTGGACGACGGTGGCCGTGCCGGCCCGGCCGCACAGGGAAATCTCTTCGCCGACGTCCGGACCGGGAGCCCTGTTGTAATACTGGGATCCGGGCACCACGCCCGTGGGCCCCATCTCAGCTGTGGTGTCCTGCGGGTAGTAGAGCAGCATGCACCAGCGGGTGCGGTGATGACGGCGACTCCAGCTGTCTTTGTGGAGCCGCTGCCCGTCACTGTGAGGCGGCCTGAAGTGACAGTGACGGTGGGCGTGAAGGTGATAGTCCGGCCCGAGAATGCTGCTGAGCGCACCCGTCACACGAGGGTGGGAGAGGATCTTGGCGATGCCGGGCACCCGCGGCAGAATGTTGTTGCCTGGATTGCCCTCAGACTCGAACACGCTGTCCACCTGTTCGTACAGCGACTGGTGGAAACCGGTGGGCATGTCCGCGTCCACGGTGACGAAGCCATCGGTGATGAAGCTTCTCATGGCGTCGTCGTCGAGCAGGATCTGTTGGTCATCCACGATGGCGTCTCCTTTTCGCGCAGCAGGCGCGTCGCCTTGGCGCGGTTCGTTCTGTCGCGCCTCTCACGCTCGCCTGGTCGGCCACTGCAGCCGGAGTATCTTGCCTCTCCTCTCCCTCTCCCGATGGAATGTAACAAAACTTGGCCGCATTGCCGTCCGATATGTTGTGGAGTTCCTACTGTGAATGCCTCCGTGGCCACCGCCGCGATGTTGCGGTGCCTCGCTTCTCCTGCCCGACTCTCTTACGGGGCCGGTGGGGATCAGGTGTCGCCGTATATCTGGGGGGAGCGGATCGCGGACCAGACGCCTGCGTCAGTGCAGAGAGAACTAGATCTCGAACACCCGGGCCGCATTGCCGCCCAGCACCTGCGCCAGCGTGGCCTCGTCAAGCCCGGCGAACGTGCGCACGACCTCGAGGGCCTGGCGATAGGTGAGGTTGCGGCTGGTCGGCGGCCAGTCCGTCCCCCACAGGATCCGATCGGCGCCGAAGCCCTCCAGCAGGCGGGAGAAAAAACCGAGTGCCCGCGGGCAGCGGAAATCCCACGGCGTGACGGCGGAGGCGTAGAAGGCGGAAGCCTTGATGAAAACGTTGGGGAGCGATGCGCCCGCCATCAGGCCGCCGTAGGTCTGGTCATCCAGGTCCAGGCTGCCGGGGAGTGCCAGGTGGTTCATCACAAAGGAGATCCCCGGGTGCTGCCCGGCGAGCTCGAGGAGGACACCGTAGTTGGGCGGGGCCACCTGAAGATTGCAGACCAGCCCCGTGCTCTCGTACGCCTCCCACAGAGGGGCGCGGTCCGGCTCCAGCATCCACGCAAGATCAGGCGTTGAGGGGAAGCAGCTGGTACCCACGGCGCCGAGCTCCTCGCGGGCGGTGAGCACGCGGGCAGCGGCGTCGGGTTCGTGCATGGGGACATCGGCGAGCATCGCCAGGCGGTCGGGATGCCGACCGACGAGATCGGCGCACTCCCGGTTGTTGTCGGGAGAGAAGTCGGCGACGACTGGCAGCATGATCGCCTTCTCGACGCCGCATTCATCCATGAGCGCCAGGAGCCGATCGGAGCGCCCGGTATCCTGGAAGGGAGCTATGGGCCGGTAGTCGTCGAGTACGTGGACGTGTGCGTCAATTATGCGCATGCATCGCCTTTCGCTCAGCGGTACTGTTCCAGGTCACCCTTGAATTCCAGCCCGAGAACTTCACCGGCGCGTCCGACGTTACAGGTCTTGGTGGCTTCGGGGGTGCCGACGATGTTGAAGACGTCGTGGTCGACCTTGTCGGTTTCCAGGGCCAGGCGGCAGGCCTCGGCCAGGTCGTGGCGGCACACCCAGCCGAACCCGAGGGTGCCCAGCTTCTCCCGTTGCCGCCCGAGGCCGATGCGGCTGTCGACGATGTAGTCGGGCCTGAGCACGATGGTGGAGAGCCCCTCGCCTTCGTGAAACTGACGGCACATCTCCTCTTGGAGGCGCTTGGTTACCGCGTAGAGGCTGGCGTCCGGTCGTCTGATGTCGGCTTCGAAGAAGATCCCCTTCGGGTGGGCGGACTGGCAAGAGCCCACGTGCACGACGCGTCTGATGCCGCGCCGCTTGGCGGACTCCAGGATGTTCCACAGTCCCTTGAGATTGACCATGAAGGGGTTGATGTCATTTTCGTCGCCGCCGAAGTAGGCGGCTGTGTGGATGACGCCGTCTACGCCCTCCATGGCGCGGTCGACGGTGGCGAAGTCGGTGATCTGGCCGTGGATGACTTCGCCGGTGTCGCCCGGGTCCCACGTGCCGTCGGTCTTCTCCCAGGCCTTCCAGGCCTCGGGACCCAGATCGAAGGCGCGGATTTCGTGCCGCCCTCTCAGGTTTTCCAGCACAGCTCTGCCGAGCCAGCCAGCGGCTCCGATGACGATTGTCTTCAAATCACTCCTCCCCGGGCAGGCAGCAGTTCAGCCTTCGGTAGGTGGGAAAGTAGTCGTACTGCGCAGATCCAGGTTTTCAGCTGTCGGATGGCTCTAGGCAATTGTACTGATAGCCCACGGCGCAGTGCCGCCCCGATCTGTTGCGGGCGGCGGTCATGCTCCGCCTCCTCGCCATGGCCTCCTGATCCATGGGAGGAACCACCTGCGCCACATGTCTGACAGCTCCGTCGGCGGCCAGGTCGGCCACCGCTTTCCTGTGGAAGGCGGAAAATCCGCTCATACCCACGACGGCTACGGTTGGAACGGATGTGCGCGCGCTTGCGGTAGTCAACAGGATACCCTCACGCCGCCGCGATCACTCCCTCCTTCTGTACCCGCTCGTAGATCTGCTCGAAGTCGGAGGTGTCGTCCTCCTCCCAGATCTCCGAGCGGAAGCCGCGCAGAGTCCCCTCCTCTTTGCCGGTTACCGTCGAGGGGGAGACATACGAGGGACCGTAGTAGGTGTGGCCTCCGGGCATGTGCAGTATGCCCACGTGCCGGGGCCGTTCCGCCAGCTGCTGCGACGCCAGCCGCGACAGGGCATCTTCGTCGACCTCGTAGCCCAGTCCGGGGCCCGTGGGAACGGGTGAGGAGCCCTCGACGACGGGGATGGTTTCGGTGGTGATGTCTTCCTCGTACTGGTCGTCGAGATTGATGGAGTGCGCCGTGTGAGCGGGGAGGACGGAGGCCATGTGCATGGCCATCGCCTTACCCAGCGTTCCCCCCTCGAACTGCAGGAGGACCTGGATGTTAGCTTTGCCGAAGGCGAATCCCGTGGCCAGGGTGTCGGCCATTGAGCCACCGATCATATAGATGTCAGCTAAGCCCTGCATCATCTCCTGCATGCCGCCCAGAGGAGTCCCGTGCATAATGATGGGAATCCGGGTCTGCCGGCGCAGGTTGCGCCATCCGTCCAGGTCGGTCTTCACCATGGGATCCTCGATGTAACCGACGATAGGGTGATTCCTCTCGAGCTCGGCGATAATGGGCAGCACGGCCGCGAGGGTGCGGTTGTGGTTGAAGTCGTAGTGAATCTTAAACCCTTCGGGAGCGACCTCCGCTGCCAGGCGGGTCTGCTCGAAGACATCGTGGTGGACAGAGGTGTGGACCTTGAAGATGAGGTAGCCCTGCGCCGCGGCCCGTTTGATTTCGTCGCGGAAGTGCTCGGGTGAGGCGGGGCGGGTCCAGGCTGCTACCGGAATGGCGTCCCGTCGTTTTTCGCCCATCAGCCTGTGCGCCGGCACGTCCAGGTATTTTCCCATGACGTCGTAGAGAGCGCAGGTCAGGGCCCGGGCGTGGCTCTGGCCGCTGTTGAGGAAGTCGAAGGGGTTCCGCCCGATGAGGGGCTCGACGACGGAGGGGTCCGGCTGTCCCCAGGGCCGGACCCGCTGGTCTCCGTATCCGACGATGCCGTCGTTGGTGGTTATTCTGAAGACGGTTCGCGCGTCTATGCCGTAGAGGTCGATCTTGCGGTTCTCGTAGCGCTTGGCCAGACGGGGATAGATCGGGATGACGTCGATGCTCTTGATCTTCATGGCGTAGGGCTCCTTGCAGGCCGCCGATCCGGGTAGTGGGAGAGGGGGGAATATTGACAATTCAACCAGCCGTGTCTATAGCTATTCACCCGGTCCGTTGCGATGTCGAGTCGCGATCTGGTGCCGTCCATGGGCGCTTTCCCACACACGGGTTCGCGACCGTGGCACACCGTCGTTCGGCGGCCACTCTGTCCTGCGACGATCGGGAAGTCCTGCGGCTGGCGGTCAAACCAGCTGCTTGCAACTGACGCAATCGAGCTAGCAGCCCGTTGATCAAATCGATTTGCCAGCGTAGCGTGAATGGGCTTTATCAACGGTTAGCTAGCTGAGGGAGTAGCATGAATCTTCCCCCCGACGAATTCATCCTGGTTCAGGAGGAACGCGAGCTGGCATTTCTCCAGGCGTGTTTCGTCTATTCCGGGACCAGCAAAGAGCACGGAGCCGCGATCAGCCGCCTGCTGGTGAACTCCGAGCTCCGGGGTGTCCGCAGCCACGGAATCGGCTGGGCCCCAGGGTATTGCCGCAAGCTGAAGGAGGGTGACCTGAACCCGCGGCCAGACATCTGCGTGGTCCACGAAACGCCCACCTCCGTCGTCATAGATGGCGACGGCTTCCTCGGTTACGTGCCCATGCTGCAGGCGACGGAGATGGCGATCGCCAAGGGGAAGGAAGTGGGCATTGGCATGGGAATGGTGCGGCATATCGGCCACTACGGAGCGGCCGGACATTACGGCCGCATCTGCCTGGAGCACGACTGCGTCGGATTCTCAGTACAGGGCTTCCGCAACGATGGCAACGCCGGCGCTCGGGAGGAGAGGCCGTCGGTGGCCTTCACCAGCTCGCCTCCCATGTGCTTCGCCATCCCCGGAGATAAAGAGCCCAGCATTGTCCTCGACATGGTCGCGCACGCGGTGTCGGGGTATCACCAGAACAGCATCGCCGACCTGATCGAGCGTATTCCCGCCACCTTCTTCAAGAGCATGGGCCTGGTGGCGGTGGCGACCCTTCTGGGCGGCGCCCTGACGGGATTCACCCTGCCTCAGGCAGACGAGCTCATTCAGCGGTGGCCGGGCGCCACCATGGGCGGCACGGTCCTGGCCATCGACGTGAAGTCAGTGGTGCCCCCGGAGGTGTTCGGCGCCGAAGTCGACCGCTACATTCGCGATATCCGCGAGACCACCGCACCCATGCCGGGGTACGACGAGGCGCTGCTGCCAGGGGCGGTTGAGGAGCGCTGTATGGAGCTCCACCGGAGAGAGGGGATCCGCTTTGGCGATAGTGAGCAGAAGGCGGCGCGGGACCTGCACGAGTTTACCGGGGTGCCGCTGCCGTGGGATGAGTAGAAGCCGCCGGTCGCGGTGAGGAATGCAGTGCATCCTTGTGGAATGTCAACGAACATCGGGAGGAGGAGAAGATGGACCGTTACACCAGGACACCCTATTACAAGGGGGATGATGATCCCGAAATCGGCGAGGTCCGCGGTCCCCTGAAGCTGGGGGAGACGGTGGTGATCGAGACCGTGGGAGGGCACGACCAGGACTACGAGAACAACCACGAGCACCGGGCCGGGGCGGTGATGGAGGTGAAGGAGAAGCGCCGCTCCCGGCAGGGCGGACCGTTCTTTATCGAGGCTATCGAGCCGGGAGACTGGGTGGCGATGGAGATCATCGACATCGAGCCGGGCGCGTACGGCTTCTACCGCAACGGCGGGCCTCACTGGGGGAGCATTCGCCTGGTGGCGCCGGTGCGGGATGGACTGGTCCACTTCCCGCCTGACTTCGTCGTGCCGACGCGCCTGATGATCGGCTACATCACCCTGGAGTCGATTGCTCCCTTCCAGATCGACTGCGGCGGCAACACGGATTACAATTCCTACCAGGCCGGCAGCACGGTGCACATCCGGGCGCAGAAGCCGGGAGGACTGATGACCCTCACCGATGTGCACGCCCGCATGGGAGACGGCGAGCTCACCGGCACCGGTGTCGAAATCGACTCGGCGATCACCCTGAAGGTGGATCGCTCGCCCGGGTTCCCGTGCAGCAGTCCGGTGGTGGAGAAGACCAAGCATGTGGAGCCGGAGGAGGAGTGGCTGACCAGCGGCAGGGGCGTCGACTGGGAGGAGTCGGTGAAGATCGCCTGGAGTGAGATGGTCGCCCTTATCGCCGATCAATACGACACTACGGCGGAGTACGCCAACCTGATCGTGGGAACCATCGCAGACGCGCGGCCCGGGTATTCGGCGGGTGGCATGAACCAACGCGGTCAGCGGGAAAGCAAGTACGTCACCTGCCAGTTGGCGGTGACCAAAGAGCTGCGGCGCACGGGGCAGCCGTACAAAGCGTGAGGGGGAGGATGGAAGTCAGCCGTCACGATGAGGAGATAGAGGCGGTTCACGGCACGATCGCCAGCTTTCCAGGAGATTTCTTCGGGTATTTCGGATGGCCGACCATCGCCAGGATGGATGATGGATCCCTGGTGGCGGCGGCGTCGGGTCTGCGCAATGCCCACGTGTGTCCCTTCGGGCGCAGCGTGTTTTTCCGCAGTCGGGACGAGGGGAAGACCTGGTCCAGCCCGACCGTGGTCAACGACTCTCCGCTTGATGACCGCGACACCGGCATCGTCTGTATGGGCGGTCAGAAGCTGCTCATCTCCTGGTTCACGACCGACAACCGCAAGAGCTCGGGTCTGGGCTATGAGGAGACCCTCGACGACGAGTACGCGATTGCCCGATGGCGGGAGGGATTCGCGCGGATGACGGATGAGAACGAGTCCCGCTGGATGGGAGCGTGGATCCGCACCAGTGAGGACGGGGGGGAGTCGTGGGAGAATCCCGTGAAGGTGCCGGTCACCGCCCCGCACGGTCCGGTCCGCCTTTCAAGCGGTGAGCTGCTTTACTTCGGTAAGGAGTTACTCACCGATATGGAGGGCTTCCAGGGAGGTGTGGGCTCGATCTCGGCTCTGGTCAGCTCGGATAGCGGCCGCAGTTGGTTGAGGCTGGGTGAGGTGCCGCTGGTGGAGGGCACGGTAGAGGGCAGCTACCACGAGCCCCACGTAGCGCAGTTGCCGGGTGGAAAATTGGTAGGCCTCATCCGCGTGGAGAACTGCGAAGGCAGCCGTCTCGAGGATCTCGGACTCGTCAGTTTCTCCCTGGTGTACACCGAGTCCGTCGACGGGGGGCGCACCTGGAGCCGGGCTGAGCCGATGGGATTCCACGGTTCGCCGCCCCACTTGCTGGCGCACACCAGCGGGGCCCTGGTGGGGGTGTACGGACGGCGGCTGGAGCCCTTCGGGGAGCGCGTGATGATCAGCAGGGACGACGGGGTCAGCTGGGATTACGACTACGCGCTGCGCGACGACGGGCCCGACGGGGACCTGGGATATCCGTCGTCGGTGGAGCTGGCGGACGGCAGTATCCTGACAGCCTATTACCAGAAGCCGGGGGCCGTCACTGACAAGTGCGCCTTCCTGTGGTCCAGGTGGCGGCTGCCCGAATGAATCACCGCGCAAAGTAACCGCCCTCGTCCTCGGCTGGTCGGGCACTACAGCCGACGCCTACGTCATCGCCCCGGCTGTCGGGCGCCAGTGCCGGGCGAAGCTCCGCTCTGGCGCGTACCCCATTTTCTCCGCTGCCGCGATGAGGAACTTGCCGTTGTGGATGGGCGCGCAGATGTGGAAGAGGCCCCAGCGCCCCGACCACGTCAACGCTTGGCAGGTGTTCCGCCGAAGCGCACAGGCGAAGGCGCTGGCGGCGTCGCGCCGATCCACCCACATCAAGTCACCTTCCTCCACGTCCTCTACCTCCTCCTCCAGTACCACACGGCCAAGCCGCAGTACGGTGACGCCGATGCGGCTGTCGCGGACGAAACAGCGGCAGATCCCTTCGCCCAGATAGCGGCTCATCACCTCCATCCGCGTCGATGGGAGAGGCTTCCAATTCTCGCTGATGTAGACGTCGTCGGGGTAGTCGTCGAAGACCTCGAGGGTGCTGCCGAAAACGAAGCGCTGCACGCGCGCGTCGACCGCGGCGCTGAACAGCACATGAGTGCCGCGGGTGGCGTGGTCGAGCAGGACCTCATCGCGCGCCAGGACATCGGTGGGGAGGGCCGGCGGAGGTTCGCCGAGATGGAGGATGGCATCGACGCCGCGGACGGCCTCCCAGACGACCTTCGGATCGGTGAGTTCGCCCTCAATGGAGCGGGCGTTATCTCCCGCATCGACGGATGTGCTGTCGAAGAGCCGGAGCTTGTGCCCATCGGCCAACTCGGCGGCGACGGCGCGGCCGAGGGCACTGGAGGCTCCGGTGATCAGGATATCCATGGCCCCTTCTCCATCGTCACGGCGTGCGCCTGTAGTACGTCTCCCATCGCTGCGTTGGCTCGTA
>PBRM01000278.1 GCA_002725915.1 Gemmatimonadota bacterium
ACTCGGCAGGAAGCTCATCGCGCCAAAGCGGGCGAGCAGGGAATTTCTCGACTATCTGGGGGACAGACTGCCGGCGATGAAAACCCCGGCATCCGCCTCTGCCTGGGCGAAACGCGCCACCCAGGTGCGCGCAGAGGTCCTGCGCTCCTACCTGCGTGGACATCCGAAGAAGCTGCTCCGGGAAAAGCCCCGCGTCCAGTGGACGGAGACGATCGAAACCGGCAAGGGCTACCGGATACGCAAACTGCGCTACGAGGGCTATCCCGGTATGTGGGTGCCGGCGCTGCTGTACGAACCGACCGACCTGGCCGGCAAGGTGCCCGCCGTCCTGAACCCCAACGGACATCACGTCGGGGGCAAGGCCATGGACTACAAACAGGCCCGCTGCATCAACCTGGCCAAGCGCGGCATGCTGGCTCTCAACACGGAGTTCATCGGCATGGGCGAGCTGCGGGGCGACGCCGATCACAGCCGCATCGCCCTGCTCGACGTCTGCGGCGTTTCCGGCGTCGGCGTCTTCTACCTGCTGGTCAAGCGCGGACTCGACGTCCTCCTCGCCCACCGCCACGCCGACGCCGGTCGTGTTGCCGTTACCGGCCTTTCGGGAGGGGGGTGGCAGACCGCCATCCTCTCGGCGCTCGACGAGCGAGTTGGCGTCATCGTTCCCGTTGCCGGTCACTCACCGGTGTGGCAGCGGCGGCGCTGCAGGTCGGATATCGGCGACCTCGAACAGGTGCCCTCCGATCTGTGCGCCATCGCCGACTACGACACCCTCTCCGCCATGTTCGCACCGCGACCGACTCTCTTTATCTACAACCGCGACGACGACTGCTGTTTTCAGACCCGCCGAACTCGAAAGTCCATCTACCAGCCGGCGAAGAAGGTCTTCGAGCTGCTGGGAGCCGGTGACTGCGTCTCCTTGCACGACAACGTCGATCCGGGCACGCACAACTACGACCGCGACAACCGCTGTCAGCTCTACCGCTTCCTCAATCGTCACTTTGGCATCGACACCCCCGAGGACGAACTGCCGTGGGCGGGGGAGCTGCTCACCGAAGCCGAGCTGACCGTCGAACTCCCCCCCGACAACGCCACCTTGCTGTCACTGGCCCAGCGCTCGCTGCAGTCGATACGGAGGGAGCGCAAGAGCCGCTCACCTTCCTCACGCGGACGCAAGCTCAGCGCCGCGCGCCTGCGCGCCGACCGCCAGCGCCTCGCCCGCCTGATCCGCCTGGTGCGTTTCCGCGACCTGCGGCCCAGCCAGGTCGGACGCGTTCTCAAGAGACGCCGCAGCAGCATCCGCCAGTGGGTGGTTTCCCTAAACAGCAACGGCAGCGGCACCTGGAGTCTTCCCGTCACCGAAATCGCCCCGTCGCAACCCTCAGGTGTTGAGCTCGTCGTCGGCGACGGCGGCCGCCGCCAACTGGCTGGGCCGGTTCAATTAAGTGTGGCCGATGGTCACCGCGTGCTGGCGGCGGATATCCTCGGAACAGGGGAAGCGGACGTCGGCGGCTGGCAGTTCCACATGATCCTGGCCTCTGCAGGCGAGCGCTCGCTGGGTCTGCAGGTGGGACAGCTGCTGGCGTTGGTGCGATGGGCCTGTAAGCGCTACCGAACCACTGCGGTGGATGTGCGAGCCACGGGACAGGTCCTGCCCGTAGTCGCGCTCATGGCGGCCGCCCTTGAACCGCGACGCATCCGCTCGATCGCCACCAACGGACTCCTCGACACCCTGGGGCGCCTGGTGGACTTCCCCATACCCTACGCCAGCGCCGTACCCCTGTTCTGCTTCGGCCTGCTGAGGGAATTCGACATCGCAGATCTCATGGACCTGAGCGCACCCACAATAGTGACGGAGGCCAACCGCGGCCCCCTCCGACCGTAGCCTGCACGCGAGAGCGTGGGTGAGAGTGCTGACCCTTCTCCTGCTTGGCCCCGCCTTCATCGCCGCCAGCTTCACCCTCGCCTTGCGGCAGGTGGAGCCGTTCGCCACCCACCTTTACCTCTTTGCCTGGTGCGGTCTCATCTTCACTTTCGACCGCGTCATTGGCCGGATCGAGGGGCGCTCCCTCATCGCCCGCTGCGGCCCGGCCTTCCCCCTCCTCCTCCTCTGGTCGTCGGCGACCTGGTTCTTTTTCGAGCTCCTCAACCTGCGCCTCGAGAACTGGTACTATGTTTTCACCAGCGCTCGCGACAGCGTTCGCATGGCGGCGGCCTTCATCGCCTTCGGGACCGTCTTCCCCGCCGTCTTCTGGATCGAGCACGTCCTCTCTCTGAGCAGATTTGGCAGCGGTCTCCGCGGGCGGCGATGGCGTTTTACCCCCACCCTTCTCCTCGGCCTTCAGCTGGCCGGAGTGGTCGCTCTCGCCCTGCCCCTGTGGCAGCCGCGGTTCTTCTTCCCCCTTGTCTGGTCTTGCCTGGCCCTCATCCTGGCGCCGGTCAACTATCGGCGCGGGATCGATGGCCTGCTGCGGCAGCTGGAGAGAGGCGACTACGGCCCCATCGTTCGAATGCTTCTCGCGGGTCTGGTCGCGGGCCTGTTCTGGGAGTTCTTCAACTTCTGGGCGCGGGCGAAGTGGATCTACACCGTGCCCTTCTTCGATGAGTTGAAACTCTTTGAAATGCCCCTCGTGGGATTTATCGGATTCCCGCCCTTTGCCCTGGAATGCGCCTGTGTGTACCGCTTTCTGGTCTGGCATCGGCTGGCGCCTCCTTTCGGCGCCTATACCCAGCAGATGCCCAGAACGCTCAGTGCGGCGATCAGGGGTAGCGCCGTGCTCGCCGCCGCCCTGGCCTCTCTCGCCGTCTACCGGGGCGTGGACAGCCGGACGATCGCATCGCTGACACCACGGGTCGAGCTCGCGGCGGGACTGCATGAGACCGTGCGGCGCTATCTCCTGGACGAGGGCGTGCGCTACCTCACCCAGCTGGAAGGGAGCTCCGCTCAGGCGCTGTGGGGACGGATGGAAGAACGCCTGGGCCCGGAACAGACGACTGCGGCAAGAGGCGTCTCCGCACTCTACCTGCACCAGGGGATCGGGGTGGCGTGGGGCAATCTGCTGACGCGCGCCGGAATGCGATCGCTGGAAGACCTGCGCGGGCGCTCCGCCAACGAAGTGCGCGCGCTGCTGGTATCGGCAAGCGAAGAAGGAGGGAAGCGACTGCCCAGGCTGTCACAGATCCGCGTCTGGCTTCGCCGACTGCCGCCACCGCCGGACTAAGCAGCGGCTCGTCTGAACTGATACCCGGGCGCTGGAATGGCTTCGTTGTATTCGGGTCCGCCCGTCTGGTAAACTCCCCGCTTGAAGGTGGGCATCGAACCGCGACCGATCATCTCCTCCGCCCATTGCGCAACGATCATCTGCTGGATCACACCGCCTGCGATTCCAGATGTCGGACAGGATCTCCGGCGCTCGAACCAGGCCCTGTCTTTACCCATGCCGCTCGCGCAACAGCCGTCCCGCCTGCGCCAGGTTCTTGAGCTTGGCGTAGACTTCGTCTATGTCGACTCGAGCCGCCGAGCCGGGCGCGAAGCCGCAGTCCGGATTGAGGACGATGCGCTCCTTCGGCACGGCCTCCATCGCCTGCTCTACCCGCGCCGCGATCACCTCGGGCGTGTCCACCTGTCCCGGGTGCACGCTGACGCATCCCAGCCCGATTTCGAAATCGGAACGCAGACGCCGGAACACCTCCACCTCCCCTGCGCCCGGACTGGTAAACTCCATGGTCAGGTGATGTACCAAGAGGCGGTTCAACTGGTCGATAATGGGACTGAAATCGCCGGAATAGCAGGCGTCTCCACGCACCCGAGCGCCGGCCCGACGACACAGGTGCACGGCCAGCCTGGTGCCCTCTATCCCCTCGACGACGGCGTTGTCCATCTCAACGGAGAAGTCCGCCTCCGAATCCGCGCCGCCCGGCTCTTCGGCGGAGACCCCCTCGTAGCCGGCGCGCACGTCCGCATCCACCAGCAGGCAGAGATGGGGATCGTCGATCTGAATAACGTCGACCCCTTCGGCGGCCAGCAGCTCCGCCTCCCGGCGCAGAATCGGAACGCACGCCTCGACAAAATCCCGCCGCTTCGGATAAGCCGACGCCGAGCGCACCGGGTCCCACATGCGCTCGCCCAGCAGGGCTGGCGCCGGCAGGGTCACCTTGATCTTTTTCGAGGCGACACTCTTCAGAAATCTGGCCTCTTCGACGATGAAGCCCGCCTGTTTGGGTGCCAGCTCGTCCACCGCGATCGTCCACGGCCGGCCGTCGTCCGGATTGACCCCCACCTCGAAGCCGTGGGCGAGCTCGGCGATAACACCGATATAGGAGGCGCGCCGCCACTCGCCGTCGGTGACCACATCCAGACCCGCCTCCTCCTGCAGGCCCACCACGTAGGCGACGGCCGCGTCCAGTGCCCGCGCCTGCGGCGGCTGCAGCGACACCTCTGACGCTACCAGCTCGCGAATGAAATCGGAGCGCGGCATCGAGCCCACTACGCTGGTGGGGAAAAGCACCCCGTAGTCCGTCTGCGTCGACATCTGCTATCTACCCACCTCCGCCGCGGTCAATGGTCAATACCACCGAACTCTCGCGGCCAGCGCTCGTTGGCCAGGGCGTAATCCTCTTCCGTGTCGATCTCCATGTACTCCCCGTCTGTCGCCACCATATGAAAGGACACCGACTGGTCGAGCATCTCCTCGAAGAGGTGAATGAGATACGCCTTCTCGAAGGTCGTCCCCCCCTTCCACTGACGGCCGGCGAATTCCCGTCGCACTCTGTGGTAGTGTTCGCGGAGGCACGCTGCACCGGTTTGTGAAAACTTGGCGACGCCGATGTACTCACCTCTGGCCTCTGCGGAGGGCATCTGGCGGTCGATACGAGTTACGCGATCGCCGTCGGCCACAACTTTTTCCGCATCCTCCTCCGGATGTTGTGAGCGCTCGAAGTAACGCTGACGCCAGTCGATGTCGACGCACAGGACGATATCCGCTTGGTGGTCGAGCGCCCGCTGCACCACGCTCGAGCGATAGAGAATGTCGGCGTAGGTACAGACGAATCCATCGGACATGTGCTCTTCGGCGCAAAAGAGGGAGGCGAGGATATTGTTGTTCGGCCAGTCCTGGTTGTGACAGAACGAGAGCTGCGGATAGTCGGTTCGAATCATGTCGATCTGGTATCCGCCGATGAACACGGGAGTGTCCATCCCCATCCCTCCGAGAGACTCCAGCAGCCAGTCCAGAATCCGCCTGTCGCCCACTGACGCATACGCTTTCGGCTGTCCGTCGGTCAGCGCCTTGAGACGGCTCCCCCGGCCGGCTCCTATGATGAGGGGTCGCACACGCCGTTCCTCTCCTGGTCTCCCGCCGTGACTCCGGCGATTACCTGCCTACTCTCCCCCGCCCCTCACCTCCCCCTCACCCGACGGTTGCTGATAATAACGCCCCCTCCGCGGCGGGGCAACAGCGGCCGGCGCGGTTGACAGACCGATTCTGTGCCGCCTACATTGAGCCCTTTCGTCACAGCTGAATCGAGGCGGTAGACAGCGCGGACGGGGTACCTTGTGTCTCGGCTGGAGGATGGATTTCGGCGAATTCTCGGTTCGGAAAGACGCCCCCGCGGTCGCTCCGCGAGAGCAAGCACACGCGTGGCTGAATCTCCACTCACCCAACCACTCACCCACCAACGGCAAGCCCATGGCGCCATGAAAATCAGAGACATCCGTCTCATCCCTTTGGCGGGATCCACCTCCGAAGGTGGGTGGGACGCTGAAATCGCTTCCGATGACAACCTCCATACCCTCGTGGAGGTCATTGCCGACGAGGGTGTCGTCGGTCTGGGAAGCGTCTACACCTCCCTCAAGCTGGTGGACGGAGCCGTCCATTTGCTGCGCCCACACCTGATCGGCGAATCCGCTATCGAGCCGGCTCGTCTCAGCGAGAAACTGCACCAGTCCACTTTCTGGCAGGGCCGCGGCGGCGCCGTCACGCACGCCATTTCCGGCATCGACATCGCCCTGTGGGACATCTTCGGAAAGGTCACCGGCCAACCCATATCCCGCCTCCTGGGTGGCCGCTACCGCGAGCGCGTCAAGCCTTACGGCTCCCTGCTGATGACCGAGCCGGAGGAATTGACGGACCGTCTCGGCCCGGCTGTCGAGCGGGGTTTCAAAGCCATCAAGATGGGCTGGGGCCCTTTCGGTCGCTTCTCGGGCGCAAAGGACGAAGCCATCGTCAGGACCGCCCGCGACACCGTCGGTCCCGACGTCGAGCTCATGGTCGACGCCGGCGGCTCCGACCGCTTCTGGCCGCACGGCTACAAGTGGGCCCTGCAGAGGTCGGACATGCTGCGCGAGTACGACGTCGTCTGGTTCGAGGAGCCGCTCCGCCCCGACGACCTGGCCGGCTATGTGCGACTCACCGAGAACGCGCGCCTGCCGATCGCCAGCTGCGAGGTCCTCACCCGACGTCAGGCCTTCCAGCCCTGGATCGAGCAGCGGGCCGTCGACTACATCCAGCCCGACGTCACCAAAGTAGGCGGCCTCACCGAGGAGTACCGCATCGCCCAGCACGCCTACGAACACTCCATCCTCTTCGTCCCTCACGGGTGGAACACGGCCGTCGGTCTGGCCGCCGACCTTCAGCTCGTGGCCGCCATACCAACAGCGCGCTGGGTGGAGTATATCACTCCGGCGCCCTATATTGAGGACCTCGTCGAAGAACCCTTCGAGCTGGATGGCGAGGGTTTCCTCGAGATCCCCGATGGACCGGGACTCGGCGTTCGCTGGAATCCCGACGGCATCCGCAAGCACTCCGGTCTGGAGCCGACTCCCTCTGACCTGTAGTCGACCTGTAGTGCCAGACTTGTAACTGAAGGCATCGCATGGCCCGACCATTATTGTCCCTGGCCATCGTCGGTTGCGGCGGCATGGGCCACCGACATCTCTACGGCCTCGCCGAGCTGCAACGGGCCGGCCTCTCTCCCTTCGAGCTGGTGGGCGTCTGCGATCCGGTCGAGGAGAACGCCCGCTCCCTGGCCGAGGAAGCCGAGAAGCTGCTGGGCCAGAGACCGGAGACGGTGGCGGACCTGGAGGGGCTGTCAAAGGTGGGGGAGATATGCGCCATCGATCTCACCACGCTGCCGCGGGCCCACCACACGGTCGGAATCGACGCTCTGCAGCGCGGCTGGCACGTCATGTGCGAGAAACCCATGGGGCTCACGGCGCGGGCTTGCAGACTGATGCTCGACGTCGCTCACCAGAGCGGTCGGGTACTCTCCGTCGCCGAGAACTACCGGCGCGATCCGGTCAACCGGCTTGCCCGCGCCCTCCTCGATGCGGGCTCCATCGGCAATCCGCGACTGATGATCCACCACACCCTCGGCGGCGGCGACCGCATGCTCATCTCCATCTGGCGCCACCAGAAGCACGCCAGCGGGCTGCTGCTGGATGTGGGCGTCCACTTCGCCGACATCATGGAGTACTTCCTCGGACGCGCCGAGTCGGTCTACGCCCAGACGCGTCTGCACGAGAAGATTCGCAAGAATCCGATGGCCGGGAGGAAGGATGCGGAGAAGGCCGAATCGCCAGGCGGGGTCTACGAGCGCTGGCAGAAGCACATGCTGGCCGAGTTCAAAGCCACGGCCGAGGACGCCGGCTACGCCACCATCCTCTTCGAGAGCGGCGCCGTGGCCCAGTACGTCGAGGACCACGCAGTGCGGGGAGAGTCGATCTGGAAGCGGGCCATCTTCGGCAGTCTCGGCTCGCTCAACCTGCCCGGTGACCGCAGCGGCAAGCGCCTGCAGCTGTTTCGCGAGGGCGAAGAAACCATCGACGACGAGCGCCTCCTCGAGCTGGTGCCCGACTTCCGCCTCGACGACATCACCGCCGCCCTCTTCGGCGGCGACCGCCTCTTCGAGTACGACCTGGAGTTCACCCACACCGACCGCAAGCTGATCGCGGTCGAGTACGGTGAGTTCGGACAGGCCATTCTCGACGGTCGGTCGCCGGAGGTGGGTGGCGAACAGGGGGCGCGATCAGTCGCCCTAGCCTACGCCCTCATGGAGTCGCAGACCGCGGCGCGATC
>PBRM01000279.1 GCA_002725915.1 Gemmatimonadota bacterium
CAGATCTGCCAGCTCATCGGGCAGCTCCGGTGGACGCTCATCTTCTGCCCCGCTATCCAATGGGTAGAAGATGCCCAGAACCCGGCCGACTTCATCCAGGAAGGCCTCAACTTCCCGGGCGCTCTGGCTGGCAAGGTGGCCCTTTGCCATCGCCTTCTCGGCTCCATTCACGAGACCGAAAACGGATGCCATCGCACGGGGAGAATTCAAGTCGTCGTTCATGGCCGAGCAGAATCCCTCTCTCGCTGTCGCCACCTCCGCCGCCAGCTCCGGATCGGTCTTTGCCTGTAAGAGGTGGTCTGCCTCCCCCTCGCGCCCGCTCTCCCCTCCCACGCCTGCAGACAGCTCGCCGAGACGCTCCCGAAGGCGGGTGAGGCGCTCCAGGGCGCTTCTGCTGGCCGCGAGGGCCTCCTGTGTGAAGTTGAGGATGGTGCGGTAGTGGGAGGTGACTACCATGTACCTAAACGCCCGAATCAGGGCCGGGTCGCGGCCTATGTCCTGGAGGCGGATGTTGTTTCCCAGGCTCTTGGACATGCTTTGCCCGTCGATGTTCATGAATTCGTTGTGCATCCATTGCCGGACAATGGGATGTCCAGTAGCTCCTTCGCTCTGGGCAATCTCGTTCTGGTGGTGGGGAAAAACGAGATCGATGCCCCCGGTGTGTATATCGAAGACATCCCCCAGATACTTGGTGGACATGGCGGAGCACTCCACATGCCACCCCGGTCGGCCGCGGCCAAATGGTGAATCCCAGGCCACCTCGCCGTCCTCCTCCGTCCACGCCTTCCAGAGGACGAAATCCCGCACGTCGTCCTTGTCATAGCGGTCGGTGTCCACGCGGACGCCGGTGCGCATGCCGGAGAGATCGAGGCGGGCAAAGTCTCCGTATGCGGGGAACTGGCCGATGGAGTAGTAGACGGATCCATCTCGTCTGTACGCCAGCCCCTTTTTCTCCAACCTGCCAATCAGGTCAATCATCTCGTCGATGTGATCCGTAGCCCTGGCGTAGACGTCGGCGCGATCGACATTGAGCGAGTCGAGGTCGGCGAAAAAAGCGTCGATGTAGGGCTCTGTGTACTCGTGAAGGGAGATACCCTCCTGCCGCACCCGACCGGCGATCCGATCGTCCACGTCGGTCAGATTCATGACGTGAAAAACCTCGAATTCGAGATAGCGCAGATAGCGCTTTAAGACGTCGGCGAACAGAAAGGACCTGAAGTTGCCGATATGGGCGAAGTCCCAGACCGTGGGCCCGCAGCTGTACATCCGCACTCGTCCGGACTCGAGTGACTCAAAAGGGACCTTCTCACGTCTCGCTGTGTCGAAAACTTGAAGCATGAGTTAGATCAAATTGTGATTGCGCAAGCGGCGCTCTGCGGCAGGCGGCGACATAGCCCATGGGGCGTATCTCATGTCGAGGCGAGGCTTGCCTGGCTGGATCAGTTAATCTCCTCTACAAATAGATAGGAAGCCGTATGGTCTCGTCTATGATGGCGCCGGTCTGCGCCAGGCTCAGGCCTACAGCGTCGATCAAAATGGGACCTTCGAGCTCCGTCTCCTTCATTTCCGCGCCAGCCAGCTGGGCATCCTGAATCCTCGCCCGCCGCAGATCGGGCTCTCTCAGGTATCCTCCCTGAAGATCGACGTTCTCCAGGTTTTCCCCTGGCAGTTGGCAGCGGGTCACCATGAATAGGTTTGCGCCCTTGCCTTAGGCACCGACCAAACTCGCGCGCTGGAGTACCGCATCCTCATGCTGCGCCTCCACCACAGGCGATGCTAGCCCAGAATCTGCTCCAGCTCGCCGGAAGGGAGCACGTCCGCTTCTGAAACATCGGCCGTGAACCCACCTGACTCCACCTCCATCGATCATTCCTGTCTTTGCGCCGCGCTGTTGGCAGGTACATCCCCGCTCGAACTATAAAGCCCGATCGTGATCGCGCCTGACACAACGGTCCTGTCTTTGCGCCGCGCTGTTGGCAGGTACATCCCCGCTCGAACTACAAAGCCCGATCGGGATCGCGCCTGACACAACGGTTTCACTGCAGCATTGGTGCCCCCGCCGCGACTCGAACACGGGACCTACAGATTAGGAATCTGTCGCTCTATCCACCTGAGCTACGAGGGCACAACAGTTCAACTCTGCGACGGCGTACGCGCAGAAACACCGCGGTCCTGAGCGCGCGGCTTCCCAAACTCACGCTCACCAACCCGATAAATCCCAATTTGCTAACGGAAATTGACTCAAACCCATCAGATTATACGCGCACGCCCCCACAGCGTCAAGATGAGTTTCGCCGACTACCAAAGGTCAATGATCGAGCCAGCCACGGTGTATTATCCGAGCTCTCATCTGGCATCTATGGACATGGATCTGGCTTTTCTGAATCTGGATCTGGCTTCACCCCGCCTTTGATGTTGACTTTGGGGGATGGTGGCTATATTTTTCCTTTTTCTCGGGCAGTACCACCTCCCCAGCCCTTGTAATTTTAACATTTTAATAGTGACCCCAACAGCCAATCCGCCCAACGCACATGCCGCAGATTTTCGGTCGTAGCTTCAACTGGTTTGCCAATGTCAGCATCGTTGGCGGAATTGCTGGTGCGAGTCTCCTGCTGGGCATTCTCCTCAACATCAATCGGCTTGACTACGTCAGCCATGTGGGCATGCCGAAGGACCAGCCTGTGCCATTCAGCCACAAGCACCATGTGGCCGGTATGGGCATCGACTGCCGCTACTGCCACACCACCGTCGAGGAATCAGCCTTTGCCGGAATCCCGCCCACGGAGACCTGCATGAGCTGTCACTCCCTGATCTGGACCGAGGCGCCTATGCTCGAGCCGGTAAGGGCGAGTTTCCGCGATGAGATGCCTCTCCAGTGGACCCGGATACATGACCTGCCGGACTTTGTCTACTTCAAGCACGATATCCACATAGCCCAGGGCATCGGGTGTCAGACCTGCCATGGCAACGTCGACGCCATGCCCCTGATGTGGAAGGCGCAGACTCTGAACATGGAGTGGTGCCTGGAGTGTCATCGCGCCCCACAGGATTTCATTCGCCCGCGTGAGGAAGTCTTCAATATGAATTGGGTCCCTCCTGCCAATCAATCCGCAGCGGGAATGGAGCTGGTCAAGAAATACGGCGTTCAGACCTCCCAACTCACCGACTGCTCAGTGTGCCATCTATGACAGATCAGACGGTAACCAGAAAACAGCTCGACCGAAAACTGCTCGACCAAGAACATGCTAATATGGCTGAGGCGCGCGAGAAATCGGCTCGGTCCGGTGGTAGGGACTACTGGCGATCTCTCGAAGAGCTCGCTGGCACCGAAGAGTTCGAGATCATGCTGCAACGGGAATTTCCGGAGCAGGCCTCGGAGTGGTCAGATGGGGTGAGCCGCCGCAACTTCCTCAAGCTGATGGGCGCGTCGCTGGCATTTGGCGGCCTCACTAACTGCACCATCCAACCCGAAGAAAAAATCGTTCCCTGGGTCAGGGCACCGGAGAATATGATTCCGGGCAAGCCGCTCTACTACGCCACCGCCATGCCACTGAGTGGAGTGGGAACGGGCATCCTGGTCGAGAGCCACATGGGGCGGCCCACAAAAATCGAGGGGAACCCCGAACACCCAGCCGGCCTGGGCGGCACCGATGCCATCACTCAGGCGTCTATCCTCGACTTGTACGATCCCGACCGCGCCACCGTCGTCCGGAACGCCGGCCGCATTGCCACGTGGGGTGGGTTCCTCGAGAGTCTCGATCAGGAGCTGTCTGTTCAGCGATCGAAGAAGGGGGCTGGTCTCCGCATCCTGACCGAAACCGTCGGGTCGCCGACGCTCGGACAGCAGCTGAATTTTCTCCTCGAGGAGTTTCCCGAGGCCCGTTGGCATCAGTACGAATCCGCCACCCGGGATAATGTCCGCTTGGGCAGCTCCCTCGCCTTCGGCGAGCCCGTAAACACCTACTTCGACGTCGCCAAGGCGGACGTCATCCTCTCTCTCGATGCCGACTTGTTCTATGGCGGGCCCGGCAGCGTACGCTACGCGCGGGACTATACTGCGCGCCGGCGACTTCGGAACGGAGACAAGGAGCTGAATCGGCTCTACGTCGTCGAGACCTCACCGTCGTCGACCGGAAGCATGGCCGATCACCGCCTGGCACTCGACAGCGCCGCCATCGAGGCTTTCGCCGTCGCCCTCGCCGGTCAGCTAGGGGTAGAGCTCAAAGGTGACCCAGATCTGCCAACCTACCAAGACAACACGGGTTGGATCGCCGCCCTGGCAGCCGATCTGCGCAGCGCGGGTGCGGCCAGCCTCGTTGTCGTAGGCGATCAGCAGGCACCGGCTCTGCACGCCCTCGGCCACGCCATCAACAAGTCGCTTGGCAACGTCGGCACTACCGTCCATTACACGGATCCTCTCGAAGCGGACCCCGTCGATGAATCCCAATCGATACATGAGTTGGCCGCCAGCATGGAAGCTGACGAGGTGGAGGTGCTGATCATCGTCGGCGGCAATCCCGTCTTCGACGCGCCTGCTGATCTCGACTTCGCCAAGGCCATCGAACATGTCGGCTTCCGGGCCCAGCTGAGTTTCTACGAGGACGAGACCTCCGAGTTGTGCCACTGGCATGTGCCCCAGTCTCACTACCTGGAAGCCTGGAGCGACATCAGGGCCTATGACAGCACCGCCTCGATCGTGCAGCCGCTGATCCAGCCGCTCTACAATAGCAAGTCGGCTCACGAACTGCTTGGGGCGATGATCGGACAAGCGGGACTCCCGGTCAGGGATGCCCTGAGGGAGTACTGGCAGCAGGAGACCTTTGCCGATGACTTCGAGGAATTCTGGGTGCGAGCCCTGCACGACGGAATCCTCGCCGATATGACTTTTGACCGGCTCCGAGTCAGACTGCGCAGCCCCATCAAGATTCCGCGTGGGTTTGGTCATCCTCGTGACGACGACGAACTGGAACTGGCACTGCGACCTGACCCTCTCATCTGGGACGGACGCTTCGTTAACAACGGTTGGCTTCAGGAGACACCCAGGCCGGTAACCAAACTGACCTGGGACAACGCCGCGTTGATCAGCCCCGCCACCGCCCAGAGGCTGGGTGTCGAAAACGAACAACTGGTAGACCTGACCCTACCGGGCCGATCCGCCAAGGCACCGGTGTGGATCGTGCCAGGACAGGCTGACGGTGTCGTCACCGTTCAGCTCGGATACGGACGCCGCCTTACTGGACGAGTTGGAGAGGGTTCCGGATTCGACGCGGGCGTCCTACGGACATCCACCGACATGTGGGGTTCGACCGCCCTGAAGCTGATCAAGTCCTACGACAGGAAACCGCTCGCCTGCACTCAGGACCACCACAGCATGGAAGACCGGCATCTGATCAGGCATGCCGATCTGGAGCACTACCGGCACCATCCGGATTTTGCCCGGCATGAGACCCATGAGGCACCGGCCTCACTTACTCTCTACAACAACGATGAGTTCAGCTCCAGCACCGGCAACGCATGGGGAATGGCCATCGACCTGAACGCGTGCATAGGTTGCAACGCCTGTGCCGTAGCCTGTCAGGCCGAGAATAACATTCCGGTGGTCGGCAAGAAGGAAGTCCTCAACGGACGCGAAATGGCGTGGATCAGGGTAGATCGGTATTACACCGATCTCGACGACCCGGAGATATTTCACCAGCCCATGCCCTGTCAGCAGTGTGAGAACGCCCCCTGTGAGCTCGTCTGTCCGGTCGGGGCCACCACCCACAGTGAGGAAGGTCTCAACGACATGGCCTACAATCGCTGTGTTGGCACGCGCTACTGCTCCAACAACTGCCCCTACAAGGTCAGGCGCTTCAACTTCCTTCAGTACGCTGACCGGGATACACCCACTCTCAAGCTCCAGCGCAACCCCGATGTCACCGTGCGCGCCCGCGGGGTCATGGAGAAGTGCACCTACTGCACCCAACGTATCAACGCGGTGCGCATCGCTTCCAAAAAGCGGGGTTCCCCTATCCTAGATGGCGAAATCAAGACCGCCTGCGAGCAGGCGTGCCCCACCGAGGCCATCGTCTTCGGGAATGTCCTGGACCCTGAGAGTCGAGTGTCTGATTGGAAGGCGTCCCCCCGGAACTACGGTATCTTGACCGATCTAAACACAAAACCCCGCACTACCTACCTGGCGCGTGTGAGGAACCCCAACCCCGCCATCGACAAGGGTTAGCAGTCCGCGGACACACCATGTCAGAATCGTCAACATCGACGCGTCAGCAATACACGCCGCCCCCGCCCGAACTTGGACCGGGGCAGACATCGCACACGTCGATAACGGAAAAAATCACCTCGATCGTTCTGACCCCTCACACGCCCTACCAATGGTTTATCGTCGTCCTCATCGGCCTCATGCTGGTGGGGTTGTTGCAGGTCTCGATCGCCTATCTGCTCTACGAGGGGATCGGGATCTGGGGCCTCAACGTCCCCGTCGGGTGGGGTTTCGCCATCATCCACTTCGTCTGGTGGATCGGGATTGGACACGCAGGCACGCTGATTTCCGCCATTCTTCTTCTTTTCAGGCAGAAGTGGCGGACTTCTATCAATCGGTCGGCCGAGGCCATGACCATCTTCGCTGTCATGTGCGCGGGCATGTTCCCCTTGATACACACGGGCCGTCCATGGCTGGCCGCTTACTGGTTGTTCCCCTACCCGAACTCAATGGCGGTGTGGCCCCAGTTTCGATCTCCTCTGATCTGGGATGTCTTTGCCGTCAGCACTTACTTTACCGTCTCCCTGGTCTTCTGGTTCCTTGGGATGGTACCCGATCTGGCCAGTTTTCGCGATCGCGCCAAACACCGTGTTACCAGAGTCATCTACGGAGTCCTGGCGATGGGATGGCGCGGCTCGGCCGTCCACTGGGAACGATACGAGATGACCTCCCTTATGCTGGCTGGCCTGGCGACGCCCCTTGTCCTCTCGGTTCACAGCGTGATCAGTCTGGACTTTTCGGTGTCCATTCTGCCCGGGTGGCACACGACGATTTTTCCGCCCTATTTCGTTGCCGGAGCCATCTACGCCGGCTTTGCCATGGTCCTGCTTCTGCTGATTCCCATCCGTCGTCTGTACGGATTGCAGGATTTCATCACCCTGCGGCACCTGGAAAACATGGGCAAGGTGATGCTGACCGCGGGGCTCATTGTCGCCTACGGCTATTTCATGGAGCAATTCATCGCCTGGTACAGCGCCAGCGTGTACGAGGGGTTCATGATGCAGAACCGGATGTTCGGCGACTATGGCAGCTTCTACTGGGCCCTCATCCTCTGCAATATCGCCATACCGCAGTTTCTCTGGTCCAAACGGGTCCGCAGGAACACCGTGTGGCTGATGTTCATCTCCTTCGTCATCAGTGTGGGAATGTGGTTGGAGCGATTCGTCATCGTCATAACCAGCCTTCACGCGGATTTCATGCCGTCATCTTGGGACATGTTCTACCCGACCTTCTGGGATTGGGCAACCTACGCGGGCACGATCGGCTTTTTTCTGTTTGCCTTCTTTCTCTTTGTTCGAGGGATGCCGGTGATCGCCGCCCACGAGATCAGGACCCTTCTTCCGTTTGGCAAGAAGGAGAAATAGAGGGGACTGCGCCGCCTCCCCAACGACGCTATGAGCGAGACCGAATCTGACACCTACGGCCTGATGGCGGAGTTCGAAACGCCAGAGGAGCTGCTGGAAGCAGCCAAGTTGGCTTACGGCAAAGGCTATCGGACCATGGACGCCTACTCCCCTTTGCCCATCCACGGCCTGGCCGCCGCCATCGGATTTCACCGGACCAATCTGCCGATCTTGACCTTCATCCTTGCCCTCACCGGCGCCATTGTCGGGTATGGCATGCAGTATTGGATCCAGGTCATCGACTTCCCGGTCAACATCGGGGGCAGACCGCTCCACAGCGGACCGATGTTCATCCCCGTCACCTTTGAGCTTACCATTCTGTTTGCCGCCGTTGGCACTTTCGTGGGCCTATGGATTCGCAACGGGTTGCCCATGCCCTACCATCCCGTTTTCAACGTGGCTGGTTTCGAGCGCGCCAGTCAGGACCGTTTTTTCCTCTGCATCGAATCCGCCGATCCACTCTTTGATGCGGAGGGCACGCGATCCTTTCTCGGGGGCCTGAACCCCGTCGAGGTATCTACTGTTGACCAGTAGGGATTCGACATGCTGAATCGAGCACTCGCCCTGTCGGCAACCGCCCTGCTCCTGGGGGGCTGTGAGCTGCGGCAAGCCATGTACGATCAGCCGAAATACGAGGCCTACGAGGCCTCTGACACGTTCGACAACGGCCTGTCTGCCCGCCAGCCGGTGGAGGGAACGATAGCGAGAGGCCAGCTAAGGCTGGATTCCCACCTGTACGAAGGCAAGGTGAACGGAGAATTGGCCACTACCCTGCCCCTCGAACTCACCGAAGACCTGCTCAAACGCGGGCAGCAGCGTTACGACATCTTCTGCTCTCCGTGCCACGATCGGACGGGCACGGGCAACGGCATGATCGTCAAACGCGGTTTGAAACAGCCACCCTCCTTCCACGTAATGCGTCTCAGAGAAGCTCCAATCGGATACTTTTTCGATGTGATCACCAACGGCTTCGGCGCCATGTACAGTTACTCATCTCGAGTACCGATAAAGGACCGCTGGGCGATAGCAGCGTATGTTAGGGCTCTCCAATTCAGCCAGAACGCGGAGTTTGACAAACTGCCCGCAGAAGATCGGAGGCAGCTGCCATGAACGAGGAGCTCATCCGGCAGAGCGAGGCCCTGGCGCCGCAACTGGACTCCTCGAGAAAAAAGGCGTTCGTCTGCGGGTTGCTCTTTGCCGCTCTGACCGTTGTCGGCTACTTCATCGACCATGGCCAGTTTTTCCAGTCGTACCTGCTGGCCTTCATCTACTGGATGAGTCTGTCCCTCGGCTGTCTCCTCCTTCTCATGATCCATCACCTGGCGGGAGGTCGGTGGGGATTCGCTATCCGCCGCATATTGGAGGCCGGGACGAGAACGCTGGCGCTCATGCTGGTGCTCGGTGTCCCGATTCTGCTGGGCATACACGAGCTCTACGAGTGGAGTCACGAGGATGTGGTAGCGGCGGACGAGATCCTGCAGAAGAAGGCCGTATTCCTGAACTCCACCTCCTTCGTCATCCGTTACTTCGTTTATTTCCTGGTGTGGTTCATCTTGGCCTTTCTCCTGAACAAGTGGACGGCTGCGCAGGACGCTACATCAGAGACCTCCCCGACGCGCCGGATGCAGATATTGAGCGGGCCCGGAACAGTCTTGTTCGTGCTTGTCACCACCTTCGCCGCCATCGACTGGATCATGTCGCTCGAGCCCCACTGGTTCTCCACCATCTACGCGGCCATCTACATTATCGGGCAGCTGCTCCTGACCTGGGCGTTCGCAATTCTCGTGGGAGTGCGCCTGTCGCGCCACCTGCCTCTGAGCGCTCTGCTGACCAACGAACGTTTGCGGGATTTGGGAACCTTCATGCTCGCTTTCGTCATGCTCTGGGCTTACACCTCCTTCTCCCAGTTCATCATCATCTGGTCCGGCAATTTGCCCGAGGAGATCACCTGGTATTACGCCCGCCTTCAGGGCGGTTGGCAGCACGTGGGCTATCTGTTGGTGGCGTTTCACTTCGCCCTGCCGCTGGTATTGTTGGTGTCCAGCCGGCTCAAGGCTAGGATCCCAATTCTGACCGCTATCGCGGCAGGGATGATGATCATGCGGCTCGTGGATCTGTTCTGGATCACCGCACCGGCTTTCGACAAGACAGGACTCACCCTTCACTGGATGGACCTGGTGATTCCGATCGCTATGGGTGGCATCTGGTTGTCTGTCTTCTACGGACAGCTGAAGAAGCGGTCGCTCGTGCCCCTTAACGACCCGCGATTCGACTTCGCGGCTCTCGCAGACGAGGTGGATGCCCATGGCTGAGCCAGTGGCTGCCGACGCCGGAAGTCGCGCGCCAGGGTACGAGACGACGGATGCGTCGGCGGCCATGCTCGGCAAGGTGGCAGTTGCCGTGGTCGTCTTGCTGATAGCCGTCTTCATCGGAATCCTCATCCTTTTCAAGGTGCTCGATTATTCCCTGCCCATACTGCTTGACCGCCAGCCCCATCCTCTCGCCGAGACCAGGCAACAGGCCTCCGGTCCCTTTCTGCAGCTGGATCCGCCCCGGCAGAAATTCGACCTGCAGGCAGCCGAGGATCAGGTGTTGACCACCTACGATTGGGTCGATCGCGAGCAGGGGTTGGTGCGCATACCCATCGATCGCGCTATCGCCATCCTGGCCAGACACGACGCTCTCCCGAAGAGCGACACGACGACAACCGGAACGCAGCCATGATACTGTTGCGCCGGGCCTTTCTGGCGGCCTCCCTCACAGGCGCCACTGTCTGCTCTGGCCAACCGCTAGATCTGGACATACTGGACCAGATCGGTATCGACCAGGACCTCGACGACCAGGTACCTCTCGAGCTCTCCTTCCTTGACGAAGAGGGCAACGAGGTCACCCTCGGCGATTACCTGGGTGAAAGGCCGGCGCTGCTGACCCTGGTGTACTATGAATGCCCTGTGTTGTGCACCCAGGTGTTGAACGGTCTCACGCAGAGCCTGCGAATTCTCTCCTTCGATGTGGGGAAGGAGTTTGACATCATCACCGTCAGTATCGATCCGGGTGAGACGCCGGCCCTGGCCGCTGCGAAGAAGAGTGAGTACGTGAAGCGATATGGCCGGGCCAGCGCCCAATACGGGTGGCACTTCCTCACCGGTCGTCAGGAGCAGATCGACCGCTTGACGGAAGCTGTGGGGTTTCACTACAAATACGATCGCGATACCGATCAATACATCCACGCCAGCGGCATCATGTTGCTGACCCCGGAGGGGAAGCTGGCCCGCTACTTCTACGGTATCGAGTATGCTCCCAAGGACGTCCGTCTAGGCCTCGTCGAGGCGTCACAGGGCAAAATCGGAAATGCCGTAGACCAGCTCCTGCTGCTCTGCTATCAATACGATCCGGCCACCGGAAAATACGGCCTCGTCATCATGAACTCTGTCCGCATCGCAGGGCTGCTGACGGTGGTGCTCATGGCGACCTTCGTGACCGTCATGCTGCGCAGGGATCGCCGCGTCAACGCGGGCAGGGCCGATGTCTCCGCATAAGTCTGGCTTTGCTCGCACACATCGCCAACCGAAGAGGGCGTTTTGCCGAAGAAGAGGGTGTTGCTGAAGAAGATGGCTGACTGAAGATGAGCGACAACTTCCCCCTGTTTCCGGAACAGGCCTCCACCTTCGCATGGCAGGTAGACTACCTCTACTTCCTGTTGTTAGCTCTGAGTGCGTTCTTCGCGGTTGCGATATTCTTCTTCCTCGTGCTGTTTTCGTTCAAGTACCGACGTCGATCCGAGGACGAGCGACCGAGACCGAGCGAAGACTCCATAGCGATGGAAGTGACATGGAGCATCATCCCGCTCATCCTGTCGCTCGCGGTCTTCGCTCTCGGCGCAGGCGTCTTCTTCAGGATGTACCGAGCGCCTGAGAATGCGATCGACATCTACGTTGTGGGCAAACAGTGGATGTGGAAAGTCCAGCATCCTGAGGGCAAGCGGGAGATCAACGAGCTGCACGTGCCGGTCAATCAACCCGTCCGGCTGACGCTGGCGTCAGAGGACGTGATCCACGCGTTCTCCGTTCCCGCTTTCCGGATCAAGAGAGACGTAGTCCCCGGCCGCTACAACACCATGTGGTTTGAAGCCACCAAGGCGGGCGAGTACCGTCTCTTCTGCGCCGAGTATTGCGGCACTCAGCACTCCGGTATGACCGGGCGAGTCGTGGTCATGGAGCAGGACGAGTTCCAGAACTGGCTGAGCGGGGGTGCTTCGGGCGAAACCATGGTGGAGGCGGGGGCGCGTCAGTTCCAGCAACTGGGTTGCGAGACCTGTCACAAGGAGTCCGGCCAGGGACGAGGCCCCAAACTGTCGGGGGTCTACGGCCATACGGTGGAGCTGACTACGGGACAGGAAGTGGTGGCGGATGAAGATTACCTCCGCAGCTCCATCCTGGACCCCGGCAGCCAGGTCGTGGTCGGATACAAGCCCATTATGCCCACCTTTCAGGGTCAGCTCAGCGAAGAGACGCTGATGCAGATCATCAGCTATCTCCAGTCGCTTGAGTGACCAGTAGGTAGAGATGACAACCGACACAGCGGTTACCACCCCTCCCCCCGCCAGGACCGAGAATTACCTGAGGTCCAGCTATGGTATCAAGTCCTGGCTTCTGACCCTCGACCACAAGCGCATCGGAATCCTCTATCTGGTCATGACGACCGTCTTCTTCGTGATCGGAGGAGTTTTTGCGACACTGATTCGACTCGAGCTGTTGACACCCCAGGCCGATGTGGTCGAAGCCTCGACGTATAACAAGCTGTTTACCATGCACGGCGTGGCGATGATCTTCTTCTTCCTCATTCCCGCCGTGCCGGCTGTATTGGGAAACTTCATCCTGCCCATCCAGATCGGCGCTCGAGATGTGGCATTTCCCAAGATCAACCTCCTCAGCTGGTACTGTTTCATGGTTGGCGGCACCCTGGCTACAGTCGCCATCGTCATGGGCGGCGTCGATACGGGATGGACCTTCTATACGCCCTACAGCAGCACCTACTCCAGCTTCTACGTGCCGCTGGCTCTTACCGGCGTATTCATCAACGGCTTCTCTTCCATCCTCACCGGTGTCAACTTCCTGACCACCGTCCACAAAATGCGGGCACCAGGTATGACCTGGTTCCGACTCCCGCTTTTCATCTGGGCCCATTACGCCACCAGCATTATCATGATCCTGGGCACGCCGGTGGTTGCGATCACCCTCCTTCTCGTGGCCCTGGAAAATGTGTTTGGGATCGGGATTTTCAATCCCGACCTCGGCGGAGACCCCATTCTGTTCCAGCACATGTTCTGGTTCTACTCACACCCGGCGGTGTACATCATGATTGTACCCGGCTTCGGTGTGATCAGTGAGGTGATCGCCTGTTTCGCTCGTAAGCGAATCTACGGGTACTCCTTTGTCGCCTTTTCCAGCCTGGCGATCGCTTTTCTCGGATTTCTCGTGTGGGGTCACCACATGTTCACCACGGGGCAGTCCATGTACGCGAGCATGGTCTTCTCCTTCCTCTCATTTCTCATCGCGGTCCCCACTGCGGTCAAGATCTTCAATTGGACCGCCACGCTATACAAGAGTTCGGTCTCCATGGAATGTCCGATGTACTACGCCATGGGATTCATAGGCCTGTTCCTCATTGGGGGCCTCACCGGCCTGTTTCTGGCCACCATCGCTGTGGACATTCACCTCCACGACACCTACTTCGTGGTTGCTCACTTTCACTTTGTCATGGTAGGCGGGATGGTGATGGCCTATCTGGCAGGGCTCCACTTCTGGTGGCCGAAGATCACCGGGCGCACCTACTCCGAAGGTTGGGCCAAGGTCGGTGCGGTTCTGATCTTCTTCGGATTCAACCTCACCTTTCTCCCTCAGTTTGTTCTCGGGTATCTGGGAATGCCTCGTAGATACCACGTTTACCCGGAGGAGTTCCAGATCCTAAACGTCATGTCCACGGCAGGAGCTACCATTCTGGCGGCGGGCTATGCGGTTGTCTTTGTCTACCTTGGCCTCTCTCTGTTCATGAATCGCAAGGCTAGCCCAAACCCCTGGGGGGCCAAGGGGCTGGAGTGGGAAATTTCCTCTCCCCCTGGTCTTCACAACTTCCCTGCGACACCGATCGTGACAAAGGAAGCCTACGCCTACGAAAAGGATGATGTCACCCCAGCCGATCCCGGCGTCTCCGACGAGGGATTACAGATCCCCCAAGAAGAGCACACGGAGGCCTAAGTAGATGAGCTCGCACGCCCAGCCTGTAGCTGCCCTCAATCACCAGTTCGACGATCTGCAGCAGCAATACGAAGCCGCCAACATGGGTATGTGGGCGTTTATCGCCCAGGAGATCATGTTCTTCGGCGGACTCTTCGCTGGATACACCGTTTACCGCTACAAGTATCTTGCTGCTTTCACCGAGGGGAGCAACCACCTTCCCATCGAGCTGGGTGCACTCAACACCGCGGTCCTGATCGGAAGCAGCTTTACCATGGCCATGGCGGTTCGCTCCGCCCAGGTAGGCGAGAAAGGTCCCCTGCTGCGGTGGATCCTGGCTACCATGGCTCTAGGTACCGCCTTCCTCGGCGTCAAGATCGTCGAGTATGCCGACAAGTATCACCAAGGCCTCATACCGGGAATTTCCTTTGATGGCCCTGGCCAGTTGAAGATTTTCTTCTCCTTCTACTTCGCCATGACGGGGATGCATGCCCTGCACATGATCATCGGGCTGGGAATCATGCTCTGGATGATTCCCAGAATCCGTCGGGGAACCTATACACGTGAGTATTTCTCTCCGGTTGAAAACTTCGGTCTCTACTGGCACTTCGTCGACATCGTTTGGATTTTTCTATTTCCTCTGCTGTACTTGATCGGACGGGACCCGTGGATGAGCATCATGTAGTTCCAGTAAAGCTGTACGCGACCATC
>PBRM01000280.1 GCA_002725915.1 Gemmatimonadota bacterium
TATAGGACAACAGTCGCCTATCCAGGCGGCTGCACTCATGTTGCGCTGAAGCTGGGAAGCCGGAGCAGGGCGCTAAGCCGCAACACCGTCCACCGCCAGGCCACCCGAACCGCAAAGCGAAGGACGATTGCCAGGAGGTATCCCAGGTAGAGGTGCAGGGTGAGATCCACTCGTCCCGTCGCCTCCTTCCGCCGAAATTCCGGAGTCACCTCGATCTGGAGCGACCCGCTCTTCTCTCCGAGGGCGCCTCTCGTCCTGAGAGCACCGCCCAGCCCCTCGAGGAGGCCGTAGGCCCCACCAGTCAGGGACGGGTCGCCCAACCCCAGCCTGCCGCTAATCCGCAAGCGAACCAGTCCCAGCGCCCCCGCCAGCGCCCGCAGCAGCTGAAGTCCGGGGGGGAGGATCAGGCTCGGGAATCGCAGGAGACCCGCTGCCCGCTGTGCAGTCCCTCTACCCCCCCCTTCGTCAGCCTTTCCGCCGTTGTCCTCATTCTCTTTCTCCCCACTTTCCTTCCGCGGTCGCTGCTCGCCGCGGACAGGGCCGGTCTTCGTCGGCTTTCCCCGGGCGAGGGCCATGCTGAGAAACGGCACGGGGACCAGGAACAGGAGGAGAGGGTACATTCGCCAGCCATGGGCGCTGGCCTGCAGTCTGACCCCGACGAATCCGCCGAGCATCCGACCGTCCACCTGCACTTCAATCTGCCCAGTATCCCGGGGGCGCTTCACCTCCGCGGCGACCACCAGCGGGACCAACAGCAAGAGACCGAAACCCCAAGCGAGTGAGAGCAGGACTGACTCCAGCACGGCGCTCAGGTAGTCAGGGTCGACAACGACGCTTGGAACAGCACGTATCTATCATATTTGGCAACATGTTATGCCGAACCATCTCGAGATGCCGGCTACCCGGCCCGCCGGAGGAAGGGCGGGTGGGATCGACGGTCACGGGCAGACGGAGCGCGAATCTCCGACGCGTGGTGCCCGAGCCACCTAATCACGGCGGATCGATTTCAGTCACTAGGGACCAGGGCGAATAGAGCGGATCGGGGACCGTCTTCCCGCCCCTCAACCTCCAGGCCTTGGAGATCCCAGGCTTCTTGACAGCCCCAACCATATGTATTAAGGTAAACCGACGCAAGTCTAAGCCACAAAAGCAGTTCAGGTGATTTCCCTTCTGGAGACTCCGTCATGGGCTCTTCCGCCAATCAGCGCAAAAGAAGCAGAGAATGAAGGATTCGGGTCCGGTTGGCCCATAGCTGTCTGATATCGGCTGCGATGCGCACGCTGACTGCACTGATTGTGGTCGTTGGAATCTCGTTTGCGGCCGAGGCGCGAACCACGTTCACGGCAGTATTCCAGGAGGAGGCCATTGCGGGTCCCGGAATAGAGCAACGTCTGATCCTCCTCCTCCGTTATTTCCCCGGAGACGGAGAGGCCGTCGTCCGTTGCGAGCTCTCCTTCGAATCTGCGGCACTGGATATCGAGGAGATGACATCGGTCCTGGGTTCGGTAGAACTGGGTTCCCAAGGTCTCGTGATCGACTACGCCAGCGCCCCACTCGCCTCGGAGTCCGTCGATACCTTGAAGGTGCGTCTGTCCGCAGGTGTCGGCGAGGCGCAGGTCAAATGGGAGGGCGGTGCCTACTCTTCCCAGGACGCAGACGGGGAAGCTGCTCAAACTATACGATTTTCGCTCGGCGTTCACCCCGCTCTGGGGGTGTCGTTGTCGTGGAAACCCGAGCGGGCCTTCCCGGGCCAGTCCGTTGATCTGCAGATCGCGATCCGCAATGCCGACGATGGTGGCAGGGAGATAAAGGCGATAACCTGGAAGTGGCCCGAGGGGATGGACCCCGAGAAGGGCTCGGACATGACCGTATTTCCGAAAGGTTTGTCTGCTGGACAGGATACGACGGTCATCTTTCGAATCAGGGTGGAAGCATCACCAGGGGACACGCTCTTATTGACTGGGAGCGCTGCTTCTGCGCAATTGGCGGGATCGCCGCTCCCGAAGATTGCCGTGGCAATCGTCGAGGCGCCCCGCGTTCGTCTCATCGTGGCGGAAGGGACGCTCGAGGTGGGGGTGCCCGGTCGCCTGGCGTACGAATGGTACAACCCGGGTTCGGAAGCCATAGAGGTCGAGGCCTACAAGGTCGATATTCCCCAGGGCTTTTCCGACGTGGCGTCGGTCGTCGAGGCGCAACCATCACCACTGGTGACGGTGCACTCAGCCGATGGCCGCGCTACGAGCCTGGTGATGGAGGGAGGAATTCTGGATGCCGGGGCCGCCACGGGGCTGTCCCTGGTGGCCACCCCACTGCGCCCCGGCCCCTTTCGTTGGCATGGCTCCTTCATGCCGGAGGGACACGACCAGTATGTGCCGCTCACGGGAGATACCTCAGCGGGCGTGGCGCAGCCGGAGGCGAAGGCGGCAGAACAGGTCGGCACCGCGAAGAGAGCGCTGACGGATCTGGAGTCTGTCGGTCTGGCCTTTCGGGGCGAGGTCATGCGCGAGCTGGCGGACCTGCCGCTGGTTGCCGGCTCGCGCATTTACCTGAAGCCGGAGCAAGACGAGAGAAACTGGATCGTCACAGACATTCTCTCTCGTTCGCTGAGGCACCTTGGGTACCGGGTCGTGATGGAAGAGCCGGCCGCTCTCGGAGACGTGAGTGTCCTTCACTATCGCGTGGTCGATGCCAGAGTCGTTTACAGTCCATCCGAGGGGGTCTGGAATCCTTTCGGGACTGGTCAGCAAAGAGAGGCCTTCGGGGATGTGTTCCTGCACTTGGAGAGGAGTGAGGGGCGTTTCACCTGGGCCCGGCGGGTGCAGGCATATCGAGTCGACTCCGTCCCTTCTGGCGAGTCGGGGGAGTCCGGCGCGGTGAGCCGGGCGATTATACCGCGCAGTCATCGCGTCGTAGAGTTGGGGTTGTCGGGGGCGATCGCGGGAGGTCTGTTTTTCGTGTTTTTCTCGCCGTGAGCCTTCGCCGGCGGGACACGGGAGAGAGATGTGAGTGAGAGGCCGGTGCCGCGGACTGGCGTCAGAATCGGTGAGATCGCCGCCCCGGGCCACCATCACCGACGCTGTGAAGCGGACAGGATTCCGGTAGCACGCCGTCGGCAATGAAGATCTCAGGCTTCTGGTTGGGGCAGTATTTCGTCGCCAGCTTGTGGGTGTCCTCACAGGCCATGAGCCGGCTTGTCAGGTCCTCCGGAAATTCAAAGCTGTCACCCGCCCTGCTTCGGTAGGGCTCCACGGTCTTGTACACCTCCTTCATGAATCGGGCCCACAGCGGCAAGGCGGCCGTCGCCCCGGGCTGTTTCTCGAGGTTGAGGCGGGGGTCATCCATCCCCACCCAGACTCCGGCTACCAGATGAGGTGTAAAGCCGATGAACCATGCATCGGTGTAGTCGTTGGTGGTCCCAGTCTTGCCCGCCGAAGCCGTTCTGAAGCCGTACACGGTCTCTACCCGGTGACCGGTACCGCCGGACTCGTGAATGACAGACCGCATCAAGTCGGTCATCAGGACAGCTACAGAAGGTCGAAGGACTTCGCTGGCGACGGTGACCGGCTCTGAAATGACGTTTCCGTCGCTATCCTCAATGCGGGCAACAACCGAGGGCTCGACATAGACTCCCGCGTTGGGAAAGACGCAATAGGCGGCCAGCATATTCAGCAGTGTGACCTCACTGGTGCCAATGCCGATCGACCAGACGGGTCTGATCGGGGTGTCGATCCCCATGGTCATGGCGTACTGTCGGATTCTCTGCGGCCCGATTTCCTGGGCGAGCTTGATGGCGATGAGATTTCTAGACTGCTTGAAGCCCTCCCGCAAGGTCATGGGTCCCTTGAACTTATGGTCGTAGTTCTCCGGGTCCCAGATCTCACCCGAGCGCTCGGGGATGACGATAGCGTTGTCGTCGATGACGTCGATGGTGAAGCGACCGTTGTCGAGAGCGGCGGTGTAGACGAAGGGCTTGAAGGCCGAGCCCGGGTGGCGTTTGGCCTGGGTAGCGCGGTTGAACTCGCTTTCGCCGAAGTCCCGTCCCCCGATCATGGCCAGAATCTTACCGCTGGCGGGGTCCATGGCCACGAAGGCAGCCTGAACCACAGCCGAGTCGCGCATGCCCTGCGAGACGTTCTTGGCGGCCAGGCGCGCGTCGACTCTCGCCTGAACCTTGCCGATCTCAATGGCGAAGTGTTTGTCGGCGATCTGCTGGAGCTTGGAATGAAGCGTGGTGTGAACGGTGAAACCGTTCCGATACAGAGCCCTGCCGTATTCGCTCGTCAGCTGCTGCCGCACATACTCAACAAAATAGGGCGCCAGATCATAGGTTTCGGCGCGCTGGCTGCGGCGGGTGCGGATGGGTGCCTTTGAGAGACGCGTGTGCTGGGATATGGCGATTTTTCCCGATTGCCACATTTCTTTTAAGACCAGGTTGCGTCTCTTTCTGGCATCCTCGGGATGGCTGAAGGGACTGTAGTTGTTTGGGGCCTTCAGCAATCCGGCCAGGACAGCACTCTGCGTGATGGTGAGCTTCTCCACGTCCTCATCGAAGTAGTACCGCGCGGCAAGTTTGAGACCGTGAAGGCCGTGGCCGAAGAAGACGGTGTTCAGGTACATGGTCAGGATTTCGCGCTTGGTGTACAGCCGCTCTATGTGAACGGCGGTGATCTGCTCGCGGATCTTGCGGGCATAGCTCGCGACCGTCTGCTCCAGAGACGCAGAGCCCCGCTGGGTGCCCACCTTCTCATACAGGTTACGGGCCAGTTGCTGGGTCAAGGTGCTGGCTCCCTCGGCCGTCATATTGAGAGCGCGGATATTGGCGAGTATGGCCCCTATAATTCGCCTCAGGTCAACGCCCCAGTGGGTGAAGAAACGGCGGTCCTCGATGGAGGTCAGTGCGTCCTTCATGGCCTGTGGGATTTCCTCGTAACCGCGGAGAACCTCGCGGTTCTCCTCCTTGAAATTCCTCAGGTGCTGCCCGTCGGCAGAGTACACCTTGGTAATGCGTTTGGGCTGGAACAACTCCAACTCGTCGATATCGGGCAGGTTGTCGCTGAACAGCAGGTAGACTACTGTAAGGGAGATGCCGTAGGAAAAAAGACAGGCGAGAGAAAGAAAAGCGACGTTCTTCAGCATGGAAGTCAGAGCGGACGGGGCATGGGAGATGCCCGATGGGTCGGAGAAAATGGAGAGGCAGGGGAGAATCTGCAAATATCCCGCCCCATTCGTGCAAAGTCAAGCATATACCCCCCGGGGAGTCCCATCCGGGTGAGGGTTGGCGGCGTTGCAAGGGTTGACAGATGCAAGACTGGAGCGTGTCGGGCTGATCGTGGTGGCGATCACGTGGGTTCAGATATTCATGGATTACCTCAAAAGACTGATGAAAATCAGGTCCACCGTTACAGAGGTCGCCAACCGCGAGAGCCACATTACCCCCGGATCTCGAGCGCGGAGACCAGCGCCGAGAACATCAAGATGTCACTGGAGGAATGAGGCGGGAAGCGGAGAGGCCGAAGGAACAGCGGCTGGAACTCCAGGCCAGGCTCAATCCTCAACGCCGCGACGCGGATCGGCCAGCTCAATCCGGTCAGCCGAAAGAGCAGGTAGGAGCAGCTGAGATGCCCGGTCGCGAACACCCTGGCTGCCCTCCTCCTGCCGTGGATCCGGCGTCGGAAGCGGGGTCTACTCGTAGTAGCCGCGGGTCCAGCGGCTGTTGTAATCCAGGTTGTAGCGCGTGTGCTCAGCCGTCTGCGGGTAGACTTCCGTGGCGGGGTAGGGATAACTAGACATGGCGTGAAACGGCAGGGGCTCAACGGACAGTGAATGGGCGCTGTGAAAGTCCATGTCTTTGCCGAAACCGTCCGCAAAAAACAGGAAAGACCGGGTCGATCCCGGAGGAATCTCCGGGAAGGAGTCGGCGTCGATCTCCAGGGTGAGCTCGTCTCCGTGGGACATGATGACGTAGCGATCGTCCACCTCTCCCAGCAGCGACGTCACCTCGCCGTATCGGGTGAGTGGCCCGGCGTGAGTACCCCAGTCGGTGGACTCATCGATGTCGTCGTAGTGGTAGCGGAAGGCGAAGCTACCCTTGATGGCCGTGTGTGATGGGTACCCACGCCAGTGCAGGTCGGCCGTGTTGGGCCTCCGACGGTGCACGGTGAGCGGGGTCTGGACCGCTGAGCCGATAGCCAGCCGGTCCCAGTACACCGCTGTGTTGGTGGTGATGCGCAGCCGGTAGTCTTCGTTGGAGAAAACGCTGTCTGCCGCCGCACCCAGATCGAAGAGCATGTACTTGGGAAGGCCGGCGGGGCAGCCCATGTCGGCTGTCAGCAGCCGCCATCCACCCTCCCCGTCCGGCACCTCCAGTCGTGGCGGGAACAGCTCCAGTCCGCGCTGGAAGGCGGCCCAGTTCGAGGCGGAGTGCGCATAGTTCACCCACCCGTGCGCGAGGAGGACCGGATGGCTAATCTGGCTCAAGTCGCCCAGATCGAGGGTCAGCGAGTGATCCTTGGCGTACCCGTGGATGTCCTCCTCCTCGAAGCCGTCGTACCAGTCGTCGTCAACGCGGAGGAGCTGTTCGAGCACGTCGATGCCCCGGTGATCGACCGCTCCGATCGGCGGGCGTACCTCGGCCAGGGGATAAAGACGGAATTCCGGGTAGGGTGGGGAGGAGAGCAGGCGTTCGTTGGGGAATACGACAACGCTATCGGGGTGGTCGACGGCCACCAGGTGAACGGCGTCGAGGTAGATGATCTCCTCCAGCTGGTTGGCGACCTGGAAGGAATACCTGCCCGCCAGAGGCGTTATGGGACCGAGGGGCAGATACTCATCCGTGTCGGGTGTGTAATACTCACCGGGAGCGGTGAGGTATCCTATGATGGCTCCACCGAGGAAGTCGCTGACGAAGCGATACCCATCGCCGGACCAGGCGTAGAGAACCGGGCACGAGGTCCCTTTGCGGTTGAGCTCCTCGAGTTGGAGCGTCTGTCCGGCAGCAGTCGCCAGCTCCGTCTGACGGACCCCGCTGGGCCACAGAATCCGGACGAAGTCGACCGAGTCGGCCGTTCCCAGACCAAAGGTGAGGACCTGTGGGTCGCGGCTGCTCAGTCTCACCTCTCGCTTCTGTCGTCGTCCTGAGGCCATGACCTCTACCTTGGCGCCAATCCCGTGAGGATTGCTGCTCAAGCCCTTGAGGTTGACTCTGATCCAATTCCCCGCATCTGTCCGGTTTCTGAACAAAGAGCCATCTGCCCAAACATCGACGACGCCGTCTCCGTCCATGTCCTCGGCCAGAACGCAGGTCACCGGAAGACCGTTCAGCAGGGCGGCGCCCGAGGCGGAGAAAGCTTCGCCGGACCAACTCAGAGGGAGAACGCCGTCAGCACCGTAGGTCAGCAAATCCAGATCGCCGTCGTTGTCCAGGTCCGCGGTTACGATTCCGCCTCTCCTCCCACCCGGCGCCATGCCCACGGGTCGAGGGAAGAAGCCCCTGCCGCCGTTATTGGCGTACAGGGTCAGGGCGCCGTCGGCGCCCAGAGCGAGGAGATCGATGTATCCGTCGGGACGGAAATCCCCGGCGCTGATGTCGACTGTCTCTCCCCCCTGCCCGAGGCCGGTACCTACGGCCATGTCCGAAAAGGTGCCATCGCGATTGTTGAGGTAGAGCTCGATGCCGCTATTGGGTGCGCCCGGTTCTCCCAGGAGGAGGAAGTCCACATCCCGGTCGTTGTCGAAATCGGAGAACAGGGCCCGCCGCCCGGATCGGTCGGTGGCCAGGCCGGCGTCGGCAGCTTCGGCAAAGGAAGCGGTGCCGTCGTTGACCAGCAGACGATTTCCACGCCGCCCGATGACGAGCGCGTCGAGGTCGCCGTCGTGGTCGGTGTCGGCGAACACGGTGCGTTCACCGGCGTGGGGCAGGGCTTGAGCGTCGGCGAAGCTCCCCCCCTCATTCCGCAGCAGCGCCGTGCGCTCTCCCCCCGATATCACCAGGTCGAGGTCGCCGTCGTCATCGCAGTCCCCGAAGACGGCGTCGGTGGGGGTAAATCCAAGCGCGGGGAAAACCCACGCGTCGGAGGGGGACAGGGCGCCACCGCGGTTGGAATACAGTGCCGGCTCGCCGCCGGTCACGAGGTCCGGTAAGCCGTCGTCGTTGGCATCGACGGAGACGGCGAAGAGGATCGGGGCGGGCGGCGATGCCGGCGCCGCCTCGGGGTCGGCGAACTCGAAGGGGGTGTCGGCGCCAAGGCGGTGCCCGCCACCGGAGCCGAAGCCGCCGTCGGCAAGTGCTTCTGCGTACTTCCCCTGCCCCTGGTAGGAAGAGCTCACGCCCTCGTGCCCGGCCCGGCTGAGCTGGCTGAAGATCTCCAGTGTCTCCTTCCATTCATCCATTCGCCCCTGTAATCTCAACTGATGGGCGAGAGCGTAATACGCCGAGACATTGTTCGAATCGAGTTGGATAGCCCGTCGAAACTCGGCTACCGCACCGTCATCGTCTCCCAGCTTGGCCATGGTGCGGCCCAGATAGTATTTGACCAGGGGATCATCGCTGTCGGCCTTGAGGACGCGCTGGAAAGCCGCCAGGGCTCTGTCGTAGTCTTGGCCCTGTGCGTGGTAGATTAGCCCTTGAGTGTAGTGGGCGTGCAGGTGGTCGGGGTCGCGGTCGAGAGCAGTGGTCAGGAAGACGAGGGCGCTGTCGTATTTGCCCAGACTGAAATAGGCTATGCCGAGGTTGGCGTACCCATTGGCATAGGCGGAGTCCAGGGCGACGGCGCGCTCGAACTGCCCTCGCGCCGTGACGTAGTTGTGTTGGTCCATGTAGACGACGCCCTGATTGTTGAGCCAGCGCGCCCGGTCGCGCACGGGAGAGTCGGAATCGTCGCCGCACGCGGACCAGTACAAGGCGGCCGCCAAGAGCGCTGTACCCAGGCGAAAATTGAGGTGTGTCGCCTTTCGCGGCGGGACCGTCAGCCGGGCGGGATGCTTGACTCTGTAGTTCGCCATCGCTATGTTTTTCCTCTGCCGCCTGAGGAAACAGGCTCAGGCGGGGGCGTATAGTATGGTGTCAGGAGGGCGGGAGTAGCTCAGTTGGTAGAGCTCCACGTTGCCAACGTGGTTGTCGCCGGTTCGAGTCCGGTCTCCCGCTCCA
>PBRM01000281.1 GCA_002725915.1 Gemmatimonadota bacterium
ATACAATCGATGGAGAAACTCTCATCCATCGGATGCCACCTTGAAGAAAATCGAAAACCACAAACCGTCTTTCGTGACACGGCACTAGCTTATATTGGGCGCACCCAGGAGGACTCGAACCGCCAACCCCCTGACTCCGCGCCGCAAGCCTCAGGGGTGCTATGGATGTCACAGCCTGACGAATTAGCGAGTTGTGGTCAGGGGATGGGCCGCACAATTGGTTCAAACCCGATAATGAGACGTTATTTGAGCCCGCACATTCCTGCAAGAAAAGTTCTGTAAGTGGATACGCATGGACAGTCTGATACTTGATTTCGGCACACTGAAGCTCCACTGGCAGCCGGTGCTGCTCTCGTTCCTGTGCTCGTTCTTTCTTTCGAGCCTCATCGCCATAGTGTATGAGAGGACCTTCCAGGGGCTGTCCTGGTCACGTGGCATCTTGCAGAGCATGGTTCTGGGCAGCATCATCACCTGCCTGCTGATGATCGCCATCGGCGACAACGTGGCCCGTGGCATCGGCATCGTCGGATCCCTGGCCATCATCCGCTTCCGCACCAACCTGCGCGATCCCCGCGACCTGGTCTTCCTCTTCGCCGCACTGGGGGCGGGCGTTGCCTGCGGCGTACAGAGCTACATCGCGGCCACCTTTGGGACCGTGCTCTTCTGCGCCATCGCCATCGCCATGCAGGCGTCGCTGTTCGGCATCCGGCGCAAGTACGACGGCCTGGTGCGCTTCCAGATCCCTGCCGGACCGGCCCTGGCCGCACAGGTGGCCGGGATCATGCAGGCCATCCCCAGGACCTTCGCATTGGTCACCATGCGGAGCGTTTCTCAGGAAGATCTCGCGGACTACACCTACCAGGTGAAGCTGGCTTCCCAGGCGGATTCGGCCCGACTCATGGAGGCATTGGAGCAACTGGAGGGGATAAGGGGTCTCACCTTCATGAACCATACCTCCACGGTTGAAGTGTAGCCGGCATGGATAATCTGAAGAGGAATCTGTTCTACTTTCTGCTGGTGCTGGCCGGCCTGGGCGCCGCCTACGGGTACTGGGCCTGGCAGCTGGATCCGTACCTGCTTGGCACGGTGGAGTCCCGGGTGCGTCCTGTGAGCGCCTGGGAGGGCGGGCGCATACAGGAGATTCTGGTCACGGTCGGCAGCCGGGTAAGGACCGGCCAGACGCTGGCCCGGCTCGACATGTCGGACCTGGTTGCCGAGAGGGACGTGCTTCAGGAACAGCTAACCTCCCTGGAAAAGATCCTGGCTGCGGACCGGCAGCGGTATGCCCTGGAGTACGATCTGCTGCAGTTGCGTGTGTCCCAGCAGGCGGCGGCGATGCAGGCGGATCTGGCTGAGCTGAACGCGCTCAACCGGGAGATCCGCATCCTCCAGGAGGCCGAGACGGCGGGTCTGGGGCGGGGCCGCGATCTGACCAGGCTGGTCATTCAGCGCGACGGCCTGCGGCAATCAGTGGCCGAGCAGTCGGCTCTCATCGAACAGCGGGTCCGGCCCGCCGACGACCCGCCGGCGGACCGCGACACCGTCCTCACCTCACTCCTGGGCGATCGCATGGAAAGCATCCACCAAACGCTCCGCCGGCTTATCCTGGTTGAGCAGCGGATGGCCATGCGCACCGTGACTGCCCCTTGTGGGGGGCTGGTGGTGGAGATCACCGCAACCGAGGGCGTCACCATCGACGAGTACCTGCCCTTCATGACGGTGGAAGACACTCTGGTGTCCTTCGTGGAGGTATACGTTCCCGAGACCCAGGACCGGCCCGTGGTGGTAGGTCAGTCGGTCCAGGTCTACTCCCGGCGGTCGGACCAGTACAGCACCAGCGGTCGCATCAGCTTCGTGCACCCCGGGTTTTCTCCCATCCCGGAGCGGCTCTGGCTCCGGGGACAAATGCTGTGGGCGAGAAAGCTCCGGGTGGAGCTGGCGCCGCGGCATTCGCTGCTACCGGGCGAGTCCGTTCGGGTGCGGATTGTGAAGGGGTTAGACCATGCTGCCACGGGACCGTAGGTGCCGTCCCTTCGGCTTCGTGATAGCGTCCGGTCTGGTCGCTGTCGGGGCTGTTGCGCAAGGGCTCGGTCAACTCGAAGAGCCTCTACTGGTTGAGAGCGTGGCGGCGGACGCAGTGCCCCTTACTATTGAAGAAGCCGTGGCTCTATCCCTGAGCAACAGCCGGCAGCTGAAGTCGCTGGACTCCAAGGTGGAGATCCAGCAATTCCGCCGCTCTGGGGGCTGGATCGACAACCCGGAGCTACGAATCCGGAACCTGTCCACGAGAAGCGTCGACAAGGATTTCGATGAGCTGGAGGTGGCCATCCGCTGGCGTCCCCCGGCCCTGGGAGAGGCCGCCGAACAGCGACAGGAAGGCCAGGTTCTGCTCTGGGAGCAGACGGTCGAGGCACAGCGAGCCAGAAACTGGGTGGCGTCGCGGGTGCGCCGTGCCTGCGCCGACGTGATTATGTACCGCCAGCTGGTCCGCATCGCCTCGGACCGCGTCGACAACGAGACCAGGCGCATCACCCAGATCAAGAGCATGGTGGACCTGGGCAGACGCAGTATCGTCTACTACACCATGGCCAAGATGATGGTGAGCGAGGCGAGGAACGAGTACGCACGTCGTCTCCAGGCCTTGAGCGAAGAACAGAGACGACTGCGGCGGCTGACGGGAACGGCCTCGGCCATCGAGGTTGTCTTCGAGCCGTTGCTGGGGGTGAAGGGCGCGCAGGAAGCGCTGCTGAGTATCGCCTACACCCATCGTCCCGAAGTGCAGCTCGTGGAATCGCGTCAGCAGCTGGCCATCAAACGGCACCAACGCGAGCGCCAGCGCCGGTGGCCGCAGCTGTCCTTTGTAGAAGTGTCCCGTCACCGCGAGCAAGGGACGGGCGACCGGAACGAGATCATGTTCGGGGTGGAGATCCCCTTGTTTGGCCGCAACGGCGGCAGGGCGAAGGCCACGCAGTTGAGTATTGCCCGCAAGGAAGCCCAGTACCTGGCCATCCGCGAGCGCATCGAGGATGAGGTCCACGACACCTTCGCCGCCTATGACGAAGCGCGCCTTGCCTGGCAGCTGGCCCGGGACGACGGCCAGCTCATGATCGAGAACGCCTCGCGCGTGATCGCCGAAGCCTCCACTCACGGCATCGTCCCCGCCGACGAGGTGCTGGAGCTGGAGCGCGCGATCATGGACACCCGGGTGACGATCGCTCGGAGGCGCCGTGAGCTGGCTCACGCCGTCTACTTCCTGTACTACGCTCTCGGGATTGACGGACCGGAGCAGGCTGCTTCCCCCACACCTACCCCCTGAGCAAAATCACCAAAGCGATGGAAGCTGATCTGAACGGTCTTCGGCGCCGCGAGCTCAAGTACACCGTCCCCGGATCGCTGGCCCTGGCGATCCGGGACTACATCCAGCCGCTCTTCTCACTGGACAAACACGCGTCACCCGAGCAGGGCGGGTACCTCGTCAACAACGTCTACCTGGACACGCCGGGCCTGCGGTTCTACTACGACACGAAATTCAGGCAGGAGACTCGCCTCAAGCCCAGGGTCCGCTACTACGGTCCCGAGCCGGACAACTTCCTCGCCCTGGAGGTGAAGCACCGGCACAATGCCATTTCGTGGAAGCGACGCCGGCAGATTCCGGTGGACGAGTGGCCGGGCGTGCTCGAGGTGTCGAAGTCGGTGCGGACGACCCCGTCGTTCATCGACCTGCCAGAGACCTTCGAGGAGGTCAACCATCTGTACTGCACGGCCCCCGTGCTCCACGTCCGCTACTTCCGCGAGCCCTACACAAGCGATGTCGACGAGTACGGCCGGATCACCTTCGACCGCGCCTTACGCTACCGGCTCGCCCACGGCTTATCCGAGCTCAGGGGCAGCGACGACGACATGACCTACTACGGTGATCAGGCCTCCGTCCAGGAAGAGGATTCACCCGTGGTGCTGGAGATCAAGACGGCCGCTTTCATCCCGCACTGGGCCACCGACCTCATCCGCCGCTTCTCACTCGTGCAGCGGGGCTACTCCAAGTACTGCTACGTGATTGACGCATGCCTGGAGAATGGCCACGACGCGATGGAGCTAACGCTGTGATCCCGGGTACACGGGCGGGATGGGAGATCGGGGTCAGCAGACCGGCGGCCGATGGTCGGGCCTGGGTCTCGTCCGTGATCTCCCGTCTCACCGTCCCTTGCCTCTGCTGCCTGCTGCTCTCGTGCAATGGCAAGGACCCCAACGCGCCGCGATGGAGCGAAGGCCAGCTGACCTTGGTGACGAGCTTTTCGCTGGACATTGACGAACTCTCCGGTCTGGCCCTGGATGCGTCCGGCACTTCGCTGTGGACCGTCGGTGCCCGGCGCGTCTACCGGCTGTCACTGGGCGGCCAGGTCCAGAAGCTCGACTTCAAGGGAGACAACCTGGAGGGCATTGCCAGCGATCCCTCGGACGGAACCCTGTGGGTGGTGGAAGAGAAGCGTCGGGAAATCTTGCATCTGGATGGGAGGGGCGAGGTGCTGGCCCGGCGACAGCTCGACCTGGAGGGGAAGGAGAGCAGCGGCCCGGAGGGAATCTGCCTGGATCCGAGCGGCGCCATATTCGTCCTCAACGAGAAGAATCCGGGTCTATTCGTGACCTTGGCCGCCGACCTTTCGATAGCGAGCCAGCGCGAGCTCGACTTCGCCAAAGACTTCTCTGGTCTGGATTGCGACGGTGGATCTGGCCGCTTCTGGGTGGTCAGCGATCAGAGCCGGATGCTGTTCCTGTGGAGTCCCGATACAGGTGTGATCAGCGCCTATCCTCTTCCCTTCGACAAGGCCGAAGGAGTCGCCGTGGACGCCTCAACCGGCCAGATCTACATCGTCAGTGAGTCGGAAAGCCGGCTCTACGTCTACTCCGTCGAATTCCCTGAATAGTACCCAGGGTCAAATCGAACCTCGAACTTCCCGACCCCGAACGCCGCGGTCTGAGGCTATCGCAGGGACGCTGTGCCACAGAGTATCATTGAAGCCAAACAACCAAATGTCCTCGTAGTCGCCGTAACTCGGCATCAGCGACCAGCCCTCCTCGACACGGGTCCAGCGCAGGTCGTAGTAGTAGAGGCCATGTTCAGGCGTGCCGCCCTCCGGGGAAATGACCTCCTTGGACTGGCCGAAGCGCACCGTCTGTCCCTCTGCCTCGTCCGCGCCGCCACATCCCCCTCCGTCGCTGACGATCGTCAGGTCGGTCAGGGTAAACTCCCAGACGAAGGAACACTCGTCGCAGGCCGCGGCGGGGACAGCGCCGGTTATCTCATAGGATAGATCACACTTGTCGCCGCCTTTCTCCTTCAGATATCGGACCGAACCGCTGCCCGTGTCCGGGTCAAGAGTACCCGACCACCCGGTGGGGCGCCTCCCACAGCCCCAGCACTCACACCCCGTACACTCCGGGGTCCCCTTGGGCCGGACAGAGAAGCCGACCGAATCCACCGCAGCGGAGCCGAACAGGCCGATCCCGTTCTCGACGTGAAAGAGCGGCCGCTGAAATGCCTGGCCCGCCTCCCCGCTGCTCCTGTCCGCATTCACATTGTCGGTGCGGACCAGGTCGAACCAGTTCTCGTCGACGGCATAGAGCTTGACTTTGTAACGCCCCGCAAAGAAGATGCCGTCCCAGGGCAGATAGAGCGCACCGTCTTCCAATCCCAGCGGGGGTGAGGTCTCGCCGCGCTCGACATCGTCTTCGTCGATCCAGTCGTTGTCGAACAGCAGCGGGCTGAAGTGCTCCAGGTTGGATACGGCGATCTGATAGGACGCGGCAGCCCCGTCGTGCCGAAACCGGGCCTGCAGCACGCCCTTGGTCCACTCCAGCTGGTTTTCCGCTGCCTCATAGACCTGGTTGCCGATCTCGGAGAACAGCTTGAGGTGCCGAAGCTCGTTGCCCTCCCGATCCAGCAGCACCAGCTCGCCAATAGTCATGCGTTCTGGCGTCTGCGTCATCGCGCGCACCGCCGCGCCGTCACTCGTTTCGACCCGCAGCTCATAGGTGCGCCCCGGCTCGACCAGCGCAGCAGCGCGCGGCGGCAGGTAGCGACCGGAAGCCTCCGGATCGGAGCGGTACTCGAAAACTGCGTCGTCGGTGTGTATGGTGACACTGGCCCCCGCCAGTGCCGTCGACGCGGCCATGTAGGGAACACCCGGAGCCGCCGTGTGCCGCAGGAGGACGGGCGGCAGTGGCTCGTCGACTATGAGGATGGCATCGACGACGATCAGATTGTCCTCGCTCGGTCCGAACAGATCGCCGGGGGCCCGATCGGCAGCCAGCGGACCGGGCGCGCTGCAGGACAGGTGCGGGAGAAGGACCAGGAGCAGCAGGAAGATATGCATGTCTCAGAACCTGAAGTCAAAGCCGAAGGTGGGTATAATGGGCAACATCTCGGCCACGGCCGGTTTTTTGTCTGAATCGTCGGGGTGGTACTGGATGAACCATTCGTTGCGTCGGTTGTAGGCGTTGAAGATCTGCAGGTAGAACTCGCACTCCGCGTCGAAGAGCCGCAGCCGGCGCCGCATCGCGACATCCAGGCGGTGGTAGGGCAGCAGACGGGCCGTGTTGCGCCGCGCCGCGAGGTAACGATCCACGGGGAGGTCGGAGGCCGGGTCGCGCAGCGTGTAGCGAGCCGATGCCGGCGTAAAGGCCTGGCCCGTGCCGTAGACGAGATTGGCGGTCCAGCTCCACCTGGCAAGACGGTAGGTCGCCGTCAACGACAGGTCGTGCCGCCTGTCGTACTTGGGTGGAAAAGAGCCGCCGCCGTCGATCTCCGGAAACGTCCGCCGCGTCCATCCCAGGGTGTAGCCCAGCCAGCCGCTCAGGCGTCCGCGGCGCTTCTCGGCAAACAGCTCCAGGCCGGCGGCGTAGCCCTCGCCTCCAGTCTTGAAGATATCCTCTGAGGTCTCCTGCTCGACGTTCTCCTCCGCCTCCTGGTCGATAACCACCAGGTTGGCCAGGTCGGTGTAGTAGGACTCGACGCTGACCCTGTAGGTACCGGAAGGCTCCCACTCGACGCCCGTAACCGCCTGCCAGGAGCGCCCGGGCTCCACCGTCTCGTCGACAGAAACCCAGACATCGCCGCCGCTGAAGCCCTCGGTCGACACCAGCTGCAGGTATTGCCGGTAGCTGCCCCCCGCAAGCTTGAGGCGCCAGCTCTCGTGCAGCACGCGATTGATGGACAGGCGCGGATTCACAAACAGACGTCCACCCTCCTCGTAGTAGGTCCCTCGCAAGCCCAGACGGGCCTCGGTCAGCGGTGTCACCTGCCAGCTGTCCTGGACATAGGTCGAAAGCAGATAGGGCTCCACGACTTGGTTCCCCTCCCACTGGTCGAACTGCCAGCCGTAGTCGAAGCGGTAGAAGGTGAGATCGACTCCCGTGCGCACGGTGTGATCGGCAGAGGCGAAGTAGTCGAGATCCCCTTTCAGGGTGACGTCCCGCACGCGGTTGCGCAGCGCGATGGTGGTGCCAAAGAAGTCCAGGGTGATGTCGCTGTGGTACTTAGAATACAGGGCGATCATCCGCCCGAAGAGGGCTGGTGAGAACACGTGTGTCCAGCGTCCGGTCAGCGCCCGGTTGCCCCAGCGATTGCCGAAGGAGAAGGTGTTGGTGCTGTCGACCAGAACGATGTCGAGATGGTCATTCCCCCCGTAGGCGCTGATCATGAGGTTGTCGTTGACGCTCAGCTGGGTGTTCACCTTGGCGTTGACATCGTAGAACCAGAAACCGAGGCCGTCGAGAGTCTCGTCGGCCCCTCGAATCACCCGCAACACCGGGTCGATGTAAGTGCGCCTGGCGGCCACCATCCAGGAGCCGTTGCCCAGCGGACCCTCGGTCATGAGCCGGCTGGAGATCAGGCTGACGCCGCCGCTGGTGCTGGCCTCGCGGCGGTTTCCGTCGCGGTTCTGTACGTCGAGGACGGCGCCCAGATTTCCGCCATACTGGGCCGGATAGGCGCCCTTGTAGAGGGTGACGTCCTTGATGGCGTCCGGGTTGAAGGTGGAGAACAGGCCGAAGGCGTGCGATGGATTATAGAGTCTTATCTGGTCGAGCAGGATGCCGGTCTGGTCCGGTCCGCCGCCGCGCACATAGAGCCCGCTGCTGTAATCCGACGATGACTGGACACCCGGCAACAGCTGCAGAGATCTCAGCAGGTCTGGCTCACCCATGGCTGGCATTTGCTGCAGGCTCTTCACTTTCATCGAGACAACACTCGGTTGGTGTCTCAGTTCGTCCGCCGCCGGATTCGCCGCCGTCACCACGACTTCTCCCATGTGCACGGACTCCCGGGCCAGTTCGACGTCCAGGCGCAGCTCCTGTCCGGCCGCCAGCAACAGCGTGTCCCGGTAGGACGCGTAGCCGATGTAGGATACGGTGATCACCCGGATACCGGCCGGAATACCCCGCGCGGCGTAGTAGCCTTCGGAGTTGGTCATCGTGCCCATGAGCGGCTGGTCATCGAGCGCCACGACGACCGAGGCGCTTGGAAGGCTCTCGCCGTCGCTGCGATCCCTGACGAAGCCACTGATTGTGCTGTTGCGTTGAGATTGCTGTTTCCCGGGGGCCCTGGACGGTACCACGGCGAGCTGCCCGTCGCTGGTGACGAGCAGCTCCGTGCCCGTTTTCTCCATCACGAAAATCAAGGCTTCCAGGGCGTGCACGTCGTCCATGCGCACGGTCATCTTCATATCAACCGGAATGCGACTCCGGTTGTAGCTCAGGAAGAAGCTTCCCTTCCGTGAAATCTCAGCCAGCGCCGTCTCGAAAGGCACATTCTCGAGATCGATGGATACCACCGTGAGCACGGACTGCGGCACTTTCAGTCCGTTGAACTCGATGAAGGAGGGCTGTGCGTGCGAGGAGTCACACAGAGCGGCCAGTACGGCCACCATGATGATCCAGGTTGGGGGCCTGCTGGATGCATTCAAAGACAGACACTCACCCGGGGACGGCGCCTTGACCTCGATCACCAGAACTCAACGCGACTCTATCAAGGGGTTGCTAACGTCTGTTCGCCGGCTCATCAGGGACAGCCATTCCGAGATCCTCCGATTCGAACTCCACGAGTTCGCCGGTGATCTCCACTGAGGTGGGCAGCGGGATGAGGAACAGGATGGCGAAAATGACCTTGGTGGCGGTCGGGTGCTGGGTTTCCTTGAAATCCAGGTTGACGAGGCCGTCCGCTCCTGCCTTCTCGATTTCGGGAATCAGCAACTCGCCAAACATCTTCTGCAGATCGGCATCCACCACGGTTAAGAACCCGGCCAGGTTGGCGCCCTTGGCGGTGATCTGCACGAAGCCCTTGGACACATACGGACGCGGGGACTCACCCATAGTGATCAGATAGTGTTCGGCGATCTCGGGCGGATACATGTAGAGGTTGCCCGCCGTGCACCCGGCGAGAAGCCCGAGGGCTGTCGCCCCGGCGACCAGTCTGCTGCGCATCATCCTCCCTCCTTATCGAAAATCACGAGCTCACCCTTTACGAAGTAGCGGGTCTCGGTTCCTTCGCTGAGGGCGGTGGGTGGATCCCCCTTCTCCACCTGTTCGGCCACCCGGATGGCCGTGTCAATCTGCGCGGCGATCTTTTCCGCCTTGGTTTGCGGATTGGTATCGATCAGTTCGAGGTGTTGAATCCCATGCGCCCCGTTGTCCCGGGCGAGCGCCGCGACGGTGTAGAGCAGGTCGTTGGGGCCGCCCGCCACATCCTTTCCGTGCAGCCACCTGTAACCCTTCAAGGTCATCTGCACGACCCCGACTGGGCGGTGTGGTCTGGAGAAAGTTCCGGAGGTGAGGTAGATGCTCCCGAACGTCGGCTTGCCGGTTGCATCCGGCCGGGAGAGCGGCGGTGTCCTGCTGACCGCCGCGCAAGCGGACAGGGCCATCAGGCCAATACACAGTAGAAGCCTCGCGGCCAGCCGGGTCCGGCCACCCAGGCCCGCATTCGAGTACTTCCGAATCCGCTTGTGTAGGTATTGAACAGAGACCATTGACTACCTCATCGAAAAGGGTGGAGGCGCAACATGAACGGATCAACGCTGTCGAACCGGATCTCTCGGGCTCAACCGCACCGAACCCTCTGTGCGTTGGTATTCCAGACCGGTCAGACCCGAGATCAGTCCCAGGATGTCCTCCAGGGATTGTCCCTGGATATGAATGGCGAGTTGCTCTGCCGCGATCGAGTTATCTTCGAGAATGAACTGGACATCGTACCAGCGTTCCAGCTGATAGAGAATCTCATGTAGCGGGGCGTTGTCGAAAGTCGCTTCCTGCTGCATCCAGCCCAGGTGTCGCTCGATATCCGCGGGGCGCGGTGCTGAGGGCTGTCCGGCCTTCGGCAATATGCTCATCTGTCCCGCTGCGATCTCGATCGCGGCGTGCCCTCGCCCGTCAGAGTTGATGGCAACCCTCCCTTCGGCCACAGCGACGGTGACCCGCTGTTCCGGCTGCCAGGCCCTTACATTGAATCGGGTCCCCAGCACTTCGACGACCGCGTGGTCGGCGCGAACGACGAACGGCTTCCCCGCATGGGATGCCACCTCGAAAAAACCCTCCCCGCTGAGAAAGACCCGCCGCTCGTCCTCGTCGAATGTCTCCGGATACCGCAAGGTGCTCCCGGCGTCCAGCCTTATCCGGGTGCCGTCACTCAAGGTGATTGAGCCACGAGTGCCTCTCTCCGCCGTGAACGTCGCCCATTCTGCTGTCTGTGTGCCAGATGGCAGAATCCCAGACGACAGAATTGCTGCCTCCTGGAACCAGTGATACGCCAGCGGGCAAGCGATCACCAGGGCTGCCGCCACCGAATAGCGCCGGAGGGGGAATAGCTGAGGCCGCATCCAATCGGTCACACGCCTGACGATGCCCTGGCGGCTGCGGACCTGGGGCATTTGGGGTGTGGTGGCAATGCCCGTTTTCTCGGCAATCTCGCCCCACAGCCGGCTCACGTCGGACGTCCTCGAATGGGGATCCGGGGTAGCCCACACGCTGCTCATGGATGCGATGAGACGCTGCTTTTCCGGGTCCGAAGCGATCAGGGCCTTCACCTCGGCCTGCTCCTCATCAGAGCATTCACCCGATAGATAGCGCGCCAGCAACTCCCAGTCGGATGGATCGTTCATCCTTCCTCTCCTCTTCTCATCTCATTCGAGTCTGGCGGGGGGGGCCGCCGAGACCTGCGCAAACAGCATGAGAATCGCACAGAAGCGGTAGGAGAGCTTTCCGCCGTAGCTGCCGCGCTCAATATCCATACTGGGGTTCAAGCTCAACCGGCGGTCCACGGATTTGCCGTACTTGAACCTGACGGCGTCCCGCTTTCTCTCGATCGTCTTAACGCCGGCGATCCAGTCGTGGATCAGCTGCCCCACGACCAGGCCCGCCCCCAAGACAATAAACGCAACCCCGCCCTCGCCCTCGGTTTTGCGATCGAGCTTGTTCAGGCGATACGTCAATACTCCCCCTTCTTCCTCGACAGGTATCTTCTCGTATCGCTCCACCGTGCCGTCTTGTCCCGTTACATCGACGATCTCGAGGTCGGTTTTCTGCCAGGCATTGTCCTTCTCGTCGACGATCGCTGCGCCGACGATGATCGAGGTAACCCCCAGAGCAGCCGCGCCGACATGCATCCATCCCGCTCTTGGCTCATCGGCGTAGAAATGCAGCGCCCCGGGCAGCGGCACCGACATCAGCACCAGCCCGACGCCCAGTCTGCGATTGGCGTCTCTGTACTCCTTGAGGGTCATTTCGGCCGGAACAGGCCAGATGGGCACCTCGTTCAGCATCTCCCCACCGCCGCTGTCCTGGGCGGCTGATTCTTCGACGGCGAACAGGATGGATGCGAAATGCAACGCTGCGACCAAACCGATCATCTTCCTCACATTGGACCTCCAGGTTCAGGTGGAAACGATATGCCATCAGCAGCATCGCTCTGATTACCTCGTTTGAGTGTAATACCCCTGAGAGCACGGTTTACCCTGACACCACCGCCAAGAAACCGGCCGCCGCGCCGGTCTGTCACTCGTCCGGGCTGTCGACGAGCTCGGCGCGCAGGAACGCCAGCGCCCGTCCCATCTGCGTCTCCACCGTTTTGATGGAGATCTCCAGCACCTGGGCAATCTCGGCGTAGGTCAGGTGATCGAACCGGTTCATCCTGAAGATCAGCCGGCGCCGTTCCGGCAGCCGCGCGACCGCCTCGTACACGGAGGCTGCCGCCGCCTTCGCACTCCGTTCGTCCTCCGGTGTCTTCACCGGCCTTGCGGCCAGCGCCAGTTCCGGCGCGCTTCGGGCCTCCACCTCGGCGTGGCGCAGGTAGTTGAGCGACTCGTTGCGGACCGCCGCGTACAGGTACGCCTTCACATTGGCGGCAGGAGCTAGGCGCGAGCGATCTCGCCACACCCTCAGGAAGACCTCCTGAACGATGTTCTCCGCCGCCGGCGTGTCACGGGTGAACCGGCAGGCGAAGCGAATAAGGTCCTGGCAGTACGCGTGAAAGAGCGCCTCGAAGGAGGCCACGTCTCCCTGCCGGATGCCTTGCAGTGACCCGCTCGTCTGGAGGTCCAGTGCGATGCCGTCCTGTGCTGGTGGTGGATGGGAACGGCCGCCCTCCGGCGTTGCCGGAACTCCTGGTTGGACGCGCGGAGCATGGCTGGGATCCGTCCGTGCTTGCGCTCCCATGGAGCCCGCTCACAGCCAAGGCATTTGCAGCGCGCGTTGGTTCTCACTCCACGCCGCCACGCCTATCGCCGACGCCAAATCCGCCAGCGTCCCTGAGGATCGCTACCACCTCAGGTCATGGCGCTGCTTTTTCCTTGAACTTGACTTTAGGACATAAGTTTGGGCAGTCACCAATGACTGAATTTATACATTGCACGGGTAGCGAGGAAACCGGAAAAGGCCTGGAGCGCGTCAGCGGATAGCACCCGCCCTGCGTGATCACACCACCGGCTCGGGCTCGGCGTTCCGGGCGTCCTGGCGGTGCGCGATCGAGCGCGCCATGTAGTCGTCGAGGAGCTCGATCCCGAACTCGTCCACCATTTCACCGCTGCTCACCTTCTTGCTTTCGCTGGTGACGAGGACCGAAGCCAGATAACCGGGATCGTCGATCCGCACGGCTGAACCGTATTTCTCCTTCAGTCCCCGAAGCCCCTCCCAGTTGAAGTCGAGGTGGGCCACCTGACAGTCCAGGTTGACAGTACTGCTGACGAAGTCGAAATAGTTGGTCGTCGTGGCGAGAGATACTCCGGTCGGTGAGAGGATCACGCTGGGAAGGCCGCACACCGCCGTCACCAGGTGAGCCCTGCAGGTGTAAGCCCAGTAGGGCTGCATCAATCCTCCGTGGTACATGGAAGGAAAGACGATCAGGTCCGGTCGGGATTCCGCGTACTCCTGACGGATGCCGTCGAAGTTGAGGTCGAAACAGATAGCGCATCCGACCGTGCCGAAGTCGCATTCGAAAAGCGGCGTCTGCCGGCCAGCCAGGATTCCGGCCTCTGTGGTCTCGACGATGACCACGTAGTTCTTGTTGTAGAATCCCATGGACTCCCCGTCGCGGTCGAAGAGCTCGACCGAGTTCCGCCAACTGCCGTCGGGCATCTCGCGCACGGCGGGGTAGGTGACGTAACAGCCGTTGTCCCGGGCCACGCTGGAGAAATATCCGGCGATCTGGCGATCTCGGAACCGATAGTACTCCTGGCGCTCCGCCTTCGAGTGCTCGGGATAGCGATCGCAGCACTCAGGCACGACGATCAGATCGGGCTCGTCGGGCAGGACCTGCGCGAACCGCCCCCGCCAGTGTTCGATCATCCCGTCCACGGCCGCCTGTCCCGGTTCCGGCTTGCCGCCCGCGGCGCGGGCCCCGATAGTGCTGATCTTCACGTTTGTGGCCATCTCTCTTCTCCCTCAGCTGCGATCCCATGGGAAGGCGAATGTCGGCACGGCGGAATATCGTCTGGTGGCGATCTCCAGCTTCGCTCCCGCGCCTGGCGCCAGCCGCACGGCAAACGCCGAACCTTCGAGATCCACCTCCTCTGAGTCTTCGCCCACCCTGACACTGCCGAAGCCATGCTCGGCGTAGGCGCCGCCCTGCACCACCACCTCGCGCGCATTCACCTGGTCGGTGTTGACCAGCGTCACCGTTGTCGATTCATCTTCGAGCTTCTCCACCAGCGCACCGACACCCTCCGGCATGCCGGGCCGTTGCGCGCGGGGGTCGAAATAGCGCAGACGGCAGTGCAGGGGGCAACCATGGCGCGGCAGCATGCCACCCGTCATCAACTCCACCAGCGCACCCGGCGTCGCCGGATTGATCGGATTGGGATTGTCCGACAGACGGGTGTCCGGTGTGGTCGGATCGTTGCGCATCTTCTCGACCTGCTCTCGCACGCGTCCGAAGTCGCGTTGCAGCGCCGCCGTCGGGTAGCCTGGGTCGTTCCCTTCCAGGAAGCCGATCCATCCGCTTTCCTCATTCAGCCGCTTCAAGTCGTCTCGTTGCATCGACCAGTAATAGACCTCCAAAGCGCCCTGCGAGTACGGTTGCGCGCTGTAATCGTACCACCCGTCGTCGCCGTGCATGTGGGGGTACATCTCCTGGCCGTCGATGATTTTGACGTTGGCGTTGATCGCCTCGATCATCTGTCGCCACACGTCCGGGTAGCTCTGGTCGCCGGTCAGCAGCAGCGCATTGCCGAAGCCGGCGACACCCAGATAGTGGCTGTTGCGGTGAGACCGCCCCCCGGTCTGCGGCACCGTTACCGTGAAGGCCCACCCGTAACATCCGCCGTACCACTTGCCGTCGCACTCGCCGCCGATGCTGCCGTCCAGGCCGATGTTAGTGGGGATGATACCGCCGTTGTCGAGCGCGCGCTGGCGCCAGGCGTCGACGTACTCCACCACCCAGTCCCGGTAGTGGGACTCGCCGGTGAGGGCGTAGGCGTTCAGACCCAGCGTCGTGGCCACCATGTTCGACGGATGGTCGCCCACCACGTCGGTGTAGTCTTCGAAGTGGGCGAGCATCTCGACGTAGTTGCGCTCCCCGTGCAGAGCGTTGAAGCGTTCTTCCACTTCGTCGAGCGGATCGCCGGCCCAGTCCAGTGCCGTGGCCTTGCGCAGCATGGGACCGCGGCTGCCGTTCAACAAGCTGCGAATGATCCGATGCTCGGGATCGTAGTTGGGAGCTTGCGGATCTTCACCGTTGTAAAAACCGGCATACCGCCTCACCCGCTTGTCGAAATTTCGAGCCTCGGGATCCATCAGGCCGTGGAGGTTGAACGTCGTCAGACCCTCGCCGTTGTGAACCCAGTCGAACATCACTGGAAACTCCCGGTAGTACATACCGTCTCGGGCGAAAGGCACCGCCGTCGTCTTTGCCTCGGTGTATTGCCTCAGGTGGCCCTCCCAACCCAGCTCGCACATGGCCCGCAGCTCGTCCCGACCTCCAAGGATATAGAGCAGCGGCCAGCCCACCAGGTTCTCGATGGCGTCGTCCGGCCCGTCGTTTCCCCCCCAGCGAGGAATGCACTCCAGATAACCGCGCTCGTCGAAGTAGTGCTCGAAAAACTCGGCACAGGCCCGTTCCTGGGTGCGGATCAGTTCCCATTCCATCAGCGCCCACGCCGGTGGCGCCATCGGCGTGTCGATGTCGATGTAGCTCTGCTTCAGGTTGCTCAAGGTATCTCTCTCCTCAAACGGGTTGCTACGGTTTGAAAGGCTCCCCTGTCCGCCGCAGCTCTTTGGTCACCGACAGCTGACAGGTTACGTAGGAATTCTCGTTCTTGTAGCCCTTGCCGAACAGATTGCCCGCCGCAAAGCCCGGCACCGCGTCGGCGATGGTGCCGACGATGAGGTTGGCGTGTTCGGCGTTGGTGTCGTAGAGATGGCACAGCAGCACCACCATGTCCGTCCAGGCCAGCTTCAGCGCCTCCTCCCAGTTGGCGGCTACTCCTGAGGAAAACCAGGCGTCGGCGGTCTCCACCACGATACCATTGGTGGGGAACCCCGGGACGCGATCGATCTTCAGGGTAATGGCCGAGTCGATCTCCACCCCGGTGGCCGTCAGCTCGCCATCCCCCATGCGCGCATGCACGTCACCAAGCGTCAGCAGCCCCCCATCTCGCTGGGCGCGGATGTAGACCGTGCTGCCGGCACAGATCGAGTTGTAGTCCATGTTGCCGCCGGAAGCGGAGTAGTTGTTGGTCGCCTGCCCGAGCTGGATTACGCCGATCATCTCCCGGCAGGGCACGACGAAGTCGGGTGGGAAGTGCAACAGCCCGTCCCGCACCGGCGCCACCGAGCGCAGACTGCCGCGAAAAGGCCCGCCGTTGTTGTAGTACCCGTAGGGACCCACCTCCACGTCGATGATTTCCAAAGAGACCCAGTCACCCGCCTTGATATCCTCGATCAGAAACGGACCGCCGCCGCGCGAGCCCCGCGGCTCCGTCAGCTCGGGCACGACGCCCGGGTAAAGGTCGCCGTCAGCGCCGCCCGGAGTCTCGATGATGACGGTTTCCCCCAGTTTCAGAGTGCCTCTCACCTCCCCGCGCTCGGGGTCGTCCTTACCGGTGTAGTAGGGGGTGCGCGTAAAGCGTCGCATGATGCGCTTCTCCGGGTCGAGTCCGTGACCGGAGCGGCGACGGCGCGTAGCCTTCACGCGGCGCCTTCAGTCGCCCCGAATCCTGTGAGTTCGCGAAAAAAATCTCAGCCTCGCTGGGGCCGCTTGCTTCAACCGGCGTCCCACGCCCCCGCACCGCCCTCAGTCCTTCACAAAGCGCAGGAGCTTTTCCGCGTAGGTGCCGTTGCCGTAATCCCTCATAATCCGCTCCTGCGCCCGCCGTGCCGCCGCTTGACGCTCGTCATCGTGAGCCAGCCACCAGGCGGCTTTTTCACGCAGTTCCTCCACGCTCTTCCAGGTGTCGATCTCCGAGCCGATGTCGAAGGTCTCCTCGATCCCCTCCACGTAATCGGTCAGCATGAAGCCGCCGCTTCCCGTGATGGCGGTATCGCGCTGGTTGAGACAGCCGAATGATTGCGGGGAATTGTGGTGGTTGACATTTACCTTTGCCGCAGTGTAGACCCCCGGCAGTTCGCCATAGGTCCTGAAGCCCCGGTAGGACGATCTGGGCACGCCTTCGAAGGTCCCGAAGCCGAGCCCTCCGTAGATGTGTATCCTGCCCAGATCTCTCAGCGCCTCCACGACCTCCTGGCGCAGGACCCACTGATCGGGGAAGGCGATGGGGTGGGTGATTCTGTCGATAGCATTGGCTGACGTCAGGTAGTCGGCCTCCTTCCCTCCCGATCGCGAGTAGATGGACATGACGGTGACGCAGAAATCACATTCTTCACCAGCAGCCGGTTGGGCCGTTCCGTGAAGTTGCCAGGCGGGCGGCGGGTAGAGGACGATCGCCTTCACCCCTCGCTGCCCATAGACCGGCAAACTCTCTTTGCAGCAGGTCACGGCGTACTCGAATTCCTCAGCGAAGTGCGGCTTCTGCAACACATCCCAGGGATCGTCCTGAGTGTGAGTGACCGTCTTGCACCAGGGGAATTCCTCTCGGAGGGCGCTGATCAGGCCGGGAGGACGGTCGTCCTTTGCAAACCACCACAACAGCAGCTCGGGTCTTTGCTCCTCGACTATCTGGAAAAGACCCTCCTGGAACTGACCGGCGTCGTTGAAGCGGATATCCCACTCGTCCGCATGCGGGATCAGATCGGCCTCTTCCTTCGCCAGGGCGATATCCCGCTCCCGGTGAGCTTCGATGCAGCCCCGTGAGGGCACGTAGAGGACTTCATAAGCCAGGGACTCGAATCCCTGCTGAATACTCCACAGCGATTGCCCAGGTTTGAAGCCCCCCACGAGGAGCACCTTCTTTGATTTCTCAGCAACCATTGAATCCACGTCTGCCCCACGGGAGAACAGGAGGAAGTCCAGATCCCGCGGCGCATGACTCACCGTCGGGTCAGCCTTCCCGATGGGCGCCGGTCCGTCCAGGCGGGGGATGACCCCGACCCCTGCATTAGGTATAATCTATCGCGTCGATGAACACAAAACCCAACA
>PBRM01000282.1 GCA_002725915.1 Gemmatimonadota bacterium
GACGACAGCAGCTCTGACGACGACAGCAGCTCTGACGACGACAGCAGCTCTGACGACGACAGCTCCGACGACGACGACAACTCCGACGACGACGCAGCTGGCAGTGGGGCCGATTGAGCTGGCAACGCGCCGTAGCCCCCGACAGCGACCGGGCTGTCCTTTCCATCGAGCCCATTCTCCCAGCTCCTGCGCTCGTCTGATCTACCGTCAGTACGGCGGTCGCCGGCTATGAGCTTCGCACGGGATGGTGACGGGACCGTAACTCCCCTCCTGAATGCGACCTGTGAGGCCTGTTCAGGCGACGGGCCTCTTCTCTTTGGCGATCCACGCGCGCTCCCCCCCAACGGTCATCGCTCATTCTGAGACCATACCGCTGGCCGCCTCATGTGCCGATCGAGGTCATTTGACGCAGTGGCGTGAGGGGTGCTTTACTATGGCCTCCAGTAGGACACCATGGAGAGGGGCGAGTGACGGGTATCAGGAAATCCGTGAAGTAGGCAGGGTGAGTGAGGGAGCATGATTCGCATTCAACTCGATCTGAAGATCCCCATGCGGGACGGGGTGAAGCTGTATGCGGCTTTGTACCGACCCGTCGATGGAGAGAGATTCCCCGTCCTGCTGATCCGGTCCCCCTACAGCACGCAGCATCCGCGCTACGTGGACTGGGCCGTGCGCTTCGCCCGCAGCGGCTATGCGGTGGTGATGCAGGACGGCAGGGGGAGGTACGAGTCCGAAGGCAAGTGGCGGCCCTACGTGGACGAGGCCGACGACGGCTACGACACCCAGCAGTGGCTCGGCGCGCAGCACTGGTGCGACGGCAACATCGGCACCTTCGGAGTCTCCTATCCCGGGTTCACCCAGCTCCTGCCCGCCCCCTTCCGCAGTCCCTACGTGAAGGCCCTGGTGCCGATTGCCAATCAGGAAGACAACTACGGTCACATGCGCTACAACGGCGTCCTGCAACTGCAGAACGCGATGAATTTCATCTGGCTCGGAGACCGCACCAACCAGAACGCGCCCCGGGATCTGATCGACTGGGAGGAGGTCTATCGCCGCTTGCCGCTGATTAGCGCGCTGGACAGCATTGGCGATCGACCGTTCTACCGGGAGGTGATCCGCCACACCCGATTCGATGAATTCTGGTCGTCGTACAGTATGAAGGAGCGCTATCCGGAAGTGGAGACGCCGGCCTATTTCATCACCGGGTGGTACGACAACCTGCTTCACGAGGGGTTCAAGTGTTTCCGCGGCTGGCGCAAGAGCGCGCGCAGCGCGGCCGCGAGGCAGAGATCCAGACTGCTGGTGGGGCCGTGGACCCACACCGCGATCGGCGATGCTGCGCCGTTTGGGGACATCGATTTTGGGAGCCAGGCGGGGATGGACATACCCGCTGAGCATCTGCGCTGGTACGATCAGCGATTGAAGGGGCTGGACACGGGGATCGATGAAGAGCCGCCCATTCGGATTTTCGTCATGGGGGCCAACCAGTGGCGCTCTGAGCAGGAGTGGCCGCTGGAGCGCACCGAGTACACCAGGTTCTACCTTCACAGTTCCGGTCGCGCCAACTCTTCCTCTGGCGATGGCGCGCTCACCACCGATCCTCCGGAGGTCGAGAGCTTCGACTCCTACTCCTACGATCCGGAAAACCCGGTTCCCACCCTGGGCGGGCAGAGCATGTTCGCCGACAACACGGGCCCAAGGGATCGGCGACCGATCGAGCGCCGCGACGATGTGCTGGTGTACTCGACTGCTCCGCTGACTCGAGACCTGGAAGTTACGGGGCCGGTGGAGCTCGTGGTCTACGCGGCGTCGAGCGCGCCGGACACCGACTTTACGGCGACGCTGGTCGACGTGCATCCGGCAGGTGCCGCCATTCATATCTGCGAGGGCATCGTGCGGGCCCGGTTTCGCCAGTCTTACGAGAGGCCCACATTGATCGAGCCGGGACAGGTGTACGAATACAGCATCAGTCTGTGGGAGACGAGTAATCTGTTCCGCGAGGGGCACCGCATCCGTCTCGAGGTCTCCAGCAGCAACTTTCCACGCTTCGATCGCAATCTGAACACCGGCGAGGACTCGGGCTTCGACGACAGGCCGGAATCCGCCCAACAGACTATCTGGCACAACCAGCAGCGCCCGTCGCACCTGGTGCTGCCGGTCATTCCCAAATGAAGGTGGAGGAGCGTCAGTCCATTCGGGTAGGAGCCGACGTGGGGGGAACCTTCACCGACGTCGTGCTTATCGACGACGAGGGGAGGGTTCACACCCACAAGGTGCCCTCCACTCCGCCGGACTACGAGAAGGCGGTACTCGACGCCATCGAGCAGATGCTCGGTGGCGCCGGCTCGAAGGGCAGTGAGATAGGCCAGATTTCTCACGGCACCACGGTGGCGACCAACGCCGTGCTCGAGCGCCGGGGCGCGGTGACCGCTCTCATTACTACCCGCGGCTTCAGGGACGTGCTCGAGCTGCGCCGCATACGGGCCCCGCAGATCTACGACCTGTTCTTCTCCAAACCGCCTCCACTGATAGAGCGCTCGCTGCGGCTGGAAATATCCGAGCGCATGTCGGCGGACGGCGACGTGCTGGTGCCGTTGAAGGAGTCGGAGCTGCCGGAGCTGGTGGAAAAGCTCCAGGAGGAGGGGGTAGAGTCGGTGGCGGTGTGCCTGCTGCACTCCTACGCCTTCCCGCGGAACGAGCAGGCGGTGGGGGAGTTTCTTCGGCGGAAAATGCCCGGGGTGCCGGTTTCCCTGTCGTGCGAAGTGCTTCCGGAGCGCAAAGAGTACGAGCGCACAGCCACCACCGCCGTCAACGCCTACGTGCGTCCCGTCATGGAGAGCTACCTCAAGTCCATGCGCAACGGCCTGAAGGGGATGCAGATCGAGGCGCCGCTGCTGATCATGCAGTCGGCCGGCGGCCTCACCCCGGAGGAAGACGCGGCCACGCGTCCGGTGTTTGCGCTCGAATCCGGTCCGGCGGCGGGTGTGCTGGCCGCGGCTCTCACCGCCGAATCGGTAGGCGGGGGAGGGAACATCATCACCCTCGACATGGGAGGGACAACAGCCAAGGCGTCGATCATCGAGGGGGGCCGCCTGGCTTACAGTCCGCAGTACGAGGTAGGGGCATCGCTGTCGGCCGGCAGCCGTCTTCTGGGCGGTGCCGGCGAGCTGATCCGCGCTCCCAGCATCGACATCGCCGAAGTCGGGGCCGGCGGCGGCAGCGTCGCTTATCTGGACAGCGCTGGAGGGCTGCGCGTGGGGCCGCGCAGCGCCGGAGCCGTCCCGGGGCCGGTGTGCTACGAACGAGGGGGCACCGAGCCGACGCTGACGGATGCCAATGTCGTACTCGGCTACATCCGCGATGGAGAGCTGGCCGACGGCGAGGTCAGGATAAATCCAGAATCTGCCCGGCGCGCCATTCGGGATCGGATCGCGGGCCCGCTTGGACTGGGACTCCTGGAGGCGGCGGAGGGAATCCACCGCATCGCCAATGCCCGCACCATGCGAGCGCTGCGTTCGGTGTCTACCGAACGGGGTCGCGATCCCCGCGACTTCCTGCTCATGGCCTTCGGGGGATCCGGCCCGGTACACGCCGCCGGGCTGGGGCGAGAGCTGGGTATAGACCGCATTCTGGTGCCCCCGATGCCGGGTCTGTTCAGCGCTCTCGGTCTGCTGTTCTCCGGCGTCGAGCACCACGCGGTGCGCAGCTGCCTCCTGTCCGGGGACAGCCTGCGGGCAGAGGCGATCCAGAAGATCCGGGATGAGCTGTCCACCGCGCTGCTGAGCCAGTTCGCCGCCGAGGGGTTCCAGGCCGACGAGGTGACCCTAGGGGGCAGTGTGGATGTGCGTTTCCAGGGACAGACCTCCGAGATACGCATTTCGCTCGAGGACGGGGTGCTCCTCGAGGCCGGACTCCGCGCCATGGAGGAGCGCTTCGAGGCTGAGCACGAGCGCCTTTACGGGCACCGGTCGGATCCGGACAACCCGCGCGAAGCGCTGGCTGTGAGGGTGATCGGTCGAGCCGGGGCGAGGGGACTGCCGGGCACGCTCGAGACGGCCAGACCGTCGGGTGGGAGCGCACCCGACCGACAGGCGTATTTCGGCCGCAAGGGCGAGGCCATAGGGGTACCCGTAATTTCGCGGGGAGAGCTGACCGAACCGATGGAGGGACCGCTTCTCATCGACGAATACGATTCGACCACCGTCGTTCCCCCCGGGACGAAGGTGGAGGTGGATGAGCAGGGGAACATTGATATGCGGATATCGACTTGACTGAACAGATCCATTCGGATAGTGCGCTTTGCCTATGACCCTGACAGATCCGAATTCGTGGTGGATATGACTGAGAAAGATCCCAATTCGATAGTGGACCCTGGATATGATTGAGACAGACCCGATTACTCGTGAGATCGTCAAGAATGCGCTGGCCTCGGCTGCTGATGAGATGGCGGTGGCTCTGTACCGGACGGCCTACTCTACGGTGGTGCGCGACTGTTTGGATTTCTCTACTTCTCTGTGCCAGGCCGATGGGGAGATGATCGCCCAGGGGGTCACCATTCCGCTGCACCTCGGGTCGATTCCCTACGCTATGGAGACGCTGTTCGCAAAGTTCGGCGACGACATCGAGCCGGAGGATGTCTTCATCCTCAACGATCCTTTCGATGGCGGCATGCACATTCCCGACATTATTATCGTCAAGCCGATTTTCTGGGAAGGGGAGCGCGTCGCCTTCGCCGTCACTACCGCTCACCATCTCGACCTTGGGGGACGGCTGCCGGGCAGCTCGGCATGCGACAACACGGAGATCTTTCAGGAGGGCCTGCGCATTCCCTGGCTGAAGTTGTTTCGACGGGGAGAGGCGGACGAGAGCATCTTCACGCTGTTGCGGGCGAATGTGCGGGTGCCGCAGATGACTATCGGGGACTTGAGGGCTCAGCTGGCGGCCTGCCATATCGGCGAGCGCGCCGTCTGCGACCTCATCGAGCGCTACGGCAAGGAGACGTTCACGCACTGTGCGGCAGACCTCATCGACTACACCGAACGGCTGGTGCGGGCGGAGATCGCCTCCTGGCCCGACGGCAGCCATACCTTCACCGACCACATGGACAGCGACGGGGTCGGCGGCCCTCCGGTGCGTCTGCAGGTGACGGTGACCGTAAAGGGGGACGGGCTCACAGCCGATTTCACCGGCTCGGCTCCCCAGGTGCGAGGCGCCCTCAACAACACGCTTTCCTTTACCGCTTCGGTCGTGGGGCTGTGCGTGCGCTCGGTACTGCGCGAGGCGGATGTACCGAATACAGCGGGCATGTTTCGGCCGCTGGAGATCATCGCGCCGGAGGGAACGGTCGTGCACGGCGCCATGCCGGCGGCCTCGTCCATGCGGGGGATCACCGGGTTCAGGCTCGTCGACACGGTTTTTGGAGCGCTAGCGGGACTGCTGCCCGACCGCGTGTTGGCGGCTGGTGAGGGCGGCAACTCGCTGATTATTATTGGGGGTCAGCGACTTGAAGGAGCTCCCTACGTGTACTACGAGCTCATGTCCGGCACCTGGGGTGGCCGTCCCGACCGCGACGGCAACGACGGTCTGTGCAATCCCGCCAACGTGGCCAGCAACATCCCCGTGGAGCAGGCGGAGTCGGAGTATCCCATACGCGTCGAGCGCTACGGCTACGTGCCCGACAGCGGCGGCGCCGGCCAGTTCCGCGGCGGGTTGGCCGTCGAACGGGAGTGGAGACTGCTGGAAGGAGAGGCGCACCTGGCCATCCGCTCCGACCGCCGTCTTCACCCGCCGTACGGACTCTACGGGGGGAAGCGGGGGACGCCGTCCAATACCATTCTCTATCACCAGGACGGCGAGGAGGTGCTGCCGACGATGGTATCGACGACGATAAAGGCGGGGGAGCGGGTCTACCACCGTCAGGCCGGAGCAGGCGGATGGGGCGCCCCCCTGAAGCGATCTCCAGCCGCGGTCGCCGACGATGTGCGCAACGGCAAGGTCTCGGCCGAAGCGGCGCGGATCGATCATGGGATCGTGGTGGCTGAGGCCAGCGGCGAGGTCGACGAAGCCGCAACCGGAACGCGACGGCGGGAAATGCGGTCCAACGGAGATGCAGCTTAGCGACCGGCGGGCATCTTCGCTGCGCCGCGGGGGAGAACGCCCCAGAGCGGATCTGGTGATCCGGGGCGGCACGGTGGTAGACGGCACCGGCTCGGCGCCTGTTCTCGCCGACGTCGCCATCACCGGGGGACGCATCATCGATGTGGGCGCGGGGGCATGGAAGCAGGGAGAGCCATGTCTGGATGCCTCCGGTTTGCTGGTGGCTCCCGGCTTTATCGACATCCACAGCCACTCCGACTTCACCCTGACCGTAGATCCGCGGGCGGTGTGCTCCATCGCCCAGGGGGTGACGCTGGAGGTGGTGGGCAACTGCGGACACGGGTGCGCCCCGATCGGCGATCCCGAGACCGCCAAGGCGAATGTGTACGGCTACTGCGAGGACCACCCGATCAGCTGGAGCACAGTGGCGGAGTACCTGGCGTGTCTGGAAGCGCGGCAACCGGCGGTCAACGTATTGACCCTGGTGCCCAACGGGAACCTGCGTCTCGCCGTGGCCGCATCCCTCGAGCGGCCGAGCTCACCCGAGGAGCTGCTCCAGATGAAGCGACTCCTCGCCCGGGGGATGGAGGAAGGTGCCTACGGTTTCTCCACCGGGCTCGAGTACGGGCCCGAACTGGCCTGTTCCGAAGAGGAGGTGGGGGAATTGTGTCGCGTCGCCGCAGGCGCGGGGGGGCTGTACGCCACCCACACGCGCAACCGCCCGGGGGAGGCGGGAGAGACGATCGCTGAGGCGATCCGGACGGCGACCCTCGCGGAAGTGCCCCTGCAGATCTCCCATATCTCGGTGGTGGCTCGACTGTCGGCGGATGGCGGGCAGGCGGTTGCGCAGGCGATCGAGCAGGTGGACCGGGCGCGGGAGCGAGGGATCGACGCGGGCTTCGATATGCACACCCGCCTGTTCGGGACCACCAACTTGAGCGCGGTATTACCCCCCTGGGCGCTGGCAGGAGGAAAGGAGCAAATCGCGAGTCGGCTCGCTGATGGTGGGATTCGGCAGGAGCTGAAGCAGCACCAGAGCATCGTCACCGCGCTGGCCCGGGACGACTGGAGTCGTATCGTGCTGACTGACTGCCGGTCAGATCCCGCCTCAGCTCACAGGGACGTGGCCGAGATCGCCGCGTCGCGAGGGGGGAGAGAGCCCCTGGACGTGGTGTACGACATTCTCCTGGATGAGATCGACGACCTTCACCTTCCCATGATCATGGCGTTCTGTTACCGGGAGGAGGACATCCGGCCCGCCTTCGACCACCCGGATTGTATGGTCGGTTCGGACGCCACCGCCCTGGCGCCCGACGGGCCGTTGGCAGGTGCGACCTTTCACGGCGCCTACACCTGGGCCGCCTGGTTCTACCGCCACTTCGTACGGGACGTTGCCGCCTTCACACCCGAAGAGGCGGTGCGGCGGCTCACCTCGCTTCCGGCGCGCCGGCTCGGGCTTTCCGATCGAGGGGTAATCCGCCAGGGGGCCTGTGCCGATCTGGCCATCTTCGATCCGGAGACCTTCGGCGAGCGCGGCACGACGATCGAGCCAAATCGCACTGCTGACGGCATGGTCCACGTCGTCGTCAACGGCAAGGTGACTCTCAAGGGAGGGGAACTGACCGGCGAGCGTGGCGGTCACGTGCTGCGTCGGGGAGGGTAGTTTGCCGGGCATCCACGCAACGCGGGCGTGCGGCGACGGCGTCGCAACTCGGACGAGCCGCGAATCTATTGCCAACCCTCGAGTCGGCTAGGCTGCTTCTGAGCCGCCAGTTCCGGGAGAAGTCGTCACCGTGGCGGCTACAGCCGTGAGCGCTTGGGAAATCATTGGAGGGAGAGAGAATGGGGGACGTACTGGCTGTCGGGATGATAGGCGCGGGCGGCATCGCCAGGTCGCACCTGGAGGCGATTGCCGAGTGCGACTCCATCCGCGTAGCGGCGGTGATGGATACCGATTCCGAGCGGGCGCATGCGGCAGCGGCGGAGTTTGGCGGCAGCCACTACGGCGAGCTGGATGGAATTCTCGGAGACCCGCAAGTAGAGGCCGTACACGTATGCACTCCTCACAATCTCCACGCCGATCAAGTGGTGGCCGCGGCGAAGGCTGGAAAGCACGTCCTGGTGGAGAAACCGATGGCTCTCTCCCTGGCGGACTGCGACCGCATGATCGAGGCCTGCGACCTGGCGGAGAAGGTGCTGATGGTGGGTCAGGTAATGCGCTATTACCCGGTCAACCTCAAGGTCAAGGAGCTGATCGGGGACGGCGCCATCGGCGAAGTCGGCCACATGATGAGGCGGCGGTACTCCTACTTCTCCCCGCTCGGGCCGGGGCAGCCGTCTTGGTATCTGGATCAGCAGACCGGTGGCAACTGCGTGCTGTACTGCTTCGGACCCCACGAATACGACATTCTGCCCTGGTATCTCGACTCCGCGGTGACGCGGGTGTACGCTCAGGGTTCGGAGAGCACGGAGCTCTATCGCGGCCAGCAGGACTCCTACACCGCGCTCATGACCCACGCCAGTGGTGCGGTGAGCGTGCTGTCGCAGTCGGTGGTATGCAGGCCCGGCGCCCACGACCAGTTCATCATCGGCAGCGACGGCTCGATGATGCTGACCAACAGCAAGCTGGTGCTGAACGGCGAGGAGGTGCCCATCGACAGCTCCCTCGGGGGTATGGGCCGGCAGCTTCGGGAATTCGCCCGCTGCTGCCTCGAGGGGGGCGAGCCGGACGCCAGCGGGCACTCGGTGCGTCACACCATGGCCGTCATCGAGGCGGTTCAGCTGAGCGCGGAGAGAGCTGAGCCCATAGAGGTCGATGGTGCGGGATCAGGTTGCCAGCTGGCAACCTGATTAGAATTGGATTGGCGCCGCTTCAGCGACGCCAGCAGTACACACTGGCTGGTGATCAGATTGGCTTACGCTCCCCACGAGGCCCAGCTGTAAGCACCGGAAGCGCTTGGCTCAGAGGCAGCTTCAGGAACTTGTCGCGGGAATCCCACAGTGTCGAGGAGATTACCTCATCTGCCCGGTGTCCGGATCGAACCGACGGGAAGTGCGGGCGATGACTTCGTGGTCGGAGGAGCGTGCCAGCTCCAGGGCGTGATCGGTGACTGGCAGGCAGTGGTGGACCTCGGCCTCCATCCTGATAAAGCTCTCGGCGTAGGTGCAGCGCACGGCGCTGCCAAAGGCGCCGTCGCTGGTTTCGATGCGCTTGCGGGCGTACCTGCCAGCGTAGCCCTGGCTTTCGAGCTGGTCGAGGGCAGCCAGTTTCTTGTCGACGACATCCTCGATGTCGACGAAGACATCGTTGTAGTACCCGCCCTCGGCGTCCCATACACAATTGGGAATGGCGGCGGCGCCGGTGCCGAAAAAGAAAACCTGCGCCGTCTTGTGCGGCGGCCTGCGGTCGCCGGGATCGACGGAGCCGGCCAAGCCGAGGGCGTGCAGGGTGATCTGGCCAGCGATGGCGTGGGCATTGGCGAAGTAGGCCTTCTCCTTGGGGAAGTGGGTGATGACGACATCGGGCCTGATCTCCCTGAGGAGGCGCGCCAGCCGTCGCACGATCTCGTCCGTCACCAGCAGGACGGCGTCGTCGGCGCCAAAGAAATGGACGTCGCTGACTCCCAGCAGATCGCAGGCCCGCCTTACCTCCGCCGCTTTCACGTCAGCACGCTCGGCCATCAGGGGCTCGAGCTCCTCGGGCGCGGGGATTTCGTCGCGGTGAAACATCGCTTCGGAGATCTCGGCGTCGTGGACTCGAGCGCCATGGGTCAGCACTATGCAGGCTACGTAGTCGCCACGCGCGGCGTGGTGAGCCATGGTGCCGCCGGACTGGTCGAATACGTCGGCGGGGTGGGCTCCGATGGAGAGCAGTCGCAGGGGCTTTGCCATGTTCGTTTCCTCCACAAGATCGGTAGGTGGTGTGCGGCTGTTTCTTCAGGCAGATGGCGCTTTCCCGGGCCGCTACATGGGGACCCAGGCTGAGCCGCTCTCGCAGGACTCGACGGTCTTGTAGATGAACTGCATGCCGCGCCGGCCGTCGCGCACGGTGGGGAATTCGTATTCCGCCGTCTTCATCGGGCTTCCGTCAATGTGGCGTCGGATCGCCTCCGTGACTCCGACATAGATGGCGGCGAAGGCCTCCAGGTATCCCTCCGGATGGCCGGGTGGGATCCGCGTGCTTGCGGCCGCTGCTTCCGACAGATACCCCTGGCTGCGGGTCAGCGTCTGTCTCGGCTCGCCGTAGCGATAGAGCTCGAGGTAGTTCGGGTTTTCCTGAGCCCACTTGATCGCACCCTCAGACCCGTACACGCGCAGGGTCAGGCCGTTTTCCTCACCGGTGGCCACCTGGCTGATACTGAGGACGCCCTTGCCTCCCCCTTTGAAACGCAGCAGTGCATTGACGTCTTCGTCGAGGGCCCGATCCGGCAGGAACGTGCTCTTGTCCGCGCACAGCTCGGTGATGGGATCGCCGGTGACGTATTCGAGCAGGTTGACGCAGTGCGTGCCCACATCTCCCATGGTGCCGCCGATGCCGGACTGAGCCGGGTCGACACGCCAGGCCGCCTGCTTCTGCCCCAGCTTTTCGTGGGCGACCATGAGGAAGTCCTGGAGGTACTCGACGATCACCTTGCGGATCGTACCCATCTCGCCAGAGCTGAAGAGCTGGCGAGCGTGTCGGACCAGCGGGTGTCCGGTGTAGTTGTGGGTCAGCGCAAAGACAATCCCTGACTTCTCCACCAACTTCACCAGCTCGTCGGCTTCATCCAGGGAGTAGGTCATGGGCTTGTCGCAGACCACGTGGAATCCAGCCTCGATAAACCGCTTCGCAATGGCAAAGTGGGAGACGTTCGGAGTCACGATGGTGACGAAGTCGATGCGTTCGCCCGCGGGGAGGCTGGCTTCGGCCACCGCCATCTGCTCGTAGGTGTCGTAGGCCCGAGCCGGGTCGATATAGAGCTCCCGCCCGGTGATTCGCGTGTTCTCCGGGTCCTGGGAAAAACAGCCGGCAACCAGCTCGACCTGTTGATCGAGGGTGGCCGCGATGCGGTGTACACCGCCGATAAAGGCTCCCTGTCCGCCGCCGACCATGCCCATTCGCAGTTTGCGCTTCCACGATGTCATCTGAGAGTCTCCTCGAGTTGGAATTTCGGTCCGGCGTGGTTCAGCTCAGACCCAGTATACGCCGGTTGGCGTCCACGTCTTCCTGGCCACCAGCGAAGTCGTCGAAGGCCACGTCCGTGGTGTCGATGAGGTGTCGGGCGATGAAGGGCGCTCCTTCAGCCGCGCCCTGCTCGGGGCTCTTGACACAGCACTCCCACTCCAGCACCGCCCAGCTGGTGTACCCGGCCTCGGTGAGCAAGGTGAAGACGCGGGAGAAGTCGACCTGGCCGTCGCCGAGGGAGCGGAAGCGGGCAGCGCGGTCGGACCAGGGCTGGTAGCCGCCATACACGCCGACCCGACCGGAAGGGCGGAACTCGGCGTCTTTGACGTGAAATCCCCTGATACGGTCACCGTAAAGCTCGATGAAGGCGAGGTAGTCGAGCTGCTGCATGAGGAAGTGGCTGGGGTCGTAGTTGATGCAAGCAGCCGGGTGGTTGTCCGTTCGCTCGAGGAACATCTCGAAGGTCGCCCCGTCGTAGAGGTCCGATCCGGGATGCAGCTCGTAGGCGAAGACGGTGCCACTGTCGCGCGCCTGATCCAGCAGGGGGCGCCAGAGTCTGGCCAGCTCCACGAAGGCCTCGTCAATGAGGCCATCCGGACGCTGGGGCCAGGGATAGACCATCTGCCACGCGAAGCCACCTGACAGCACGGGAATGACCTCGGTACCCAGGTTGACGGAGGCGCGAATGCACTTCACCAGCTCCCCGCTGGCCCACTCGGTCCGGGCCTCGCCTTTCAACCCGGGGGGATGAAAGCCTTCGAAGAGAATCTCGTAGGCTGGATGCATGGCCAGGACCTGCCCAGCCAGGTAGCCCGCCACTTCGGTGGGCTCGAGGCCCATCTCCTTCAGCTTGCCCCTGTACTCGTCGCAGTAGGTCTTTGATTCGGCCGCCCGGTCGATATCGATAACGCGTGAATCCCAGCCTGGAATCTGGATGCCGGTGTACCCCAGATCCGCCACCCACCTGCCGATGTTGTCGATGCTGTCATACGGCTCCTCGTCCCTCATGAACTGGGCGAGGAAGACAGCCGGTCCCTTCATTTTCGCCATGATGCACTCCTCGATTGACGGATCTGCGGCACGAGGACAGCTGACGTGGTGCCAGTCCCCGGAGTCGAAAGTCTACGCTGAATCGCTTACATTGGCCAGTTGAGCGGGCGTTCTTATCAGGGTCCATCCCGAGAGCTATGGCGAGGAGTCGGTGATCGTGGCAGCGAAGCTGGATTTCGAGGTGTTCTACTACCACATGCCTCGACGAGCGGGCGTGGAAGAAGGCGATTTCCATCGCCAAAGCCTGCGCTGGTCGTTGCCCGTGGAATCGATCGCCCTGGTGCTGGTGGATGTGTGGAGTGACCACTATATCAGCACGCACCTGGCGCGGGGGCGGAAGATCGCCGTCGAGCGCATCCTCCCCGTGCTGGAGATGTTTCGCACAATAGGAGCAGTAGTGGTACACGCTCCGAGCCCGGACTGCCGCTGGAAATACGGTGACCTGTCGACGCCGGTGGGCGGCGGTGAGGGTGGGGGACTGGCACGGGGGGACGATCGAGGGGGCGAGCGCGGGGAGCCGCCGCCGCGGATCACATCGAGCGATCGCGTCGAGTGGCCTCCTGAGGAATTCCGCAAGAAGACGGGGCCGTACGAGTCGCTTGGCAATCCGAGGCATCCGGAGGACCGGGACTTTAAGGAGATCATCGAGAAACGCAGCATCGTCCCGGAAGTGGAGCCGCGGGATGGGGACTGCGTTATCTTCGACGGGGCGCAGCTGCACGGAGTGTTGGCCGAGCGACGCGTGCACACCCTCTTATACGCCGGCTTCGCCGCCAACATGTGCGTGCCCCACCGCGACTACGGCATGCGTGCCATGGGCAAGCGGGGGTACGACGTCGTGCTGATAGAGGACTGCACCACCGCCATAGAGGTGGCGGACACGTTGGAGGGGATGTCTCTGACAAAGGCGGCGATAGTGGATGTGGCGGTGAGCGTGGGGCACACCGTGTCGTCGGGTGATCTGCTGGCCGCAGGTGAGAGGAGCGCGTAGGCGTGAGTGAGGTGCGTCCACAATATCTCCGGGGGGGACGGGAGCGCAGGCCGAGGTCATTGACATGCATATGCCCGGTCACGTCAGGCCCTCCTCGACTGACAGCACAGGTGACGAGGTGAGTCGAGTCCTTAGAATCCATCCCCGATACCACAGATGGCATGTGGACGAGGGGGTGGAATGGGTGGAGCCGAATACGGGGTACGCGCACCTGGACTGGAAAATTCCCCTGTCCGAGGCCGCCCTCGTTCTCGTGGACGTGTGGAACCAGCACTACCTCAAGGACACACAGGCCCGGGCTGAGGAGATTATTCAGTCGCGGGTTCGCCCTTTGTTGAGCTGCGCTCGGAAAGCCGGTCTGCCGATCATCCACGCTCCCTCTCCCCCGCAGGCCAAGGAGCATCCGGCGTGGCAGCGTCTGTTTGGTGAACCTGGCGAGAAACGTGACGGCTGCACGGAGGAGGGAGGCATCCAGGTGGCCGACAGCGAGCCCGACACCTGGCCTCCGGAGGACTTCCGATCGAGGCAGGGGAAGTACGCACAGTACGCCATGCCCGACGAGCCGAGGGACGCCGAACGCGAGGCCCACCGCGCCGCGCTGCGAATGCATCCTGATATTCAGCCCGAGCGAGAGGAGGCCATCGTGGCGACCGGGGATGAGCTGCACGACTACTGCAGTCAGCGCGGAATCCTCTTCCTCTTCTTTCTGGGGTTCAACACCAATGCCTGCATCCTGCTGCGGGACTATGGCACCATCGAGATGGCCAAACGCGGATACGGGGTCGTCATCCTCCGGGACTGCACCACGGGTATGGAGTCCCCCGAGACCCATGCCGACTTGTGGCAAACCCGCGGGGCGGTGCTCTTTCTGGAGATGTTCGGCAACTACTCCCTCACCTCCCAGGAGCTGATCGCCGGTCTCTCCGGGGCCATTGCCCTGGACTGACTCCCGGAGGCCACCATGACCGCGCGATTCGAATCCCCCTACTTCTCTCCGGCCACTTGCTGCCGCTGGCTGCGGGGCAACCACCACGGGCACTCCACCGTTTCCGACGGCAACGCCGAACCGATGGAGGAGGTGGCCGCCTACGAAACCGCTGGCTACGACTACCTCGCGCTGTCCGAGCACGACACCTTTCTCGATCCGGACCAGCTCCAACCCCTCACGGCGATGTGCATCCTGCCCGCCGTGGAGGTGACGTCCTGTTACGGGCAGACGCTGATGTTTCTGGGCGCGGACCGCGCCCTGCCGCGCAAGAAACTCCAACCACACGAGATCATGGAGCAGGTCCACGCTTACGGGGGGCTGTTCGTCTTCAACCACTC
>PBRM01000283.1 GCA_002725915.1 Gemmatimonadota bacterium
CGCATGCGCAGAAAAGCGAGAAGCGGGTCGATGACCGGCTCGGTAGCGTCGATGCGGACCAGGTCGATCCCCGAGGCGCGAAGCTCGGATTGAAGCCTCTCGAGGTGGTCGACGGCGGTCGACTCGACGGCCCGACGGTATTTCTCCGACTGGGTGTCGACGACCCGACGCGCCCCGGTCTCTGCGTCCTCGAGGGTGAGCAGCCCGGCGGATTCGAAGCCGAGCTCGCGCTTGTCGGTGACCTGGACGCAGACCACGTCGTGTCGGCGGTTGACGCTCCTGAGGACGTTCAGATAGCCCTCGTCGAGGAAGTCGGAAATCACGAAAATAATGGCCCGTCGCGGCAGCACCCGACGGCAGAACTCGAGGGCGTGGGCGATATTGGTAGCGCGCCGCGGCTCGCGTGCGGTTCGGTGGATGAGCTCCTGGAAGCGCGCCGCAAGGGAGCGCGGCAGCTCCATTAGGGTGCGGCGCTGTCGCTGCAGGAGATCGCCTCCCCCTTCCCCATTCTCTTCACGCCCCCGCGCCAGGGCCTCGCGAACGACCCGGAGCGCGTGCTTCTGCCCCTTGCGCGGCGGGATGTACTCTTCGGCCTCGCCGTGGAACAGCAGCAGGCCGATCTTGTCGTCGTTGTGGATGGCGGTAAAGGCGAGCAGCGCTGACATCTCGACAGCCGCCTCGCGCTTGGAGCGCTGGTTCGAACCGAAATCCTGTGAAGCGCTGACATCGACCAGAAGCAGGACGGTCAACTCGCGCTCGTCGACGTAGCGCTTGACGTACGGCTCCCCCATACGCGCGGTGACGTTCCAGTCGATCGTGCGCACGTCGTCACCCAGGACGTACGGGCGCACCTCGTCAAACTCGACACCGTGGCCCTTGAACACCGACAGGTAGGCGCCGGCGAGAACATCGGCGACCTGCCGCCCGGTGTGGAGCTGAACGCGCCGTACCTGTTGAACGATCTCCGACGGGAGCATTCTGTGTCTCCGGAGGGGCTGTTAGGGGACCTGAACGTTGTCGAGGATAACGTCGATGATGTCGTCGGAGTTCTTGCCCTCGGCTTCGGCCTCGTAGGTGACGAGAATGCGGTGACGGAGGACATCGTGGGCGATGGTCTTGACGTCGTGTGGGCTGATGTAGCTGCGGCCCTCGAGAAGGGCGTTTGCCTTCGCTAACTTGACGAGGTTGATCGAGGCGCGCACCGATGCCCCGTTCTCGATCAGGTTCTGAAGCTCCGTCATGCCGGCCGCGACCGGGTCGCGAGTGGCTGACACGAGCTCGACCACATAGCGTTTGACCTTGTCGTCGACGAAGATCTTGCGCACGACCTCGCGCGCGTCGAGGATCTCCTTGGGCGTCATCACCGTACTCGCCTTGGGCACGGTGGCGGCGCCGGCCATGCGGTCCAGCACCTTGATCTCGTCTTCCTTTGAAGGATAAGAGATCTTGACCTTGAGCATGAAGCGGTCGAGTTGCGCCTCCGGCAAGGGATAGGTGCCTTCCTGCTCGATCGGGTTCTGAGTCGCCATGACAAGAAACGGCTCCCCGAGGTCCATGGTCTCGTCGCCCAGGGTCACCTGGCCTTCCTGCATCGCCTGGAGCAGCGCCGCCTGCACTTTGGCCGGGGCGCGATTGATCTCGTCAGCCAGCACGAGATTGCCGAACACCGGCCCCCTCTTGATCGAGTACGTCCCCTCCTTCGGATTGAAGATCTGGGTTCCGGTGATATCGCCAGGCAGCATGTCGGGGGTGAACTGGATGCGCGAAAACTTCACATCCAGGGTGTCGGCGAGAGTGCTGATGGCAAGGGTCTTGGCAAGTCCAGGGACCCCCTCGATGAGCACGTGCCCCCCCGCCAACAGGCCGAGGAGCAGGCGGTGCAGCATGTTGTCCTGACCGACGACAACTTTGCCGACTTCTGCTTTGGGGGCGTTGAACTTCTCCTGGAGGATATTGACTTCGTCCCCTATTTGTGCTGCTGTCATAGATCACACCTATCGAAAAAGGATGTGCTTCACCGGATGGATTCGGCTTCTGTGAGAATTCCGCGAAGTCACCGGTGAGCGATAATGGAAGTCTGGGTGCCGAAGTTGTTGCAACGGAGATGACGACGTCGATCCACCACCCGACCATTCGTGGCGACGTCGTCCCGACTGCCTGCCAGGACGCCGTCTCCCCTCAACCGGCCGCTGGGACCGGCGCTGTTTAATTACAAGATATTGATCTTGTCCCCATCTGTCACTGGCTGCTCCCTCCCCGGCCTGCGCCCTGGCGGCGGCTGGCCCCGCGGATTGCACCGAGCCGGCCGGCGGAATACTTTGAACACGGGCCACAGGCCGGGCAAGGCGGCTAAGAGACCAGCATCGACCGGAGGTTATTCTTGAGGCAGCGAATAATAGAACGCACCGGACGGAGTTGGGTTTCAGCGCCTGGGAAATAGGCTGGACACGGCCGGAGGAGGGTGAGGAGATTGGCCGCCTTCAACCGGGCCCTCGACGGCGGCATCAACTTCATCGACTCATCCGCCGCCTATCGTTGGAGCGAAGAGCTGATCGCCAGGTACGCCGCTCACCGGCGCCACGAGTTCATCTTCGCCACCAAGTGCGGATCTGACTTGCGTGCTCCAGGCCGACGGCGAGTGGGTGCAGACCCTCGGTTACTCGGCGGCTGACATTGCCGGACTCGTGAAGGAGGACACCTTGACTGACCGCCCCAATCTCCTGCTCATCCTCACAGACCACTTTCGGGGCGACTGCCTCAGCCGGCTCGGACATCCAGTAGCGGAGACACCGCACCTCGACTCCATGTCCCGGGTTGGCGCCACTTTCACCCACGCCTACACCCCCTGCCCTTCCTGTGTAGCCGCGCGCCGTTCCCTCATGACCGGCCAGACCCCCTACACACAGGGCATGATCGGGTACCAGGACGGCACGCCCTGGGAATACCCGCACACCATGGCTGGTGAGCTCGTCCGCGCCGGCTATCAGACGGCCAACGTAGGCAAGACCCACTTCCATCCGCCGCGTCTGCACCTGGGATTCGAGCAGCTGACGACCTCCGATGATTACGGCGAGTGGCTGGCTCGACAGCCGGGCGTGGAAGTGGAGAAGTTCGCCCACGGGGTGCCCGCCAACTCGTGGATCGGCCGTCCCAACCACCTGCCGGAGCACCAGCTGGAGGAGACCTGGTTCGTCAGCCAGTCGATGGAATTCCTGCGCAAGCGCGATCCCACGCGGCCTTTCTTTCTGTGCCTCTCCTTCAATGGCCCCCACCCCCCGTGGTGTCCGCCGCAGGTCTACTACGACCAATTCATCGGCCGTGATCTGCCGCCGCCCGCCATCGGCGACTGGGCCCATCGCCACGCCGAGGAAGCCGGCTATCCCCTCGATGTCAACGCCTGGCGCGGGCAGGTGCCGGCCCACATTATGCACCGGGCTCGCGCCGCCTATTACGCCTACCTCGCCTTCCTCGACGCCCAGATCGGCCGCCTCATGGAGAGGTTGACCCAGTCGGGCCTGCTGGGGAAAACCCTCACCCTCTTCACTTCAGACCACGGCGAGATGCTGGGCGACCACCACCTGTGGCGCAAGACCTACGCCTATGAGGCCTCCGCCCGCGTGCCCTTCATCGTCAGGCCGCCGGCCGCCATGCAGGTGGAGCGCAATGTCGAAATTTCACAGGTCGTGGGCTGGGAGGACATCATGCCCACCTTCCTCGAGGCGGCCGGCGCGCCCGTGCCCGACAGCGTCGAAGGCCGCAGTGTCCTGCCGCTGCTGATCGGAGAAGACGACGACTGGCGTCCCCACTACCACGGCGAGCACTCTCCCTGCTATCACCCCGACAACGCCAACCAGTTCCTCACCGATGGACGTTGGAAGTACATCTGGAATCCCATCAATGGCGAGGAACAGCTTTTCCATCTGGCGGATGATCCCCACGAGTGCCGCGACCTGGCCGGGGACGACGCCTGCGCCGATCAGCTGGCCCAGTGGGGTCAGCGGATGGTGCGCGAACTGGCTGACAGAGAGGATGGGTTATCGGACGGGGAGAAGCTCATACCCGGGCCTGTTCCCGCGTGGCGCTTTGGCGAGGCCGACGAGCTGCATCTGGGGTGACGGCGCGCGTCGGAACGACACGATGCCCTCGATCGCACGTACGACGAAGTCCTCCCGCTGCCCGCCCGCTTGCGACCCACTCCTCGTCGATCGCAACTCTGGAGCCAAGACGGCAGCTTGCAGCCGCGCGAGGTACCCGACTCAGCAGGTAACGACTTTGCTGCGGTCTCTCTCACCGTGGTCGAATTCCACGACGGTCGGTCGAGGTCGCTGCACTGTAGCACTCAGCTCCGAAGTGGTTAGATTGGGACCTGCAGATGAAATCCCTCGCCCGGAAGGAAGCCAATGACCACACCCCCGCGGATAGTGAAGATCGAGCTGACCGAATTCAAATACTCCCTGACCGACGTCCGTCCCGAGGGGACGATCAGCATACCCATCTACTGCAAGGGCGAGACCCTGAACGGTCGGAGTCGCATTGTGCGGATCTTCAGCGATGCTGGTGTTACTGGAGAGTATGTGGGGGGGAGCGGCACCGAACATTCGGCGATCGGCATGATCGCAGGTCTTGCCCTGGGACAGAGCGCGTTCGCACGGGAAAAGATCTACAACAACGCCAAACAGGCTCTGCGTCAGCACGCCCGCATGGGTATGTCGCAGGTGGACATGGCGCTGTGGGATCTGGCGGGAAAGATCTTCGAAGTGCCTGTCTACCAGCTCCTCGGTGAGCAGCGCACCGCACTCCCGGCCTATGCCAGCACCTATGTCGGCGACCGAGAGCCCGATGGGTTGAACTCGCCCGAGGCCTACGCCGACTTCGCGGAGCAGTGTCTGGAACTCGGCTACCGCGCCTTCAAGATCCACCCCTGGCAGGACGCTCCGGTGACCGAGCACGTCCGCCTGGTGGAGGCGGTGGGAGAGCGCGTTGGCGATCGCATGGACCTGATGCTGGACCCCTTCTGCGCCATCCTCACCTTCGGCGACGCGGTGAAAGTCGGCCATGCCTGCGATGCACACGGGTTCTACTGGTGGGAGGACCCGTTCAGGGACGGTGGTGTGTCCGCTTTCGCCCACCGCAAGCTGCGACAACTCGTAAAGACGCCCATCCTCCAGCTCGAGCACGTCCGTGGGCTGGAGGCTCACGTCGACTTCATCGTCGCGGACGGGACCGACTTTGTCCGCATCGACCAGAATTACGACGGTGGCATCACCGGTGTGATGAAGATCGCCCACGCCGCCGAGGGTTTCGGGTTGGACGTGGAGCCGCACGGCTCTGGCCCCGGCCCGAGGCAGTGTATGGCCGCTATGCGAAACTCCAACTACTACGAACTGGGCCTCGTGCACCCGAAAGTCAGCAACCTCGCGGGCGGCCCGATCTACCTGGACGGGTACTCCGATGAGTTAGACGCCATCGATCCGGACGGCAACGTACACGTCCCTGACGCGCCCGGCTTAGGGGTCGGGTTGGACTGGGATTATATCGAGAAACACCGGACTGCACGGGTGGTGTTCGATTAGGCGCAGAGGACACTCCCCGCGTGCGCAAGCGATCCGGCGACATATGGGGCACGTCAAACAGAGCAATACATAATTGACGGGCCGTCAGCTGTCTCTGATGAACAACTGATCTCAGCAATCGCGCTGGTCACCGGTGATGCTCTGGATTTAGATTAACCCACCCACCGGCATGCGGCGACGACCCGGGAACCCGTCTGGACTGCGCTGCTGGAGAGACCACATGGTGAACATCCGACAGGACTGGCTCGACCAGGTGGCGGAGGACGCTCTGGATCCCGACCGTCCGATCGTCGATCCGCACCACCACTTCTGGCGGGTGGGACCGCTTGGTCGCTACATGCTCGAGGACCTGTGGAAGGATACGAGGAGTGGCCATCGCGTTGAGAAGACGGTCTTTGTCGAATGCCACGCCGACTATCGCGGCGAGGGCCCCGAGTCGATGCGGCCTCTCGGGGAGACCGAGTTCGTCGCCGGCCTGGCCGCGCGATCTGTCGAGGTCGGGAAGGCCGCGCGTGTCCGGGGCATCGTCGGTCACGTCGACCTGCGGCTTGGCTCAGGTGTCGAGGATCTGCTGCAGGCACACATCGAGGTCGGCCAGGGCCTTTTCCGAGGTATCCGTCAGCACGCCAGCTGGGATGCGAGCGCTGACGTGCCGAAATCCCGCATCGACCCGCCACCGAATCTTTACGGGGACGACGACTTCCGCAAGGGGTTCGCGCGCCTGGCTCCGCTCGGGCTCAGCTTCGATGCCTGGAACTTCCACCCGCAGATCCCTGAGCTGGGTGAGCTAGCCCGCACATTTCCGGAAACGACGATTGTCCTCAACCATCTCGGCGGCCCGCTGGGTATCGGACCCTATGCCGACCGGAGAGAGGAAGTCTTCAGCCGTTGGCAGCGGGATCTGGCCGCTCTTGAGGAGTGTCCGGGCGTCGTCGTAAAGCTTGGAGGGATCGCCATGGATATAAATGGATTCGGCTGGCACGAACGCGACCTGCCTCCGACCTCAGACGAGCTGGCAGCTGCTCAGCGGCCCTACATCCTGCACGCCATCGAGTGCTTCGGCCCGGGACGCTGTATGTTCGAGAGCAATTTTCCGGTTGAAAAGCTGTATGTCTCGTACGGCGTGCTGTGGAACGCCTTCAAGAAAATCGCCGCCGAGTTTTCGGAGACGAGCAAAGATGCGCTCTTTCGGGGCACGGCGGCGCGCGTGTACCGATTAGATGCGGATTGAGGAGAGCGCTAGCAATGCAGATTCGGGGAAAGGTGAGGGACAAGGCCTCCGGACAGGGCATGGAAAACGTCCTGGTCTCCAACGGCGAGCACGTGGTCTCTACCGATGGAGACGGCTCCTATGTGCTGCAGGCGGAGCACGGAACCCACCCGTTCGTGTGGGTGAGCACACCGGATGGCTTCACAGCGGACGATCGTTTCTATGGGATCGTCGATGAGGCTGGAGGAGACCTCGACTTCGATCTGACTCCGGCGCCGGAGCGGGAGGGGCGCAGTTTCAGGTTGGCCCAGATCACCGATACCCACCTGGAGGCGGAGGCTGGCGGCCGCAGTTCGAAGGAGGTGTTGATCCAGGCCTTGCGCGAGCTGGAATCCCAGGCCGAACCCGATCTCATCATCCACAGCGGCGACCTGACCAACATCGGCTCCTTGGGGCAGCTCCGTCATTTTCACGAGGCCATCGAGGCCATCGAGACACCCGTGTTTCCGCTTCTCGGCAACCACGATGGCGGCGATGAACGCAGATCCCGAAGCGGAGAGGAGACCTGCACCCGCAACTACGGACAGATCCTCGGACCGGCCTATTACAGCTTCAATTGGGGGGGGTATCACTTTGCGCTGTACGCCGATGTGGATGCCTTCTTCTCACCGGCAGACCAGCAGCGCAAAGCCGCCTGGCTGAGGGCGGATCTGGCGCGGCAGCCGCCCGGTCGGGAATCCGTCGTGGTGGTGCACATGCCCCCTGCCATCAGCTTCGTCGAACAGCTCAGCCGCTCTGGCGTCGTGGTACTGCTCTACGGCCACTGGCATTCAAGCAGGACATTCTCCCACAGTGGCGTCGCCGTTGCAGCAACGCCGCCGCTCTGTTTCGGCGGCATCGATACGGAGCCGCGGGGTTATCGCCTGCTGCAATTCTCAGAATCCGGAGTCGAGTCGGTGGAACTCAGGGCGCTTCAACGTCCTTCTCTGCGACCGACCAGCCCCGCGGCCATCACCCTGGAAAACGGCGAGCTGCCGCTGTTGTGGGAGAGACGGATATCCAGCCAGCTGCACCGCGCCGCACCCGTGCGCTGGGAGGACAACCTGTTGGTGAGTCTGCGCTGTGAAGATATCGGCGCAGCCACCGGCCTGTGCTGCCTGGACGCGACCACTGGAGAGAGGCGATGGGAGCACCGCACAGACGCATCCGTCAAGAACAGCGCCGCCGTAAGCGCTGATGGTCTGTGTGCCCTGATCTCCTCCCCCGGCCGTCTCTACCTGCTGGATGCGGCCACCGGAAGCAGACGCTGGGAGGTGGATCTGCCCGAGTACCCAAGCCGCTGGATTCATCTCTCTCCCGCGATCGCCGATGGCGCCGTATACGCCGGGGCCAAGGCGGGGTACGGCGCCTACGAGCTCGACAGCGGGAGACAGCAGTGGTACACCCCACTCGACAGCAGCGATGCCTGGCCCTCTTACGCCACTCCTGTTGTTTTCGGTCCCCTGCTGATCGTGCTGCAGCAGGGCCGCGGACTGCTGGCTCTGGAGCGGCGCTCCGGCGAGATCGTCTGGGAGCGGGAGTTCCGCCCGGGATACCAGTACGGCGCTCCCGTGCTCGTTGACGATCTGCTGGTCAGCGGTGGAGCCCCAGAGCACCTCGTCGTTCTCAGGGCGGCCTCGGGCGAGACCATCTGGGAGCGAGAGGGCTTGGAGAAATATCCCACTGGCCTGGCCGCCGGCGCCGACCGCATCTTCGCCACCACGCCCGCCGGCCAGATCACGTGTTTCGACTTGCACACGGGCGAGCTGGGCTGGCGATTTCAGACCGGGGACGATCTGCTGGACATGACTCCGTACAGCCGGGGCGGGCGCTCCCTTCTCGCCGCGCCCGTGAGGTGGCGTGAGCGGGTCATTGTCGGCGGCCTCGACGGCGTGCTCTACATCCTGGACGCTGCCAGCGGGGCATGCGTGAGTGAAACCCGATTCGGGGCACCCATTTCAGCCGCGCCCTGTCTGATGGGCGACGGTCTGTGCGTCGGAATCTGGGATGGTCGGCTCTACTGCTTCGGTGGATGAGGGTTCGCCTGCTTCCTGCAGCTTCACCGGAATTCGTTCTTCGAGAATTCTCCTGAGATTGAATTTCCGGATGTAGTTGCGAGGCCGTGAAACCGGTGGACGGCTCGCCGCCGGGACGCCCTCACCGGGTCCGGCGGCGCAGGTTACAGCACCAGGTCGTCGACAGGCTCCCAGTCACTGGTGCGCGGATCCCAGCGCTTGCCGCACTTGTCGCTGATCACCACCCACTCACCGGCGCTGAGATTTCCCTGGTGGTGGTAGTTGAAGCGCCGCAGCCCCGCTTCTTCGGCTGCATCCAGCAGCATCTTCAGATCTCGTGATGACATCGGGTCGCCGTCGTGCGGGAAGCGCCCGGTGTCGAGCCAGGGCACGATGCGCTCCGGGTCGTCGACGGCGGCGATGGCGCGGCGGGTCTCCTGAGCGACGACCTGCTCGAAGAACTCCGGCGTCAGGGCAAGCTCGAAATCGGGCATCTCCTCGACACCGGGCAGGACGATGCCGAACAGGGACTGCACGATTTCGAGGGTGTCGGCCACCGTCAGGCCCGGGTTCCACTCGATAAGCGTCTGCGAGTACCGATACACGGTGCCCACGAAGCCGTCGAAACCGCGGTGGAAGAAGTAGTGCTTGGGCAGCAGGAAATCCATGAACTGCGCCAGCTCGACGAAGTCATAGCCGCACAGCGGCGCGAAGGCCGCCGATCGCGGTCCGCAGCCAAGGCGTATCGGACGGTCGAGTTCGGCCGCCAGCCCCTCGCGGATGCGCCGGAAGTAGCGGGTCAGCGAATCGACGCGGAAGGACAGCCAGGCCATAAGATCCGAATCGGCACCTAGCATGCGATGCGCCCCCACCAGGCCGCCGCGGGCATGGGCGCGAATGCGCACGGGGTCGAGGTTGTGGAACAGGTCCAGCAGTCGATCCCTGGCGGCCACCATGGCCTGGTAGTCGTAACCCAGGTCCTTTGCCATGGGGGCCACCGACTCGGGCAGATCATTGAAGAAATAGGAGCGGTGGTTCATGTGGTGGGGCGCCATCTCGTAGCCCCACTCCGGCCCGTCCATGACGGCGCCGTCGGCCATGGGAAAGTGCTCGAGGGTGTCGACCATGCGCGCCAGGCGCGAGGCCAGCGTCCGCTCATCGTGCAGATGGTGGCCGTCGCCGCCGGGTCCGCCGCCGCCGTCGGCGTACATGCAGTACACCTGCATGCCCCGATCCTTGGCGGCGATCATCGTCTTCTCCAGCAGGGCCCGCTTCTCAGGCAGTTTGTGCTCTGGCGCTTTCGGCGGCTCCACTCCAAGACGCTCGTAGACCGCCGGGTTGGGATCGTAGGCTTCGGCCACCACGTCACCCGTGGGGGCCGACTTGGCGTCCTTGGACAGCTTCGACGTGCCGAACACAAGAGGCCCGAAGACAACTCCATCCACGCCGCCTTCCCCCCAGGCATCGAGGATGCGCTCGTGATCGTCCATCACACTCTCCAGGTCGCGCATTACGTCCATCCATAGTCTCATCGCAGTTGACTCCCGTCATTGTCAGACGAAGGAAACGCCGGTCGGCGCATTTCCTTCATGCCGGTGAACAAGGTGCACCGCGGAGTTCGTCAGTTCGGGTCTCATTATCCGCCCACGTATCCGTGCGGCTTGTCGTGGAAGGCGCGCGCGCCACATGCGCCAGGCCGTGTACAGCGCCAGATCCCCTGCGCTCGAGTTGGTCACGAAGCCATCCAAGAAAACGGCCTTCTCACGACGAGACGCCGAAGCGGTGATAGTGACCGAGCAATTCAAGAATATCATTAAAGTAGAGCGGACCATCAGTTGGGAGGCCGCTCTGCAGGTCTTCCTAGCTTATGTAGTAACTCTGTCCAGCTGACAAAACTGCTGGTGAGGCCGCTTTGAGCTTGGCGTCGTCAATATACAGAGCCGGTGCAATCTCAACCACTGAGTCCGCGGCGACCTCGATGCCGAGTTGACTGAGGCGGCGTTGATCGCGTTTGATTTGATCCGCTTGTGAGCTCTCCAGTGAATCGACTCCAGTTTTGTTTTTCACTGGAGAGAACTCTTCGAGACGCTCAGTCTCAAGAATGAGTGGATTCTTGGCCTTGGAAAGGGCATCAAAAACGAAGGTCTCGAATTTGATCGCGTTTGCATTCTCTGGAACAATGGCCTCACCTGCTTCAGTAATAAAAGCAACCTTCTTTTCTGAACGGTGATAAGGCAGCTTGATGTCACCGCTCGCAA
>PBRM01000284.1 GCA_002725915.1 Gemmatimonadota bacterium
GGCGGCGAGGTCAGGCGCAGCCGCTTCCTACGTCAGTACCGGGGGAAGTCGGCGCGGGACCCCATCCGCATCAACCGCGACATCATCAATATTACCGGAGCGACCATGTCGGTGCGGTCGCTGAACTTCGGCATGAAGAAAGTGCTGGCCGTGACCGAGTTTCTGTACGGTCAGGGTCTGCGGGCGGACGCGGATACGACCTCGAGCCCGACCGCGAACTGAGCACAGGAGCTTCAGGAGCCAAAACGAAACTGACAGGATGAGGTATTTCACCAACAACTCACAGCTGGCGCGGCTGGATTTCAACAACAAGCTCCTGGCTACCTATTTCCTCCTCTTCATGCTCCTGGCCACGGGGTTCTCCATCGTCATGTCATACCAGCGGAGCCGCCTCGACACGGCGGCGGCGGTCGACTATTACCGGGGAAACGAAGAGCGCATGATGTTTCCCAAAGAGTCGACGGAGTTGATGGAGACGACGCACTTTCACCTCTTCATGACGCCCCTCATCTTCCTGACCACCGCCCACCTCTTTCTGCTGGGCGCCTGGAGTCGCAAGTGGAAGACCGTGGTCATCACCTCCTGCTTTGTCTACGTCGTCTTCGACATCGCCAAGCCCTGGCTGATCCGCTATGTGGCAGTCGGGTTCGGCTTCCTGGCGCCGCTGAACTCGGCTCTCCTCGGTACGACCATGCTGCTGTGCATCGCGGTCCCGCTGTACGAGATGTGGTTCCTGAAAGTCGACGCCCCGACGCGGCCTCACTAAACTTACGATTGCTTCAGGAGCTTGCGCAGGTAGGCGACCGCCTTCGGCACGGCAGTGCCTTCCTCCTCCACGTCTTGCCCCTCGTACACGATCGACAACCAGCCGTTGAAGTCGACGCCGCGCAGGATGTCGAAGATCCGCGGGTAGTCGAGCCACTCCTCCACGCCGCTCTGAATCCGATAGATCTTGCAGCGCACGTGGACGGCGAGCGGCGCAGTCTCGGCGATGCTGCCGTAGAAGTCCAGGGCCGGGTCTTCCACTCCGCGAGCTCCGGAAGCGCCGGGAGATCCGACGTACTGGCCCGTATCCAGGATGTGGGAGAAGTAGGGATTGTCCACCTCCTCGATTATGCGGCGCACGTCCTTACCGGTGCGGGTGACGCAGCCGTGATTGTGGTTGTGCAGACCGGCGACGACGCCCTTCTGCTGTCCGTATTCGGCTACCTCTACAAGGCAGGGGATCATCCGCGCCCACACTTCCTCCTCTGATTCGCCCTCCGGCACCCAGGCGGCGAAGACCCGCACCAGTGGGATGCCCAAAAAAGCGGCCACGTCGATCCACTCCTTGGCCGTAGCCACCTGCTCCACGAGCTCATCCGGCGGCACGCCGAAGTTGCTGCTCACGCCGATGTAGGAGAGAGCAACACCCTTTTTGAGGGCGCGCATGCGGATGCTGCGCAGGTAGTCGGGCTCGGTAGAGGCGAAGGCGCGGGTGTGGATGTCGATGCCGTCGAGGCGGAGCTCGTGTGCCCGATCGATGAACCCCTCGAGGTCCAGCTCGCCGGCGCTAAACTCCTTCTGGTAGCTCAGTGACATGCAGCCGAGCTTCATCATTGGTAAAATTCCCCTTGCAAAGGTTGCAGTGGGACTCGCGCCAAAAAGCCAGCCGACCTGTCGGCACGGTCCAGAGGTTCAAGAGCGGCACAAGATAACCCGCCCTTGCGGCCTGTCCAGCCTTGCGGCAGCCGCCCCAGTACACGTAACTGCACGGTGGAAGCAACGGGCTCCTCGAAGGGGCCACCATCCGCCGCTAAGCGCGCGAGTACAGATCATGCCGGAGCTCCCCGACGTCGTCGTCTACATAGAGGCCCTGGAGAGGAAGATAGGGGGTTCCGTCATTGAGGGAATCAAGCTGCGCAGCCCCTTCCTGGTGCGGACTGTGGAGCCGGCCCTGCTGGAGGCGGAGGGGAGGGAGATCGCAGGTTTCCGCCGCCTCGGCAAGCGCATCGTGTGGGAACTGAAGGGCGAGCTGTTCCTGGTCTTTCACCTGATGATCGCCGGTCGCTTTCACTGGAAGAAGGCGGCAGGAGCAAAGCCGACCCGCAAGATAGACCTGGCGGCTTTTAACTTTGCCTCGGGCACCCTCATGCTGACCGAAGCCGGCTCCAGGAAGCGGGCGTCTCTGCACGTGGTCGAAGGGGAGGCGGGGTTGGCACTGCACGACCCGGGCGGTCTGGAAGTGATGGAGTGCGACCTAGCGGCGTTTCGAGAGGTCCTGCAGCGCGAGAACCACACGCTGAAGCGGGCCCTTGCCGATCCCGGCCTGCTCAGCGGCATCGGCAACGCCTACTCCGACGAAATCCTGCACGCGGCGCAATTGTCGCCGGTGAAGTGGACGAGCCGGCTCAGCGAGGCGGAAATTGAGAGGCTGTACGCGGCGACCCAGACAACTCTACTGTCCTGGATCGAGCGGCTGCGGCTGGAAGCGGGAGATTCCTTCCCCGAGAAGGTGACCGCATTCCGACCGGAAATGGCTGCACACGGGCGCTACGGACAGCCCTGTTCGGTGTGCCAAACGGCGATACAACGCATCGAGTACGCCGACCGCGAGACCGACTACTGCCCTCGCTGCCAGACCGGCGGCAAGATTCTCGCCGACCGCCAGCTGTCCCGCCTGCTAAAGGCGGATTGGCCGCGGACAGTTGAGGAGCTGGAAGCCGCCGGCGTTTCACGAGCCTCTAGTGCAGTTCACAAACATCGGTGCCGCTGACACCGGAGTGACTCGGGCTTGATCGGGGAGCAGCGCAGGTCAGCCTGCCCGTCTGATCGGTGGCTCCGGTCTCGTCGGTGGCTCTGGTCTCGTCGCTGGCAAAGCGACTTTATCAACGGGCTGATATGGATCTTTTCTGTAGGGCACAAATGTGCTATTTTCAACCCCTTACGGTCGTTTATCCCCTGTAAACCACGATTGAGGAAGCGCCCTGATAGATGCTGGAACTTGGAGACTACAGGATTGAGGACCCCGATGGGCTGGAGACACCGGCGATGGTCGTTTTCGAGGCCAAGGTGGATGCCAACATCGCCGCCATGTGCGAACTGGTGGGGGGCGGTCAGAATCTGGTCGTCCACGTAAAGACCCACAAGTCGGAGGCGGTGACGCGCAAACAGGTCGAGGCTGGTGTGGCCGGGTTCAAGTGTGCCACACTTAAGGAGCTGGAGATGGTGCTGGACGCCGGCGCCGGCTTCGCCATCCTGTCCTATCCCCAGGTGCAGAAACTGAAGGTGGAGCGCCTGAGCGAGCTGGCTGCGGCGCATTCGGACGCCACGGTATGCGCCCTGGCGAGCAATCGTCAGCATCTGGCCGCGCTGTCGGCGGCGGCGTCCAAGCGCTCGCAGCCGCTGCCGGTCATGGTCGACCTGGACGTGGGCATGCACCGCACGGGTGTGGCGCCGCGAGAGCCGGCTGAGGATCTCTACGCCGCCATCGACGCTGACGTCCATGTGGTGGCGGCAGGTTTTCATATCTACGACGGACACGAGCACATGTCCGATCCCCTGGCGCGAGAGGCGGCGGCGCGGCGGCACATCGAAGACGTGCAGAAACTGAAGGGGAGCCTGGAAGCCGATGGCAGGGAGGTGCCCTACGTGGTGGGAGGGGGCACCTTCTCCTTCCCGTACTACGCCCGCACCGATGGCATGATGGGCTCGCCGGGGACCTGCGTGTACTGGGACACGGGGTACGCGGGTGAGATGCCGGACATGCCCTTCGAGTACGCGGCGCTGATCCTGACGCAGGTCGTAGACGCCCACCCGGACCACAAGACGATCACCACCGACCTGGGGTACAAGGCGATCTGCGGCGACCCTCCTCTCGACAGACGGGCGCGGCTCCTAGGCGCGGAAGAGGCCACGTTGCTGCTGCAGAACGAGGAGCACGGCGTCTTCAACTGGCCGGGCGCGGAGCCACCGGAAGTGGGTAGATATTTTCTGGCTGTGCCCGGTCACGTCTGTCCCACGACGATCCGCTACCCAGGAAGTTTCGTCATCGACCCCAGTGGGGCGGTGGTCGACTACTACCCCCACACGGCGCGGGATCGCCAGTAGTCAATTCTGTGCATATGGGCGGCAAGTCCCCGTTATGCGTGAACTGGCTGGTCCACCGCATCAACCGACAAGAGATCGAGGCGGCCGCCCGGGGACACGCGCGGGGCATGCTGCTCGACATTGGCTGCGGGCATGGGCGCTACAATGACCTGCTGGACCGTTGCGCAGATTCCCGTACGGGCATGGAGCTCGATCGCGGACGCTACGTCAGCGTCTGCCGGCCAGGAGTGTGGGGCAGCGGGCTGTCGCTGCCGTTCAGGGATGCCTGTTTCGACACGGTGGTCTCCTTCCAGGTACTCGAGCACGTTCCCGAGCCTGCCCAAATGGTTCAGGAGATCGCTCGCGTGCTGAAACCCGGCGGCTGTCTCATTCTCACCGCTCCCCATATCTGGGGGATCCACGAAGAACCGGAAGACTACTTCCGGTTCACTGGCTTCGGCCTGTCGCACCTGTCGCGCGTGGCGGGATTGAAGGTCGTCAGCGTCAGGTCCATGGCAGGGTACTGGGTCACGGCGGGGGCGCGCTTCTGCTATTACCTGCAGCTGTTCGAGAGGCTACCGGGAATGGCCCTGCTGCTGCGTCCCCTGTACGCCCTCGTTCAGCTGGCGGCGCTGGTCTTGGATCGCCTGCACCGCGTGGAGGGGGATGCGTGGAACTTCATCCTGGTGGCGACAAAGCCGCGGACACAAGCGAAGCAAGAGGAACCGAGGTGATGGGGAGCGACGCCCCGCCGGGCATTCTTGGGCCGCGGGACCGACGTCTGTTGGCGGCGGTCTGCGCCGCGCAATTCCTGCTCATCGTCGTGCCCGCTCTGCGCGGCACCCACTACATCTGGTTCGTGAGTGCGGCGCTGTTGACGCTCGGGGGAATGCTGTTCTCGGTGCATCGCTCCCTCCTGGTTCTGCTGGCGACAACGATAATCCTGCCGATGTCCCTCACCGTGAACGTGCGGCTTCCCATGGGCCTGCGCCCGGTGGAGATCCTGCTGCTGGTGACTTTCGTCTTCCTGGCAGTTGAGCTAGTGTTCCGTCGGAGCTTGAGGATCCTGCCCAGCAGTATACATCTTCCCGTTCTGGTCTTTCTGGGAACGGCCGTGCTCTCCGGCGTCGTCGGCATCTATTACGGCAATGACGGTTCGCTCATACAGCGCAATCTGAGATACCCCCTGTATTACGTCGTCGTCTTCGCCGTCACCCAGGCCGTGGACAGGGATGCGGCCCTGAGACTTTATGCGCCCCTCCTCGCCCTGGCCGGGGTCGCGGTCGGCGCCCAGTATATCATCGAATTCATCAATCAGTCCAGCAGTATCTTTTTTAGGGTGGTTCGCTGGCAGGGGATCATCCTGCCGACAGCGCTTCTCCTGATTGCCAACCAGTTCGTTCACGACCCGCGGCGCTACGGCAGGTTCGTCCTGGCGGCGCTCTTCCTGCCCACCAGCCTGGCCTTCACGCTCACGGTGGGACGCGGCATGTGGGTGGCCTTCGTCGTGGGCCTGGCGGTCACGGCGTGGTTGCGGCACATCGCCCAGCCGCTTGCCGACCGACGAGCCTGGCGGAGTGTCCTGCTGGCTGTGGGTATGATGGCCTCCATAGTGGCGACCGTCCTCATCTTCCAGAGGTTTACGGGAACATCCATCACCATTCAAGCGATAGAGCGCTCGCGCACCTTTGTCGACTACCAGCGCGACGTAATGATGGTCAGCCGTCTGCTGGGTTACGTCAGGGCTCTGGATACCATCGCCGAACGCCCCATCATGGGCAGCGGACAGGGTAAGACGCTGACCTTCTACTCCTTCAATCCCGATACCAATAAGTTCGAGACCTGGACGTCGTGGACGATGGACAGCCTCTATATAGCCCTCTGGCTCAAGATGGGACTGCCTGGCCTGCTCGCTTTCTGGTGGCTCAGCGCACACGTTGTGCGCACGGCGTGGAAGAGCTTTCGACAATCGGCGGACCCGCGGGTTCGAGCCTTCATGTCGGGCGCCATCGCCGCAATGGTCGCCAACCTGGTGTTGGGCGTGACCGATGGGTCAATGGCCACCGGCCGCTTCACCGTCGTCTTCGGAATCCTGTTCGGGATGGTGGAAGTCGTCGCTCACCGGTCGGTGGCGAGCGGCCGGGTCCTGCGCCCGGCGACGGTCGACTAGTGCAGGTCCTGGAGCGCTTGGCGCAGAAGCGCTCGCGTACGGTGCTGGGGTTGATGACGGGCACTTCCGCCGACGGCATCGACACCGTGTTGGCTGAAATTGAGGGATGCGGCGAGTCCACGGAATTCCGCCTTCTGGCTTTCCGGACCTGCGAGATCCCCGACAAGCTGAGGGATGACCTCTTCCGTCTGTTTCTGCCCGATGCCCTGGTGGAGGATCTGTGCCGCCTGAACTTCGCCCTGGGAGAAGCTCTCGCCGCCGCCGCGCTCGCCGTCATAGAGGAGGCGGGGATGAAACCGGAGGAGGTGGATCTGGTGGGCTCTCACGGCCAGACCGTCCGCCACCTGCCCGGCGGTCAACCGCCGTCCACCCTGCAGATCGGCGAGCCCGCGGTGATAGCGCAGCGCACGGGGATCACCACGATCGCGGACTTTCGACCGGCAGATATGGCCGCGGGGGGAGAGGGAGCACCCCTGGTCCCTCTCGTCGACCATATGCTCTTTGCCAGCGAAGAGGGGAAGGGCCGGATCATGCTCAACATCGGCGGCATCGCCAATGTCACGGTGCTGCCGGCCGGGGCGGGTCCAAACGAGGTGCTGGCTTTCGATCTGGGGCCTGGGAACGTCCTGATGGACGGCGCCGTCGTTTACCTGACAGGCGGTCGGGAGCGCTTCGACAGGGACGGCGCGCGCGCGGCCTCGGGGCGGGCGGACGAAGAGAGCGTGGCCCGACTCATGGAGCACGAGTTCATACAGCGGCAGCCGCCCAAGTCCACCGGCAGGGAAGAATTCGGCACCGAATACCTGACGGAACTCTTCAACCACCTGGAGTTGACCGGCGACGACATGCTGGCGACACTGGCGGGCTTCACGGTGACGGCGATCGCCGATGGGATTCAGCGGTACGCCATGACCGACACCAGCGTGTCCGAGGTCTGGGTGAGCGGCGGCGGCGTGCACAACCAGCACCTCATGAATCTGCTAGCATCCAGCCTGCCCGTCGCCGTGGCTCCCGTCGACGCCCTCGGCGTGCCCGCTGACGCCAAGGAGGCCCTCAGCTTTGCCGTCCTCGCCAACGAGGCTCTGATGGGAGGAACGGGCAACCTCCCTTCTGCCACGGGTGCTCAGCATCCCGTGGTGCTGGGGAAGATAGTCGTCGGCAGCCGCTCGGAGGGAGAGTGAGCTAAAGAGAGATGATTGTAGACACCCACGTACACGTCTGGGAGATCGATCCCCCGCGCTACCCGATCGGCCCCACGGCGCCCAACTGGAAAGGCCTCCCGGACGAGCCGGGCACGGCGGACGAACTGCTGGCGGAAATGGACGACTGCGGGGTTGATTGGACCGTTCTGGTGCAGACGAGCTGGTCGACGTGGGACAACGGCTACATCGCCGATTCTGTCGCCCGCTTCCCCAATCGCTTCATCGGACACGGGCTGATCGATCCGCAGGACCCGGCAAACGCGGACCAAGTGAGTTACTGGATGCGGGAGCGCGGGCTGGTCGGATTCCGCTTTCATCCGATGTATTACCCGGAAGAGAAGATACTGACGAGCGAGCAGAACCGACCCATGTGGGATGAGCTGGCCGCGCGGGACGCAGTCGTGCAGTTCCACATGAGAGCGGACTGCGCCGACCAGGTGGCCGCCATCGCCCAGCGTCACGGGTCGATGAAGCTCATCGTCGATCACATGGGGTACCCGGTTCCGGCGGAGGGAAGCGCGCCTTTCCAGCCCGTCCTGGACCTGGCGCAGCAGAGCAACGTCTTCCTCAAGCTGTCCGCCGTCGCCGGCAGGTCACAGCAGCCCTTTCCGCATGAAGATGTGCACCCGTCCATGCGGACGCTGGTGGACGCTTTTGGCGCCGAGCGCATGGTGTGGGGCACGGGGTATCCGGGGCACCACCGGCAGAAGAACAACTGGCCAACTCTGGTCGACGAGCTCCGCCTTATTCGGGAGGGGCTCCCCTTTCTCAACGGCACGCAGAGAGAGCGCATCCTGGGTGGGACGGCGGAGGAGATCTGGAATCTGCGAGGGGACAACATTTCGTAAGCGGCAGAGACACAAAGGAGAATCGAGGCAAGATGGCGCACGACTTCGAGCTGGTAGACGAAAGGACGATTTCCGAGCTGAATACGCGCGGGTATCTGTACCGGCACCGAACCGGCGCGGAATTTCTGTCCATGGTGAACGAGGACGAGAACAAGGTCTTCGGCATCACCTTTCGCACGCCGCCGAGCGATTCCACCGGCGTCGCCCACATTCTGGAACACGCGGTCCTGTGTGGCTCCCGCAAGTACCCGGTGAAGGAGCCTTTCGTGGAGCTGATGAAAGGGTCGCTGAAGACTTTTCTCAACGCCTTTACCTACCCGGACAGAACGTGCTACCCGGTGGCCAGCCAGAACGTGCAGGACTTCTACAATCTCGTCGATGTCTACCTGGACGCCGTCTTCCATCCCCGCCTGACGCCGCTGGTGCTGAAGCAGGAGGGCTGGCATTACGAGCTCGAGAGCCCGCAGGTTCCGCTGGTGTACAAGGGGGTGGTCTTCAACGAGATGAAGGGGGCCAACTCCTCTCCCGACCGGGTGATGGCGGAGCTCGTACAGCAGTCGCTGTTCCCAGACAACACCTACGGCGTCGACTCCGGCGGCCATCCGTCGGCCATACCCGATCTCACCTACGAGCAGTTTGAATCCTTCCACCGGAAGCTCTACCAGCCGTCGAACGCCCGCATCTACTTCTACGGCGACGACGACCCGGATCGCCGCCTGGATCTGCTGGAGGAGTACCTGGCCGAATTCGAGCCCCTGGTAGTGGATTCGAGCATAGGGCCACAGCCGCGCTTCGCCGAGCCCAGAGAATTTGAAGAGACCTACGCTGCCGGCGAAGAGGGGGAGGCGGAGAACAAAAACATGGTGGCGGTGAACTGGCTGCTCGAGGATGAGATCGACGTCGATACCGGTCTGGCGCTGCAGATCCTGGACTACATCCTCATCGGCACGACGGCATCGCCACTGCGCAAAGCCCTGATTGACTCGGGCCTGGGGGAGGACCTGACCGGCAGCGGCATGGAATCAGAGCTCAGGCAGTTCTTCTTTTCCACCGGACTCAAGGGTGTCGATGCGGCTAAGATAGACGAAGTAAAACGCCTGGTTCCCGACATTCTCGAGCGTCTCGCCAGCACCGGCATCGACGCCGACACCGTGGAGGCGGCGATCAACACGACGGAATTCCGCCTGCGCGAGAACAACACCGGGTCCTATCCGCGGGGCCTCGTGCTCATGCTGCGGGCCCTGACGACCTGGGTCTATGACCGAGATCCTTTCGAGTCGCTCGCCATGGCGGCCCCGCTCAGCGCGTTGAAGGAGAAGGTGGCGGCGGGCGACGGTTATTTCGAGGGGCTGATCCGCCTGCACCTGCTGGAGAATCCTCACCGCACGACCCTGGTGTTGAAGCCGGACACGGCACAGGCGCGGCGGGAGGAGCAGGAGGA
>PBRM01000285.1 GCA_002725915.1 Gemmatimonadota bacterium
CAGCTAGAGGGCCATGGGTACAAGCGCAACGGACACGACGATCTGCTGAGGAGGGCCGCCGACGCCGAGACGTACTACGGCGACAACGATCTGGCCATCGACGTCCTCCGCAACAAGTACCTGGCGCCAGGCGAGACCGGCCCCCTGCAGATGTGGGACCGCATCGCCCGGGCGATGGCATCCGTGGAGAAGGAGAAGGAACTGTGGTACGACCGCTTCTTCTCCATCCTGCTGGACTTCAAGTTTATTCCCGGAGGCAGGGTGATGCACGGCGCCGGCCGGGAGGAGGCCCGCAGGAAACCCACCCTGTCGAACTGCTATGTCATCCCCATCGAGGAAGACAGCCTGGAGGCGATCTATCGCTGCCTCAGCGAGTCGGCGATGGTCTACCGAACGGGTGGCGGCGTCGGCACCGACCTGTCGGTGCTGCGTCCAAAGGGGGCTCCCGTGAATGCCACCGTGGACCAGTCTCCCGGCTGCACGGCGTTCATGAATCTCCTGAGTGAGAGCACCAACGCCGTGTCCCAGGCGGGGCGCAGGGGGGCGCTCATGCTGACCCTACGCGTCGACCACCCGGACGTGGAGGACTTCATCGCCATCAAGGGCGACGCCAGACGCACCAAGGTGCAATACGCCAACATCAGCGTCCTCATCACCGACGAGTTCATGGAGGCTGTACAGGCCGACACCGACTTTGATCTGCGCTGGGGAGGAAGGGTCTACCGCACGGTGCGCGCCCGGGATCTGTGGGACAAGATCACCTCCAGCGCCCACGCCAGCGCCGAGCCCGGGATCATCTTCTGGGACACCATGCGCGACTACCATAATGCGGAGTACGTCAATCCCCTGTCCAGCACCAACCCCTGCGGCGAGCAGCCGCTGGCGGCGTACACGGCGTGCAATCTGGGCAACCTCAATCTCCTGTCTTTTGTGCGTGACGAGGGTACCTTCGACTACGAGGATCTGGCGGAGTGCGCGAAGGTGGCGACGCGGTTCCTCGACAACGTCGTCGATTACAACGTCGCCAACCACGCCATGCCCAAGATCAAGGATGCGGTGTCCTCCGATCGCCGCGTCGGCCTCGGGATCACAGGGCTGGCGGACGCGCTGGTGAAGATGAGGCTCAGGTACGACTCGGACGAGGCCCTGGACGCGGTCGAGAAGATCATGCAGACCATCTGCTACTACGCCTATGAGACCTCCATCGACCTGGCACAGGAGAAGGGCCCCTTTCCGGCCTACAACTGGGAGGGAATGCGGAAGAGCAAGTTTATCCAGGGCCTTCCCAAGACGATTCTGGACCGCATCGGCAAGCAGGGGTTGCGCAATTCGACGCTAATCACGGTACCGCCGGTGGGCACCGGCTCGATCGTGGCGCAGACCGCTTCCGGCATCGAGCCCATCTTCTGCACCAGCTACAATCGGCGGGTCAAGCAGCCGGACGGCGAATCCTTTCGGGATTACAAGGTCTACCATCCGCTGGTTCAACAGCTCTTCGGAGGCGACCACGACCTGCCCGATTACGTAGTAACCGCTCACGCGATCGACGCCTTCTTCCGCATCAAGTTGCAGGGCGTGGTACAGAAGTACACCGACAGCAGTATTTCCTCCACTATCAACCTGCCCGAGGAAACCACCAAGGAGACGGTGGCCAACATCTACGTCACCGCGTACCAGGAGCGGCTGAAAGGGGTCACCGTTTACCGCGAGGGCAGTCGCGAGGGCATCCTGCAGACTGCGAAACAAGCGGAGATGCCGAAAGAGGCCAACGGGTCGGGCGCGCCTCAGGCCAGGCGGACCGATCACGGCTATCATCCGAGACGCCGGCCGGCCGTCACCCAGGGTGTGACCGAACGCGTGCGCACGGGCGAGGGCAACATCTACGTCACCATCAACGAAGATGAATTCGGCCTGTGCGAGGTGTTCAGCACGATCGGCAAGGCGGGGGGCAATGCAGCCGCCCAGTCCGAGGCCATCAGCCGGCTCATCTCGCTGGCCCTCAGATCGGGCATCGACCCCCAGGAAGTCGTCGACGAGCTCAAGGGAATCTCCGGTCCCGCGCCGGTGTGGGAAGACGGCGAGCTCATTCTATCCGCCCCCGACGCTATCGGCAGGGCGCTGGAGCGCTATATGCAGCGCCGCGGTGACCGCGGGCCTGTCCAGCGACCGGCATCATCGACGCCGACCGTTGAAGCTGCCGATGACAAGCCGCCCGCCGGGAGCGAAGGCGTTCAGGCCAGGGTCACCTGCCCCGAGTGTGGATCGTCCGTCGTGCACGAGAGCAACTGTCTGACCTGCAAGCACTGCGGCTGGTCCAAGTGCTAGTGCAGCGGGCTGCCGTCAGTGGAGTTCCAGGACTAGTCCGTCGTAGGCCAGCTCAACACCGTCGGGGAGGGCAGCGTTGGTGGGTTCGTGGTCCAGGTCGTGGGCGATGTGGGTCAGGTAGGTCCGAGTCGGTTTGAGTTCTTCCACGACCGCCAGCGCCTGGTCGACATTGAAGTGGGTGGGGTGCTCTCTGTAACGCAGGGCTGCCAGGATGAGCGTGTCCAGGCCGTAGAGCTTGGCCATGGACTCGGGGGGAATGGCGTTGCAGTCGGTGACGTAGGCGAAACCCCCGGCGCGGAAGGCCAGCACCGGCATCCTGCCGTGGAGGACGACGATGGGGTCGATCTCCAGGCCGAAGAGGTCCAGCGTGCCCTCGATGTCGAACAGCTCGAGGTTGGGCAGGGCGTGAGCGTAGGCCGAGTCGAAGGCGTAGTCGAAGACCCGGTACACCCGTTCCAAGGTGACGGCGTCGCCGTAGCAGGGAATGGGCTCGTCGCGCTCGAAGCAGTAACAGCGGATGTCATCGAGCCCGTGAAGATGGTCGGCGTGTCCGTGGGTGAAGAGAATCGCGTCCACGTTGCGGATGTCACAGCGGAGCGCCTGAGCCCGCAGGTCCGGTGTCGTGTCCACGAGGATAACGCGGTCGGCGTACTCCATGAGGATCGAGCAGCGCAGCCGCTTGTTGCGGGGATTGCTGGAGGCACAGACGCTGCAGTCGCAGGCGATGCGGGGCACACCGACGGACGTTCCGGTACCGAGCAGGGTTACTCTCAAGGCTGTTTACCCGCCTGTGCTGCCGCCAAGCCTATTTCCGCTGGGTGGTCGTTGTCCTCACGGTCCTCTCCTCCTCGATCGGTGAGGATGTCGGGGCCCTCCTCGGTGATGGCAATGGTGTGTTCGAAATGGGCCACGGGCGCACGGTCGCGGGTCGTTGTCGTCCACCCGTCTTCGGCGACTTCGATGTCCGAATCTCTCATGCTGACGATGGGTTCGATAGCCAGGACGTAGCCGTGTCGCAGGCGCGGGCCCTTACCGGGGGCACCGTAGTTGGGGATGTAGGGATCCTCGTGAAGGGAGCGACCCACCCCATGGCCGCCGTATTCGCGGATGACGGAGAAGCCTTCGCTCTCGGCCCGAAGCTGTACAGCATGGGATATGTCCGACACGCGACCCGGTACGCGAGCGCGCTCGATGCCGTCGTGAAGGGCGTTGCGGGTAGTGTCCAGAAGGCGCTGGAGCTCTGGTGAGATCTGGCCTACCGCCGTGGTGAAGGCACTGTCACCATAGTAGCCTGACCTGAGTACGCCTACGTCAACGCTGAGAATGTCGCCCTCCTCGAGTCGGGTGAGTGAGTTCGGGAAGCCGTGGACGGCCTGCTCGTTGACAGAGGCGCAGATGGAGGCAGGGAAACCGCGGTATCCTTTGAAAGCTGGCACGCCCCCGCAGTCGCGAATCGTTTTTTCGGCCAGACAGTCGAGCTCCAGCGTGGTTACGCCCGGAGCGATGGCGTTTTCAAGCGCTTCCCGGACCCGCGCCACGACCTGACAGCTGGCCCGGATGAGCTCTATCTCCAAGGCGGTTCGAACGGATATCAAAATCCACACTCTCTCCAAATCGGCGGCGGTTCTCCGGCGTTCTCGTGTTTGATAACAAAGATGCCGGGGCCGGCGTGTCAAGAGGAGCACGGCGGTCCGGGGTTGTTTGCCATCCTCGGAGGCGATACATATATTGATGCAACTGCGGCTCCGGAGCCCGATATATGCTCTAGGGTCGCGATTCTTGTATGCACCCGACAGATCGAATAGGCAGCGTCTGCAAATGGCAAAATCACCGAAATCCCTGGTCGTGGTCGAATCCCCGGCCAAAGCCAAGACGATCAACAAGATCCTTGGGAGCGACTTCCTGGTGAAGTCGTGCATGGGGCACGTGCGCGACCTGCCCCCCAAGGAACTGGGTGTGGAGGTGGAAAACGACTTCAAGCCCAGATATGTGACTATCCGAGGCAAGGGGAAGATCCTCACCGAGTTGAAGAAAGCCGCCCAGAGTGTGAATACCGTTTATCTGGCCACCGACCCCGATCGAGAAGGGGAGGCCATCGCCTGGCACGTCGCTCACGCCATCGTGCCAAAGGACGGCACGGTCAAGCGCATCCTGTTCAACGAGATCACCCCGAAGGCGGTGCGCCAGTCGATCGAGAAATCGTCTGACCTGGATCTGCAGAAGGTCAACGCCCAGCAGGCGCGTCGAGTTCTGGACCGGCTGGTGGGATACGAGATCAGCCCGCTGTTGTGGAAAGTCATTCACGCTGGCCTGTCGGCAGGCCGTGTCCAGTCGGTGGCGGCACGACTGATCTGTGAGCGGGATGACGAGATCAACGCCTTCGAACAGGTGGAGTACTGGTCCGTAGACGCCCACCTGCACCAGGAGGCGAAGTCAGAGGTTTTCCGAGCCAGGGTCCTGCAGTTCAAGGGTGAGAAGATTTCCATTCCCAACGAGGAAGCAGCCGGCGAAATCACGTCGGCCCTGGAGAAAGCGGAGTTCTCGGTTGTCGAGGTGAAGCGTCGCGAGCAGAGACGTCGTCCCTCGGCGCCCTTCATTACCAGCACCCTGCAGCAGGATTGCGCCCGCAAGCTTCGCTTTACGGTGAAGCGAACGATGGCCGTGGCGCAGCAACTCTACGAAGGTGCAGAGGTGGACGGTGAAACCCGCGGCCTCATCACCTACATGAGGACCGATTCGGTCAGGATAGCCGATGATGCCATCCAGCAGGTTCGGGAGGAGATTGGCAAGCTCTACGGAGCGGAGTACGTGCCGGACAAGCCGAATGCCTACAAGACCAAACGGGGGGCGCAGGACGCGCACGAGGCGATCCGGCCAACGGATGTGAGCCTCCATCCCAACAGGATCCGAGAGCTGGTGGCCCCGGATCAAGCCAAGCTCTACGAACTCGTTTGGAAGCGCTTCGTGGCGTCTCAGATGAAACCCCAGGTCCTGGACGTCATCAGCGTCGACATCGAGGCGGCGGAGTACCTGCTGCGGGCGACGGGTTCGTCGGTCAAGTTTCCGGGGTTCGCGACGCTTTACACCGAAACCCGGGACGAGTCGGAGGAGGAAGAGGAAACCAAGAGCGCCGTTCCGGCCGATATCAGCAAGGACGACGCGCTGAAACTGAAGGATCTGGACCCCGAGCAACACTTCACCAAGCCACCGGCGCGTTACTCGGAGGCCTCTCTGGTAAAGGATCTCGAGGCGAAGGGTATCGGTCGTCCCAGCACCTATGCCCAAATAATCAGCACGCTGCAGGATCGGGAGTACGTGGAAAAGGTGGACAACCGCTACTTCGTGGGCACCGAGCGGGGGCACACGGTGAACAAGTTTCTGGTAGCTACGTTTCCCAACGTCTTCGACGTGACTTTCACGGCCCAGATGGAAGATCAGCTCGACCGCATCGAGGAAGGAGCTGTGGACTGGGTGTCCACCGTAGGTCAGTTCTACAGTTCGTGGAAAGGTACCCTGAAAGACGCCATCGAGCGGCGCAAAGAGCTCAAGAAGGCCTTTCAGGAAGAGACCGACGTGGTGTGCGAGGAGTGTGGCAGCAACATGGTGGTCAAGTGGGGACGAAACGGACGGTTCCTCGCCTGCCCGGGATATCCCAAGTGCAAGAACACAAAGCCACTGGACCACGAGGAGGAGCCCGCTAAGACCGACAAAGTGTGCGAGCAGTGTCAGAAGCCCATGGTGGTGAAGACCGGCCGCTACGGTCGCTTCCTGGCCTGCAGCGGCTATCCCGACTGCCGCAACGTAAAACCCTTCTCCCTGGGAATTTCCTGCCCGGAGGAGGACTGTCAGGGAGATCTGGTGGAGAAACAATCGCGAACGGGTAAAGTCTTCTACGGATGCGATCAGTACCCCAACTGCAAGTTCGCCAGCTGGGACAAGCCCGTAGAGCAGGAGTGCGCCCACTGCCAGGCCCCGCTCCTGTACGAGAAAAACAGTCGCAGCGGCACCCCGTCCCTGGGCTGCAGGGTGTGCGACACCCGCTTCGAGAACACGCAGGCCGCCTGAGTAGATCCGCGTCTGACCCAGCACTTGTCGCATTGGGACTCCTCCCCGCTGCTCGAGTTGCTTTCGCGACCATCGATACCACCATCAGCCAGATTAGCCACGAACTGACTGCCCGCTCCGGTCTGGAGGCCGGGATAGAGCGCTTTCTGGAGCAGCTCGACGAGGCCGGCGCCGGTCACAACACGATCCTGGCTTATCGGACCGACCTGAATCAGTTTGCCCGATTCATCCATCCCCGGCTGGGGTCTGACGAAGCCTCCCTGGAAAATGTGAGCGCGGAAATGGTCGCCCTCTTCGCCGTCGAGTTGGAAGCGCGTCGGATGAAGCCGGCCACGGTGGCGCGCAAGCAGTGCGCCCTACGCGCGTTCTTCCGGTTTCTCATGCGGCAGGGCGTGTTGGACACCAATCCCGCCTCCCTGGCAGCCGGTGACGGATCGCGGCGGTCTCGTCGCCTCCCTCCCAAAAGCCTGACCTTGCACCAGGTCGAGCAGGCACTGGAGGTATCGGCGACCGAGGCGGGGGAAGATTTCAGCGGCGCCAGAGACCGGGCGATTGCCGAAGTCCTCTACGGTGGCGGGCTGCGCTTGAGTGAGCTCGTTGGCCTCAATCTGACTTCTCTCCACCTGGATGAGGGGGAAGTCGTCGTCGCCCGATCAAGGCAGAGCCCGAGACGGGTCCCGATAGGCTCGAAAGCGGTAGAGGCGGTGCGGGCGTATGTCATGCTGAGGGCCGATCTGCTGCTGGATCGCGACATGTCGCGTGTGGACGCCGGCGCCCTGTTCGTCAACAGGCAGGGGAAGCGCCTCCACCGCCGTTCGTTCCAGCGTATCGCCAGTCGTGTCACCAGCCGTATCGCGGACGACCCGACTCAATCTGCCATCCCCGATGCCTCCTCAGCCGGCAACGCCGCGGGCCCGCGGCTGCTGCGAGACTCCTTCACCGCCCATATGCTGGCTGCCGGAGCGGACGTAGCGTCGGTGGCCAGGCTGCTGGGACAATTCACCGTGTCGGCCGGATCTTCCGGGGGAGAGAGGGGAGATATAGCGCAACTGCAGGCGAATTACGAACGAGCCCATCCCAGGTCGGGCCTCCCCTGTGATCGGGGCGCAGATCGGGGCGCACAAGCTGATGGGGCCGAAGGTCGGGGCCCGCAACAGGTACAGTAGGGGAGGGCGGAACGGACCGTGGGTATAAGGCTCTGCGGTGTGGGGAGATGGCGCTGGCGGCGACACACCTGCCAGCTCTGGTGTTGCGCCGCTACGGCATGGGGGTTCAGCTGCGCGAAGGTGGGGGCGCCATCGGGGGGGGAGGTGGACCGCGATCCACCTGTGGTGATGGGCCACACGCCCGCCACCGATGCCACCGACGTGCCGTTGTACGAGCCCGTGGTCATAGAGTTCAGCGAAGGTATGGAGCGCGGTCGCACCCGGGAGGCGGTATTTATCGCGCCTCGATCGGAGGTGGAATACCACTGGAGCGGCAGGAAACTCGAGTTGACTTTTGACGGTGGGCTGAAGGCCGACCAGACCTACGTCATCACCGTGGGCACGGACGCCCGCGATCGCCGCCGCAATGCCCTCGACCAGTCGTTTACCTTTGCCTTTGCCACGGGGAGCCAGCTGAACCCCGGCAGGATCGAGGGTCGGGTCTTTCGAGACCACGCCGCCGCTTCGGGCGCTCGCGTATGGGCGTATGAGATGAGTGGGTTTGCGGGCGAGGTGGGCGCGGAACTGCCGGACTACGAAACCCAGAGCGGGCGGGATGGCTCCTATGCCTTCGAGCGCCTCTCCCAGGGAATTTACCGGATCCTGGCATTCACCGACCGCAACCGCAATGGGCGCCACGACCCGGGAGAGTTTCTCGCCCTGCCATCCAGCGATGTGACCGTGCAGGCGGACAGGGCGGAGGAGCGGGCGGGGGATCTGATCCTCACCGAAAGGCGTGCCGCGGCACCGCAGTTGGAGCGGGTCCAGGTCCTCGACGACAGGCGGCTGCTTCTCATCTTCGACCGGAAAATCGATTTGTCCTCGCTGCAGCTGTCACTGAAGGGACTGGGCGTCGTAGGCCGGTACGCCGCGCCGAAAGACAGCCGCCGAGTATACGTGCTCACTCAACGACAGGAGGGCGGAAAGCAGTATTCGATAGCTTCCCTGGAAGTCGAGGGCCACTCGATCGCGTGGGACAATCCCCTGCGCGGCAGCAGCCGTACCGACCAGAAACAGCCCTCCCTCGAAGCTCAGGAGCCTCCCGATGGGGGGGCGACGACCGGCCACTCGCTGACCCTGTTGTTCAGCGAGGCAATGGATACCACCGCGGTGACGGGGATCCAGTGGGTGGAGACAGATTCGACGCAGGCTCCGGCAGGTTCCTGGCAGTGGGCGGGACTGTTGGAGCTGGTTTTCAAACCGACCGTACCTCTGACGCCGGGGACCTACCGTCTCAGGGCCAGACTCGAAGGGCTGCAGGACCGGGCGGGGGTGGCCCTGGCAGGCAGCACGGCGGGCTTCGAGTTCGCGGTACTCTCCGAGAGCGACCTGGCCGCGATCAAAGGAACGGTTCGCAAGTTCGACCAGGAGCAGCAGCCTGCGCCCACCTGGATCGTGGCCCAGGGCAGCAAAGCGGGCCGCACCTACCGCGCGGCAACCGATTCCACCGGTGCCTACTATCTCGGCGGGCTGATACCGGGCAACCTTGCGGTTTCCGCCTTCGAGGATCGCAACGGCAACGGAGATTTCGATGGGGGCAGTCTGGACCCCTTCGTGCCGGCCGAGGCGCAGTCGGTGCGGGAAGGGCCCGTCGCCACCACGCCGGGAGCCGTGGTAGCGGACATCGACTTCGAGCTCAGGTGAAGAGGAGCCGCAGCTGAAGATGGACCGCCCGCGCTCCCTGTATCGCCTTGTCGAGATCGGCCTCATATTGCTGGTCTTGGCGGGTGTGGGTACCGTCAGGTTCTCCAGGCTGACAGCGGAGGAGCAGCTGGTCATCGAGCTCGAGGCGAGCCTGGAGCAGCTGTATGCCTTGGAAATCGACCATTTCCGCAGGCACAAGCGCTACTTCGATCCGGAGGCACCCGAGTACAGGGATTACCTGGTCTGGCTGGACGAATACGAGTGCGAAGTGCGGGCGCATGCCGGGGGGTTCACCGTCATCGCCAAGGCAGACCTGGATGGCGACGGGGTTGTGGGGGTTTGGCGGGTCGATCAGAGCGGGCCTGTGCCCCAAGTGCTGGTGTCGGATTGATGCGGGGGTGCGCCTGCGCTCTCCTCGCTCCCCACTATGTCCGCCGGCCCAACCGCCGTCTCTCGCCCACAGATTCCTCCTCGAAGGAGCTGAAAAAAGAGCAGAGAAGGGAGCTTTTTTCGCGTGGGGCAGTCCTGCCGACTGCCTGTCCGTGACTCAGATTGATGGCAGGGCTGTCAGTGCGCTGAAGGCCGACTGGAAGCAATCGGCCGGATCTGCTTTCGCACCGCCGTTGAGCTCAGTGCCTTGCGCCGCCGCATTCTATCCTCTGAAAGGAGACGACAAGGCAAGGACCCAATCCCTGGAGAGGCTGACTTGGGGAGTTGAGCGCCGGATGGCGCGGCCGAAAGCTGTGAGGCGTCCTGCGGGCGTCAAGGACGGCTTATGGTCAGGAACGGCTGTGGATGTGGGGTTCGGCGTGACGGCCTTCTGGGTAGGAGCCGAGGGTCCACAGCTGCTTTGTCTTTGTTTGCAGCTCCGTCAGGGCGGCGGATATTTCGGGGTCGCTGGCGCTGCCGGCGAACTCGAGGTAGAGGAGGTGTTTCCAGGGGCGATTCGGGCATGGGTGGGGCTCTGATTTCAGGATCTCCAGGTGTCGATCGGTCAGGGGAGTGAGGAGGTCGGGAAGGTGGGGGTCGTCGTCGAGGGCGGCGATGGCGGTGGTTTTCAGGGCTTCCTGGCCGTGCTCGCGCTCTTTTCGCGAGAGCACGAGGAAGCGGGTGAAGTTGTCCTGTCGGACCTGGAGGTCGCGGGCGAGGATTTCCATGCCATAGTCGGCGGCAGCCTGCGCAGAGGCGATGGCGGCGGTGTCTCTCTCTCTGCTTTCGGCGATCATCTTGACCGCGCCAGCGGTGTCGTATGCCTCCTCTACATCGACGTTTTGCTGGGAACTGAGGTAGGCCCGGCACTGGGCAAGGGCCTGGGGGTGGGAGTAGATCCGCCGGATGTCGGTCAGGCGGGTGCCGCGATGACTGATGAGGCAATGGCTGATGCGCAGGAAGATCTCTCCTTCTATGGGCAGGGGTGTGTCCACCAACAGCTCCCATACTTCGTGGATGCTGCCACCCATGGAATTGTCAACCGGGGCCATGCCAAACTCAGCGGTCTCGCTGTTGACGGCATCGAAGAGGGCGGCGAACGTCCGGCAGGGTACGATGGTCACCTCAGTGCCGTCGAAATACTCTCGGGCGGCCAGCTCGCTGTTGCTGCCCAATTCCCCCTGTACAGCTACTGTGAGAGGGGAAGAGGTAAGGGAGGTGTCGCCGGCCATGGGCGTGTGTGTCGTCAGCAGGCGGCCCCGTCGAAGGACGGTAGCGGGCGTCTGTGGACGATCGCAGCGACCGCTGCGACAGTCAAACCGCGATGGCCATGCGGATGGAGGGGTGGGGTCGGTATCCGACAAGCGTGAAGTCGTCGAATCGAAAATCGAAGATGTCCTGGCCCCTGTCGGCAATCATCATGCGAGGCAGCGATCTGGGCAAGCGCTGAAGCTGTTCGCGGCGGGGATCCACGTGGTTGAGGTATACGTGAACGTCGCCGCCGGTCCAGACGAAGTCGCCTAGCCCCAGGTCGCACACGTGAGCAACCATCATGGTAAGCAGACTGTAACTGGCGATGTTGAAGGGTATGCCCAATCCCACATCGCAGCTGCGCTGGTAGAGCTGGCA
>PBRM01000005.1 GCA_002725915.1 Gemmatimonadota bacterium
ACGGGCGGGAAATCTTAAATTTGGCCCCGGGTGAAGTTCGGTCGGGGATGGCGATGACGACCGAGCACCTGATGCACTGATTTTCGGCGGGCAAGCCCTTTGCCGCCGTCGCCTTGGGGCAGTTATGGGAGCGTGGGCTCTGCGGTGGGGATAGCGGTCAATGGCATGCCCGAGGAGCAGGTGCATCACCAGCGCATTCTCGAATTGCTGACGGCGATGTACGCTGAGTTGGACTTGGCATAGGCGGAGTGCCGCGGTTTTTATTGTCGCAATCCGCTCCTTTTTGCCATAGATTCAGCACCGGCGTCGCAAACCCCGGTAGGGTGCGGCGCCGGTGCCATTTTTTTCTTCAAAAGGATGCCATATGAAAGCGTCTGACCTTTTCGTCAAAGCCTTGGAACACGAAGGCGTCGAATTTCTCTTCGGCATCCCGGGTGAGGAGAATCTCGACTTGCTCGAATCGCTGCGTTCGTCGACGCAGATCAAGTTGATCCTCAACCGCCACGAACAGGCGGCGGGCTTTATGGCCGCCACCTATGGCCGCCTCACTGGCAAGACGGGCGTCTGCATGTCGACCTTGGGGCCGGGGGCGACCAACTTCGTCACCGCGGCGGCCTACGCCCAGCTCGGGGCGATGCCGATGTTGATGATCTCCGGTCAGAAGCCAATTAAATTGAGCAAACAGGGCCAATTTCAGATCGTCGATATCGTCGAGATGATGCGGCCGCTGACCAAATACACCCATCAGATCGTCAGCGGCGACAACGTCTCCTCGCGGGTCCGCGAGGCCTTCCGCGTCGCCGAGGAGGAGCGGCCCGGGGCGGTGCATCTGGAGCTGCCCGAGGACATCGCCCGCGAAGCGACGGATATGCACCTCTTTCCCAAAAACAGGGTGCGACGGCCGGTCCCCGAGGAGAAGGCCATCGCCCAGGCCGCGCAGATGATCGAGTCGGCCAAAAGCCCGCTATTGCTCATGGGCGCGGCGGCCAATCGCAAGCGCACGTCTAAGATGCTGTTCAATCTTATTCGCGATACCGGCATTCCCTTCTTCACCACGCAGATGGGCAAGGGCGTCGTTGACGAGCGCCACCCGCTTTTTCTCGGCAATGCGGCGCTGTCTTCCAACGACCCGCTGCACTGCGCCATTGATCGCGCCGACCTGATTATCAACGTCGGTCACGACGTGGTAGAAAAGCCGCCCTTCTTTATGCAGGGCGACAAATTGCAGGTCATCCACATCAACTTCTCGTCCGCTGCGGTGGACCAAGTCTATTTTCCGCAGTTGGAGGTCATCGGCGATGTCGGCAATAGCATCTGGCAACTGATGCTCAGGATCGACCGGCAGCCGCACTGGAATTTCAGCTATTACATGAAGGTCAAGGAGTGGATCGACGAGATTCGCGATACGGGTATTGACGAGCCGAGTTTTCCGGTGGTGCCCCAACGGCTGGTCGCCGACGTGCGGCGGGCGATGCCCGACGACGGCATCATCTGTCTCGACAATGGCGTCTACAAGATCTGGTTCGCGCTCAACTACCGCGCCCACGAACCCAATACCGTGTTGTTGGACAATGCCCTGGCGACGATGGGGGCAGGCTTGCCTTCGGCTATGGCCGCCAGGCTCGTCGAACCCGACAAGAAGATCATGGCCATCTGCGGCGACGGCGGTTTTATGATGAATTCGCAGGAGTTGGAGACGGCGGTGCGCCTGGAGATGGACTTGGTGGTCCTCGTGCTTCGCGACGACGGCTATGGGATGATCAAGTGGAAACAGGGCGATATGGGCTTCCCCAATTGGGGCCTGGACTACGGCAATCCCGACTTCGTCAAATACGCTGAAAGTTATGGGGCGCACGGACACCGCATCGGCTCGACTGCAGAGCTACTCACCACACTCACGGTTTGTCTCGATGCCAAGGGCGTGCACCTGATAGAGATCCCGGTCGATTATTCGGGTAATCAGGACCTGCTCGAAAAAGAATTGGTCTGCCCCGAATGAATGCGCGGCGCGCGGTAGTGGTGGGTGGTGATGCCGCCGGGAGGGGCACATCGAAGCGGAGAGAGATGCCGTGGCCGAAGTCCGCCGTATCCTTTCGGGTGATACGCCCAGATTCCAAGTAAATGGCAAACGATGAGTGACGATACGCGCGCCGGAGTTCGCATTGGAATTGATACCGGAGGAACCTTCACGGACATGGTTGTCATGGACGGCTCCACTGGTAAAGTCTCCGTAGTAAAACGCCCTTCTACGCCTGAAGACCCCAGTGAAGCCATCCTCGACGCCATAGTTCGATCATCCGTAGCTCCCGAGGATATAGACAATCTTGTCCTCGGAACAACAGTCGCCGTCAATTCTTTAATACAGCGTACCGGAGCTCGAGTGCTCTATGTGGCTACTGATGGAATGGAAGATATACCTTTCCTCCAGCGCATTAGTCGCAAGTTCCACTACGATCTCTCTTGGGAACGTCCCCTGCCTCTCACCCGCCGCAGTGACTGCCTCGGCATACTGGAGCGTGTCGATTACACCGGCAAGGTTGTTCATCGGCTCGAACCCGGGGCCCTCAAAGACCTGACTGCCCAAATTCGTGAGCGTATTGACGAAGACGCAGATGCTGATGTCACCGTGGCGATTAACTTCCTCTTCTCCTATGTCAGGCCGGACCATGAGCGGATAGTGCGCGATCATCTGGCGACCAAGTTCCCAGGGCTGCTCATCTCGATCTCGAGTGAAGTTGCTCCTATCTGGCGCGAATACGAACGTGCGAGTACAACCTTGGCCGACGCCTACATCCGACCATTAGTATCCCGCTTTGTTGACCAAATGCAGACAAGATTAACAAATTTTTGCTATACCAAACCATGGGCTTTGATGAAGTCTAACGGAGGACAATTACTATCCGGAACTGCTGCCCAGCGACCAGTGCAAACACTGCTTTCTGGCCAGTCCGGTGGTGTCATTGCGGGCCAGTATTACGGGGACCTGGCTGGCGACAAAAATGTCATCACTTGCGATATGGGAGGCACCAGCACCGATGTCGGAGTAGTCATCGATGGTCACATTGACTACACGACAGAGTGGGAACTTGAATTCAGCCTGCCGGTTTCCGCACCATTCATTGAGATGACAACAATGGGAGCCGGAGGTGGATCAATTGCATGGATCGATAAAGGGGGATTTCTCAAAGTTGGCCCCCAAAGCGCCGGAGCGCAACCGGGCCCAGCCTGCTATGGGCTTGGCGGTACTGAACCAACAATCACCGACGCAAACGTAGTACTGGGTCGTCTAAACCCAGACAATTTCCTCGGGGGAGAACTCGTGCTCGAGGCCAGCCGCGCCCTTGAAGCCATTTGTACAATTGCCTCAAAACTCGGCCTGGAGGCTGACCAAGCCGCACAGGCAATTATCGAGTTGGCAAATGAAAATATCGCTGAGGCCATGCGACAACTCACTGTCCGTCGTGGACTTGATCCACGCGAGTTCACCCTTGTTGCTTTTGGCGGAGCTGGACCTCTTCATGCAACTGCGATTGCCCGGGCCGTGGGCGTCCACCGTGTCATAATTCCTCCACACCCTGGACTAAGTTCGGCCTTCGGAGCCTTGCTCGCTGATATGCGTGTTGATAAAACCTGGACTTACATAGTCCGCTCCGACAACCTCAACGCACCCATTATCGATAAGCGCATACAAGAATTGGAGAAGGAGGCCGTAGCGGAGCTTAGTGAAGAGGGATTTGCTGGAACGCCAACAGTACGCCGATCCAGCAATATGCGCTACCTAGGACAGAACTTCGAAGAGGAAGTCGATATTCCGCCTGGCCCTATTGACGATGAAACCCTTGCCACTCTTATCGAAGCTTTTCATGCGCACCATGAAGAGATGTACGGCTATAGGATTCCCTGGGAAGTGATTGAAATGGTAAGGTTTAATCTCACTGTCTCCGGCACAGCACCAGGTCCTACTCTGCCAATTCTTCCGCCTAGTCCAGCAGCAGAGCCCAGCATTACCCGGGATGTTACATTCTCCGATTTGGGAGTCCTGCCATGCCCGGTTTATCAACGTGAAAGTCTGGGGCCCAACCAGGTATTAGAAGGCCCAGCAATAATTGAAGAATTGGATTCCACAACTCTCCTGCATCCAGGAGACAGATTAACCAGCAGCCTCCAAGGACTGGCTCTTATCGAACCTTCGGCAACTACTACCATTGGACAAATCCCAGATTCATCGAACGGGCACCAGGAAACGAGCTCTTTATGACTGGACTAACTGATCCGCCAACCATCGATCCCGTAACACTTACCGTTGTTCACAATCGGCTGGTCGGCATTTGTCGCGAGATGGGTAGCACCATGATCCGGACCGCCTACTCACCGATATTCAGTGAAAGTCGCGATTTCTCCTGTGTTTTTTTTAATGACGAAGGCGACATGCTCGCTCAGACCGAATTTTGTCCTGCGCAGGTCGGCGCCATCCGCTTTGTAGTTAAATGGCTCATTGCCGAGCTTGGCGCCGATAGTCTCAAAGCTGGTGACGTTGTTGTGCACAACGACCCTTATCGCGGCGGTGTTCATATGCCCGAACACGTCGTTATCAAGCCTGTCTATTACGAAGAGAAACTTTTTGGCTACGTTGCCAATATCGCACACTTGGTCGAAATCGGTGGCCAGGCTGTCGGCGGATTTGCCGCTACCGCCACTGAGATATACCAGGAAGGTCTTCGCGTACCGCCAGTTTGGCTCATACGCGAAGGTGAGTACAACCACGATGTCTGGCGCATGATCATGGCTAACCACCGCGCACCTCGATACTCCTGGGGTGATCTGCACGCCATGGTTGCCTCACTCACTGTAGCCGAGCGTCGGGTGCACGAATTGATCGATGCCTATGGATCGGACCAAATCAAAGAAATTGGTTTGCAGCTTCTGGATCATGCTGAACGCTGGATGAGAGAAGAAATTCGTGCGATTCCGGACGGCGTATACAGCTTCGAAGACTGCATGGAAGACGCGCGTGAGGAGCCAGTTCGTGACTGGATTCGGCTTACGCTGGTGGTCGAGGACACCAATATACTGGCCGATTTCAGCGCCAGCGATCCGCAGGGCAATCATGTCTTAAATTGCACCTACGGGGTCACGGCTTCTGGCGTCTACAACGCCGTCTTTCACATGGCTGATAACGAGATTCCTCACAACGATGGTGCCTACAGGCCAATCACAGTGGTCGCGAAACCCGGCACAATCACCAATGTCATCCACCCAGGTGCATGCGTAGGAGGCAACACGGAGACTCATCCTCGTATCTGGGGAATCACTATGGGCGCCTTAGCGCAGGCCGTGCCCGAACGTGTCGCAGCAGATACTGGTTCGACATCCTGTAATTTCCTATTCGGCGGTGTCCACCCAGATACCAATATGTACTATGTTCATTACCACTTCGACGGCGTTGGCTGGGGGGGGCGCCATAATGCCGATGGTAATAGCCACCAGGTAATCCCAAACGGTAATTGTCCAACGACACCAGTTGAGATATTCGAAACCCGCTACCCATTCCTTGAACGCCAATACAGATTACGTACTGATTCAGGCGGACCCGGACAACATCGCGGAGGACTTGGATCCGACAGAGAACTGGAGGTATGCGCCCCAGAAATTACCGTCTCCGCCTTATTCGACCGTATGGTTATGCAACCCTGGGGCATTTTCGGTGGGCAAGGGGGCGATAACGCTGAGCTACTTGTCTCTCTCGCTGGCACTCACGAATTTGTCACGTTCCGCCAGGCTTACGGCGTTCCAAGCAACTCCCGAGTCTCGAACATTAGGCTGAAACGCGGAGATCGAGTGCTGATCCGTAGCCCTGGCGGAGGCGGTTTTGGCCCGCCCCACAAGCGTGACCCGGAATTGGTTCTAAGGGATGTACAGGAAAAATTCGTCTCTGTTGAGGGCGCCCTTAAAGACTACCAGGTAGTCATTGAGTCTGACGGAGGCGGCTTCAAAGTTGACATTGCTGAAACCTCCAGCCGCAGAGCTACGTTCACGGATGCTGCCAAAACCGAACCCGTTAACGGAAATGCTATCGTTACTTCAGGGGTATTGAATGCATTCGCACAAGCTACTGCTGAGCCCGACGGACACTGGGAAAATATTTCAGGTGACTGGTGGGACCCGGCCGTTATCAACTGTCAGATGTGCGGCCAAATGATCCCCAGGGAGGTATGGATTTCTTCTGATGGCCTGAGACTCTGTTCTCATCAATGCGATCATCTCTTTCGTTCCTATTGGATCCCGCGTTACGGCCCAATCGAGGACCCAGAGGATGGACGATCATGACAAAGGAACAGCCTCGACTTGGAGGCCCTGGGCCACTCGTCGATGGAGATGGTTCTGAAGATACGCCAAGGCCCGGCCTCAGCAGCTGAACGGGGCGTTTGCGGCTTTAGTCCGATGACCAGCCCTCCGAACAGGTTGGAAGCTCGTCTGACGACGTAAGTCCTTGTTTTCTCGACGTGGAGGGAGATATCCCAGCGCGAGCACACGTCTCTCAGTTCCACCACATAGAGCCGTCGTTCGTCCGTCTCGCCACGCTCTGATCCCCGACAGTCCAGTGTCGAGACGGACTTTGCGGATGTGCCAACGATCTGTGCCTGACGACTGACCACACCACTTCCACATAGCGACCATCGAGCACACGCTCTCCAGCTTAAACCGATGCCGGCCTGACCAGTTCCTCGGCTTTCGCAACTACCAGGGTCGAGCCTCGCTCAGCGACGAGTCCCACCTCTGGGCCATGACCAGATCCATCACAGCCTCATCTGCCGTCGGTGATCCCAAATGCCGCAGAGCATCAGTGGCGAGCAGCCCGACGTAGCCACAGGGATCTTCGAGAGCTGTGACGAGCTCATCTTCGGCGGAGGCGGCCGCGGATCCCAGGCGTGCGATGGCAGTGGCCACATTCAGCCGTACCTGATCGCGCGGCATCCAGGCCCGCCTTCCGGTGAGCACCTCTTCCCAGCCTGGCCGACTTTCGACAAGGAGTCGACGCATGCGCGGCAGAAACTGGTCGATGTCGCCGCCAATAGTGCCGAGGGAGTCGAGGGCAGTGCGCACGATGCGGTGGGAGTCATCGTCGAGGCAGCGGGTGAGCGCAGGTACCGCCTCCTCGGCTTGCGAGTCCATCTCTCCCAGCGCAAAGGCGGCATTGATGCGACCCCATTCGCCCGCGGACTCCAACAGCCCTATCAGCGGCGCCACGGCAAGGCGGCCGATGGCGCCGAGTGCGTAAGCTTCGTCCATCATCTGGACCGCTCCTTCGCTCCAGTTCGCCGGTGCGCCCTCTTCCCAGCCGGTCTGACCGGCAGCTTCCAGTTTTGCCACCAGGGTCTCAACCGCCGGCTCCCCGATGGCACCCAGCGCGTAAGTAGCCGCCGCTCGCGCGGCCTGGTGATCTCTGTTGAGAAGGTCGGCCAGCGCCGAGACAGCTTCTGCCGCCTGAGGCCCGAGCGCGGCCAGTTGCCGAATCGCGGTCAGTACGCGTTCGAGCGGCTCTTGAGCGCTCAGCGTGGCGACCAGGTCTGCCACGTTGCCCTTGTCGGCTGTGGCGTTGTCGGACAGGAAGCTGTCGTAGCGATTGCGTTTGCCGCACATCCAGTCCCACATGTGCGACCAGACCACTTCGAGATCCCACGGCCCCTGGAGGTCTTCGGGATTCTGCCAGCGCTCACGGTCGCAGTTCCAGGACGGCGACGTCGGTTCCGTGCGCCGTAAGTAGATGAACTTGATCATGTGACGCGTGGTGTCTGACAGGTTGATGCCGCCCCCGTGGATGACGTCGAAGTGCGTGATCCACAGGGATCCGGCCGGTCCCTCCATTGGGATGGCAGCGACCCGGTCTGCGTCGGTGACGACTTTGTGAAGTTGCGTGCCCGGAGTAACGTGGGTTGGACCGTGTTTGACCGGTGTATCGCGCGGGTAGTAGATGATGCGCGCATAGCGAGGGTAGTGCTGACGCGGCCGCGACATCGGCGTGTACGAATCCTGATGACAGCGCTGACCGACCGCCGCCTCCATATCTTCGGGCATCTCGTCAACAGGAGCGATGTTGTGGCAGTAGCGGTGCGGGTGCTCGATGTAGTCCTCGCCGAGCAGGCTGATCAGCGCGCCCCTCACTTCCGGGGCGTTGAGGACATGGCGAAACTCGGGTGCATGCGGGAGTACGTTGTTGCCGAGGTTTGGACCCAGCTCAAGCATCAGATCGAGTTTGCTTGCGATGGCCTCGTGGAACTCGCCAGGCAGAGACAGGTCGATCTTGATGTAGCCGTTGGCGATGTATCCCCGCACCTGCTCGTCGTCTAGCAGGACGGGTTCTATCTGGGTACGCGGCATGAATTTCGCTCCGGGTGATGGGCACCCTAAGGCTTCAAGTGCCACAGTTTAGGGTTAACAGACCGTAATACACGAACAAGTAATCGCCGCGAATACGGGGCTCGCTACCTGAAAATGGATTTCACCGAAGGGTATGGGAAAGTCGTCCACGATCAACATCATCGAAAGCGGAAAAAACGGCTTCTGAGATCAGATTTCGGCCGGGGATTCCGAAGTAAGTAATAGGATAAAATCTATTGTCTGGGCTTTTCTTGGTCGTTCAGCAGTCAATATCTTCTCGTTAAGCCAGCAGCCCATTAAGCAACAATTTAAAAGTCCCGTGCGTCTGAGCGCGGAACTGGACACGGAACCCATATAGGATGGCGCGTCCCTCGCCGTAGTTGACTGACACCATGGCGGCGCGACCGGCCAGGTGTTCCTCGCCGACGAGCCAACCGCTCTGCAGTATGTCGCGTTCGGGATAGGAGGCGACGACATGGTAGTGGTCGTTGAAATGTGACTGTCTAACCACAAACGCCGGGTTGTCCCAGCATAGCGCCAGCGCGTCAGCCGGCATACCATAGGCCAGAGGATGCGTGGTGTCGACCTGCACACGCAGTGTGCATCCGGGACAAAAGAACTCCTTTGTAGGCTTACCGGCAACCACGTTCGTTATCTGCAAACCTAACTTCTCGATTGCGAACGCGCACGCCCCGCTGATGGCAATGAGCGTTCCGCCGTTTTCGACAAACGTCCTGATGTTATTGACGCCCTCATCGCCGATGCCGCTTCGGTACCTCTCCGGCACGGGGCTGTTCTGCAGCCGCTTTTCGATTTCCTTGTCGCCGCCGACAATCATATCGGTCGAATCGTCCGGAAGGATGATGACGTCATACGCCGTGTTCAGGTCACCTGTTATGATCGCCTTATCCCACAGCGGTTCATACGAAAAACCGAGTTGTTCCAGGACCAGGCGCGTCCACCCTTCGTCCATGTTACCGCTCCAGTAGCGCCGATACAGGCCGATACGGGGTGTTCTGACCGGCGTAATCTCACCTTTGAGCGTATGGTCCAGGGCGAAGAAAGACACGCCGGTTTCGCGGGCGATGGCGGCAACATCCTGACGACTTGCATCCGTAATCACGAACGCCCCGGAGGAAAATTGCTGGCCGACGGCCTCGACCTGCGTGGTCAGCCGACCCACTCTGGCACCGCCAGCCAACAGTGTGTTGACCGCCCGATATCCGGCGTTGACATTCGGTTGGACCACATAACTGTGCTCGCCAGCGCCAACGACCTCGCCGGCAGGTCTAATCGACTCGGTCACCCTGGCGAACGCTTTTTTCTTTGATACGAGGGACGCACAGTCGACCGACAACGGTTCAGCGGTTACGCCCATCATCTCCGCCAAGGTATCGGTCACTGTATCGTACGGTCGGTTGGGCGTGCCATCCGGAAAGCGAGTCCACGCATCGTCGGGGAAGAAGGTGCGCTCCAAAAGCGACTTAATCACGCCGCGCTTCGGCTGATCGAGCGAGATAAGATATGTGCCGGCAGGATAGGTGACATCACCGAGCGCGACGCGATGGCGTGTGCGCTGGATGTCAATTCCTTGCAACAACAGCTTGTTGATCAGCGTTGCCACCGTCAACGGATCGTGCTGATCTGGCCGAATCAGGAACCCCGCCGATTGTTCCTCAGCGCCACGTTGGGTCTGTCTTAGTGCTTTCTGTACCGCATTCTTCAGCACCGTCTCCCGGTACTGAGCGGCGTGATGCAGAAGCGCTTTCGAGGCGATGAGCTGCTGCTCAATCATGTTGCGGACGCCCCACCAACCGCCTGTCCAGGGGTTAGGAAAGTTGGTCTGCGGCTTGTAGTGAGGCATGGCACGGAGTGTGGCGTTGCCGTCACCGACGAGTTGATGGGGATGAACATAGATGGGCGTTGCTAGCCGGGCGTGCGCGGTTTCCGTCAGCATACTGGTGATGTTGTGGTAATTGCCGATCCAATGAAATCCCAGATGTGCCCAGCCGCCGAAGATGGCACCGGTAATGACCCCCTGGATTCCGGCTTCTTCGAGTTTGTAGGCCATATGGGCGCCGTACCAGTTCAGTTCACGCCAGATGAGCGGATCGCCGTGCGGGTGGATGGGCTCACTATACGGCGCCAAGGACAGCCGTGGACCATACGTGCCCATCTCATGATGGTCCTGAAAAACCTGAGGATTCCACTCCTGGAACATAATCCGCGCCATGTACTGCGACTCCACCAGGTTGAGCATGAACGCATCCCGGTTATTATCGTGCCCACAGTATCTGTGATACAGCCAGGGCATCGACGTCCCTTCGTACTCGGTGCCCACGTATTCGTTGTACCAGTCTGTTACCATTATCTGACCGTCCGGGTTGAAGCTCGGCACCATCAGGAAAATCGTCTTGTCCAGGATTTGCTTCGTCTCCTCAGAAGTGTCGGTGACCAGGTCGTACGCTAGTTCCGCCGCCATCTGTGTGGCGCTAATCTCGCTGGCATGCAAGCTCATGCTCTGGCAGACCACCACGCGACCTTTCTTGATTAGGCGATTGATTTTTGTCTCAGAAAGCCCCCTCGGGTCCATAATCTGTGCATTGATCTGACGCAGCTCGTCCAGCTCGGCCAAATTACGCACCGACGAGATGATAGCCAGCAGAAACGGGTTCCCTTCGGTTGTCGGCCCCATGTTGATGACCTGGATATTTTCGCCCTGGCTGTTGAGCACATCAAAGTATTCGACAATCCTGTCCCAGCGGGCGATGTTGCGATCGCTGCCGAGCTGGAAACCGAAGAATGATTCAGGGCTAGGAATGGTTTCAGACATTATGCGCATCCTTTCTTTTGGCGCGCCGCGATATCGTCGAGCCTCGTCTGGTTTTTCTGAGCCGGCTCTATTAAGGGCACCTCAACTGCTCCCGCACCTCGCGCACTCCGGCGACCATATTGTTCAATTTCTGCCTGGCCGCCCAGCACGCCGTCTGGCTCAATCCGCAATCGGGTGCAAAGGAGAGCCGCTCGGCCGGAGCGTACTCCAGGCATTGCCGAGCCCTGGCCGCGATATCGGCGACGGTTTCTATGTAGTAGCTCTTGACATCGATGATCCCGACTGCCACGTCCATTTTTTCGGCAATTTGGCCGATGACTTCGAGCTCGGCGTATTCGCGACTGGCCATCTCGACGTGAATCTCGTCGAGATGCATATCCAGAAAGGCCGGAAACATGGGCGCGTAGCGGCGCAGGCCTACGGCGCGTCCCTTGTAATTGCCAAAGCACAGATGCGTCGAGAGCCGGCATTTACCGGCCACCGACTCGACTGTGCGGTTAAAAAAATCGACCAGGCGCGCCGGGTCTTCGCGGTGCGCGTAGCAGCTCATCGAAGGTTCGTCCACGGTCAGTTCGCGGCAGCCGGCCTCGACCAGCGCAGCTAATTCGCCGCGCACCATCGGCAAGAGCGCCTCGGTCACTGCCCAGCGGTCTGGATAGGCATCGTTGGGCACCAGCCGACCGCTCAGGGTATAGGGCCCAGGTACGCTGGTCTTGAGTACCGGCCCCGACGGTGCCAGCCGCTTGAGCCGCTCGAATTCTTCCACCGCGCCCAGGCCGCGCGGGGCCTGCAGCGGGCCGGTGATCGCGTGCCGACCCCGCTGGTCGTGAGCCGGGGGACCGAAGCGTCTGGGCGGCGCTGATTCGAGGTCGATACCTTCTATGTAGCCGTAAAAAGAGAGGTTGAAGTCGAAGCGGGTCTGCTCGCCGTCTGTGACCACGTCTAGGCCTGCGCGCACCTGGTCGCCGAGCGCAGCGACGACCGCATCGTCCTGGATCTCGGCGATATCATCGGGTCCGAATGCATCCTGGTGAGCTGACGCGTGTTCGAGCCAGCTCGGAAAGGGGTAGGAGCCGATAACGGTCGTGCGCAGTGGTCGTTCTTTCACGTTTGATCCCCAGCTAATTTTTCCCAGGCCAGCGCCGCTGTGCCCAGGACTCCTGCGTGGTTGCGTAGTTTGGAAACCACAATCGGCACGCCCTGGCCCACCGGATAGCGGAAGAGGTGCGCGTCGACTTGCTTCTGCAGCGGCTCAAGAAAGTACTCAGCGGCGTTGGTCGCTCCACCGCTGAGGATGATTCGCGTCGGTGCGTAGACGTGCACCGCGCTTACCAGGAGCCAACCCAGATTGCGCGTCCAGTGCTCCAGTTCATCGCTGCAGAGCCGATCCTGGCGCGCAACCCCCCGGATCACGGCCTTGAAATCGATTGCGGCGGGATCTTTGAAATACTGGTCGCTGAGCAGGGATGGGATGCCGCGCGCCAGGCCATCGCGCACCTGCTGCGCTAGCGCAGTGGCCGAGCACATCATCTCAGCAGTACCGCGAGCATTGGTTATGCAGAGTCGCCCCCCGAGGGCCTGAATGACGATATGACTCATTTGCGTGCCGAACTGCAGATGTGGGTCGCGCAGAATCTTGCCGTCGAGCAGGACCCCAGAGCCGACTCCGGTGCCCAGGGTAATGGTCAGTGCCCAATCCAGGTCCTGTGCCTGACCGTAGTAGCGTTCGGCATAGATCGAGATTCGCCCGTCGTTGTCGGCGATCACCGGGACGCCGCTGGCCCGGGCCAGCTTTTTTACGATCGGGTATCCCTCGAGCCCCTTGATTTTCCCCGGCATGTACACCACTCCGACCTGCGGATCCACTGCCCCGGGAAAACCCAGCCCAATCGCCCGTGGCTGGCCGCCGACTTTATCGGCAATACGCGCGACTTCATCCTTGAGCGTCTTGAGCAGGTTGCCCATCCCCAGCGCAAATCCCGATGGATTGATCCCCGGTGCCAGCATCCGTCCCCGCCGGGTCACCGCACCACTCTTGAGCCGGGTGCCCCCCACGTCGAATCCAATGACATATTCTTTCACCGTGCTATTCCTCTCGTCAACTCACGCACCAACCCGCATCGACCGTCACGGTGTCCCCCGTGATCGCCCGTGCTCCGTCCCCCAAGAGGAAGACGGCCATTGCCGCCACGTCCGCCGCCGCCATCATCGCTCCGAGTGGTTGTTTGTCCTCCATGAACGCTATAACCTCTTCGTTTTCTCCAGCTCGCCGACTCATCGGCGTTTCCACCAGGGCCGGCGCGATGGCGTTGATGCGAATCTTGTGCGGTGCGTAATAACTGGCCATCGCCTTGCTCAAAGCCAGGATCGCCCCCTTGCTCGCTGCATAGGCATGCGAGGCGAAGAACTTCCGCTCCGGCGCAAAAGCCAGCACGCTGGCCATGTTGAGAATTGCACCCCGTATCCCGCTGGTATCCGGTTCCTGCTGCAAGAGCTCTGGCAATACCGCGCGGCAGACCAAAAACACGCTCTTCAAATTCGCATCCAGGGTGACATCCCACCCCTCCTCCGTACACTCGTGCAACGGCCCGTCGCCAAAGCGCCGGCCGCTGATCCCCGCCACATTGAACAATCCGTCGATTCTGCCCCATTTATCGACACAGGCGCTTACGGCTGCCGACACCTCTTCTTTGCAGGTCAATTCAGCGGCTCGACACGCTCCATGCTCACCCAACCGTTCGGCCAGGCTTCTGCAGTTGGCTTCGGTGCGCGAGGTTACAAATACCCTGGCGCCCTCCTTCACGGCTTTGATTGCCGTGGCTTCGGCAATGCCGGTCGAGCCGGTGATCAGACAGACTTTTCCCTCTAAACTCCGCATTCGATCGAGTCTCGCCATGAGAGGGGCGACCAGGACATCATCGGGATTACTCGTACAGGTGTTTCAGGCTCTTCCGGTAGCGCTCGTAAAACCGGTCCAACTGTTCTTCCGCGCTGAGATTGCCCACAAATTGATGACTCGGCAGCAACTCGGGCTTCACCCCCCGCGCCAGCAACCGCTCTGCCACTTCGCAGCGCAGCATATTCATGATCATTGCCCCCGTCACAGTGGATACCGGCCCCGTCCGCCACTCCAATCCTTCGAGCTCCAGCACGCAATCTCCCGGCGGACATTGGTTGTCCAAGACCACATCGGCCAGGTCCATCAGCTTCTGACCCGACGAGTGCGCCGGTGGCGACTGGTCGCCATGCGGTTTGGAGAGCATCGCGATCACCGGCAAGCCCCGCTCCTTGGCCCCCATCGCCATTTCGACGATCAGCGGTCGGATGCCGCTGGTCGAGATCAGGATGAATGCGTCGTGCGGACCGAACTGGAACCCCTTGAGGATTTCCTCGGCATAGCCTTCGTATTTCTCCAAAAAGAGCGGTCCGCGCAAACCGTTGGTGCCGACGATCGAGGCATGGGCCGATACCGCATGTTCGACCAGAGCGAAGAAACCTACGTAGCATCCCTGGCGCGGTGTCATTTCCTCGCACATCATCCGCGAGTGTCCCGCACCGAAGAGGAAGACCAACCCGCCGTTGGCGATACTTTCACTGCAGATTTCGGCCGCCTGGTCGATATTGTCCATCTGGGTATCGCCCAGGCTTTGCAACAGATCCATCGTCCGCGCGAAATAGTCTTCAGCAGCTCCCATTTCGAATCCCCTCCAAATTGGCTAGAGTATAGGTATTTCAAAGCCCCCGGGACAAGGTGCCGCCCGGGGTAGCAGGGCCCCGTTCGGGCGGATAGCAGAGACGGTGAGGCCTGGGAGGTGTGGGGAGGCGATTCGGACCATGAAAAGGCTGCAATCGAGCGCCTGCGGTACTATGGTCACCAGGTGGTCGCCAAGGCTGAAGGCACCTAGAAAAAGGCACTCGCAAGAACCCGTTAGGTTGTCGCAAGTGCCTGGTTTTGCACGAGTTATTAATGGCGAACCCAAGAGGACTCGAACCCCCAACCCCTGATACAATCATTTGATTGTACAAGCCGCATGATGCTATCTTCGATTCAATTCATTACGGCCGAACCTGTGGAGTAACTACAATGCCACTCGAGCTCATAGGCGACATTCCGAACAGCGCAGTCTTTCGAGAATACCAAGAGTTGGAGCTTAAGCCGGATGAAGTTCGTCTCAAGAGCATCTTCAGCTCGGTCAAGCATGGGACGGAGCTGCGGGCGTTCCGCGGCGACTCGGCAGATGCGATGGAGCCGTGGGATGGCGAATATCGGCTGCACCGGCGCCAGAGCGGCGAGGCAAATCGCTTTCCAATGCGACTTGGCAACATGTGCCTTGGGGAAGTCCTGGAAGCGGGGAGCGAAGTCGAGAGACTGAAGATCGGGGATCGCCTCTTAGGTCATTTTCCAGTTCGAGAGACGCATACGGTCGTTGAGTCGAGGGTCCGCATCGCTCCGGAAGGAGTCAGTCCTCAGGCGTTAATGTATTGGGACCCCTCGGATTTTGCGGTAGGTGCGGTGAGGGATGCCCCTGTGCGCTTGGGGGATAGAGTGGCGGTCTTTGGCCTTGGGGCGATTGGGCAGATGATCGTTCAATGTGCACGGCTTTCCGG
>PBRM01000286.1 GCA_002725915.1 Gemmatimonadota bacterium
GGTTTCTTTGGCGAACCGCGGACGATACAAGTTTGCGATGCTGATGCTGCCTGCGCCCCGCTAACGAGGTAGCCTTATATTCACCACACACGCACCCGCACAGCAGTGAGCTGCCGACACCCGAGCCCCGATTTGGCCTCTCCCCCCAGCCACGACCCTTACAGCGCTCTGCGCGTCCCCCTCTTCCGGCGCTACCTCATCGCCACCTCGCTGGTGAGCATGGGTACCGCTGCCCAGGGCCTGGCTATCGGCTGGGAAATGTACGACCGCACCGGTGAGGCTCTCTCCCTCGGCCTGGTCGGCCTGGTACAGGCCATCCCCATGCTCCTGTTCACCCTGCCAGCGGGCTACCTGGCCGATGTCTTCGATCGGCGCAAGCTGATGATGCTCAGCCTGACCGGCGCCACCTTCACTTCCCTGGGTCTGGGCGCCCTCAGTTGGCAGGAAGCCCAGATCGAGTGGATGTATCTCCTGCTCTTTCTGGATTCTGCCTTTCTGCGCCTCGGATGGCCAGCGCGCGCCGCCATCACGCCCTTGCTGGTCCCGGGCGCGCTCTTTGAGAACGCCGCCAAATGGCGCACCACTTTCATGCAGATTACCGGTATTGGCGGCCCGGCCATCGGCGGCTTTGTCATCGCCTTTAGCATCCAGGCGGCTTATGTACTGAGCGCTCTCTCATCCGCCTTGTTCATCGTTTTTCTTTCCTTCATGCGATTGCCCGCAGGCCAACGCACCCAGAGGGGAAACATGGTGGCGCAGGTGGCGGTAGGGTTGCGCTACGTCTGGGGCCAGAAGCTCCTTCTGGGCGCCATCTCCCTCGACCTGTTCGCCGTACTCCTGGGTGGCGCCGTCTACCTCTTACCCATCTTCGCCCGCGAGATCGTCGACCTGGAGCCCGTTGGACTGGGTCCCGAAGCCGCCCTCGGGTGGCTTCGCGCCGCTCCGGCTGTGGGCGCCTGCATCACGGCGCTGCTCATGGCCCATCTGCCGCCAATTAGGCGGTCGGGCCGAGTTCTACTCGCCTGCGTAGCCGGCTTCGGCGTCGCCACCATCGCCTTCGGTTTCTCGCACAACTTCTGGCTCTCCCTCTTCATGCTGGCCCTCACCGGCGCCTTCGACAACGTCAGCATGGTCATTCGTCAGGTCATCTCGCAGATGAGCACACCCAACGAAATGCGAGGTCGCGTCTCCGCGGTCAGCGCTATCTTTGTCGGCTCGTCGAATGAGCTCGGCGGCTTCGAGTCGGGACTGGTGGCCCAGTTCTTCTCCCCGGTAATCTCGGTCGTCAGCGGGGGTATCGGCAGCCTGGCAGTGGTGGCCGCCTGGACGGGACTCTTCCCCCGGCTCAGGGAGCTCGGCAGCCTCTCCTCGGTGACGCCGCAACGCCCGGGAGAGAGGGAGGCGGCCCCGCAGACTCCCTCGCAGACGGCCCCGTAGGCGGAGGAGGATTGCCACCCATGGACAGCGTGCACAGCCAGCGTCCAGGTTGCCGGCGACGACAATACCGAGCGCTCGGATGCCGTCGACAAGCCACGCCAGACATCAGCCAGCGCTAGTTCCCAGTGGGAATGAGACTGTGCTGGATCGATTCATCACAGCTTCCAAAGGGCGCTGCAGCTGTGCTGCGACCGCAGCCGCCACACGTCAGCAGCTGAAGGCGGCCCCCTTCGCCAGCGGCTGCGGCGAACGACGGTCCTGCAGACGGCGAATCAGCTGCCCGGTCACTACCCGGCGACTGCGCGGCAAGCCCCCCTTTACGCGGGAGTGCCGGTCCGCGTATTCTATTGTCTTCTGTCGTCCGCGTCCACAGCCCCGAACGCGGGATCGGTTAACCTCTATCGACTAACTTGGAATCGTCGATGTCAGATTGGGGACGCGACTGGCTGATTGCCAGTCATGGAATTTGGCGAAGCGCCGATGGAGTAGACTGGGAGCGCACAGGAGCCTTCGGCTATCCGGTCAAGGCGGTGCTCCGCCAGCCGCACCGGCTGGTGGTAGGCGCCATGTGGGGGCTCTTCGAAGTATTGACCGAGAGCGCGCGGTTCACCCAGCTGCACGACGAGACCCTGACCGAGATTCTCGCCCTGGCGCCGACGTCGGGCGACCCCGGGGTCGTGGCGGCCTCCCCCTACGGCATTGCCTGGGGGCGGCGCGGAGATCTCGGAGCGACGCGCTGGACGAGCCGCTCTGACGCCCTGAGCATAAACGAGCGCTTCAGCAACGCCATCCTGGCAGATCCAACGAGCCCGGGACGCTGGCTGGTCGGCACCGAAGCCGGGGTCCTCGCCTACGGGGAGGACGGTAACGGGTGGGAGCGCACCAGCCTCACCGGCACGCCGTGCCGCGCTTTGCTGCGCGCCTACGACCGCTTCTGGGCCGCTACCGACGACCGCGGAGTCTGGCACAGCGCCGATGGCCTCTCCTGGTCGCGAGCCGGCAGCGGCCTCGACGACGGCGCCGTCTTCGCCCTGGCGCCGGCCGGGCCCGACCGCCTGTTGGCCGGCACCCTCGAGGGGGTTTGCGTCGGCGACGGCCGGAGTACCTGGCGTCGCCTGGGGCCGCGTATTCTCGTCTCCGTCCTCGCCTCCCACCCCCGGGAACACGACCTGTGGCTGGCGGGCGCGTGTCCGGGCGGTTTGTGGCGCAGCGAGGACGCCGGCGACAGCTGGCGGCAACGCGGCAACTTTGACAGCGTCATGGCCATCCTGCCTCCGGAGGGATCGACACCGTGAGTGAGTCAGAATACCGCCGCCAGGTGGACGCCCGCGCCCGGCAGATGCTGGAGGCCATGCGCGACCGGGGCGCCTGCAATTCCATGTGGACGGCCCACGCCCTGCTGGACGGTGGCGGCGATGCCGGCGAAGTAAGCGCCATCGTCGAGCGCGGCTTGAACGAAGAGAGCGGTCCCTTTCAAATCTTCTCCGCCCTGATGCTGCTGGTGCGCTGGGAAGATCGCCTGGAGCCCGCTGCGGTGGACCGCATTAGGCAGCTGATGACGTCCGACCTCCCGGTGCGCGGCAATACGGAAAATCACTGGCTCATGTACTATGTCGGCAGCCTGCTGGGGGCAGAGCGCTGGGCCGACGAGGAGCTGCTGTGGAACGGCCTGCCGCCCGAGGTCCTGCGCGACGAGGCCAGTCGCTGGATCCTGGGCATGATCGCCCGCACGGCCGTCAACGGCCACCACGAGTACGACTCGACCGGTTACATCGCCGAGCACTGCGCCCCCTACATAGCCCTTGCCGACCACGCCGGCGATCCCCATATGCGCCACCAGGCCGAGCACATGCTGGCTCTGCTGGTGGCCGACATGGCCCTCGAGTATTTCCACGGCGCCTGGGCCGGCGGACACAGCCGCGAAGGCTACCGCGAGAACACGAAAACCCACATCGGGCCCGTCCAGGGGCTGCACTACCTCTACTTCGGCGACGAGGACTTCGATCCCGAGCGACACTGCCAGGGGTTTGTCACCCCGGCGCTGACGGCTCGTTACCGCCCGCCCGCGGTCCTGGCGGCTCTGGCGCTAGACCGCCGTGAACCCCGTGTCGTCAAGAAGACGAAGGCGCCGCGCAGTATCTACCGGCACGTCGACCGCGCCGCGGCGCCCGTGCGCAAATACACCTATCTGACCCCTTCTTTCGCCCTCGGCTCGACCCAGGTAGGCCTCCCCGGGGCACCGGCGGCTCCCATCGATCTGGTCTCCTGGGATCTGAGCTGGCTGGCGCCGGACCAGGAGGGGACGGTCGTCTGCAATCATCCCTACCGCAGCGCCGGCCGCTTCAGCGCCTTTCTCCCCGGCCTGCCGCACGCCATCGGCCGCAGCATCAGCTCGGACAAGCCGTACCTGCAGTACCCCGATCGCCTCTTCGGGGCTTCACCCTACGAACGCATGATGCAGCATGAAGGCGCCATCGTCCTCCTCTACAGCATCCCCGCCGACGACGACAGCCCCTACCTGAACATCTTCCTGCCGAAATCCCTCGACTGGTGCGAGCGCGACGGATGGATACTGGCAGATGCCGGCGAATTCCACCTCGGCCTGCGGCCCCTAGGCCCTTACCGCTGGCTCGAGATCCGCGAGGGCAGCAACGCCAACATCATGATGCGAAAAGGGAATCTCATCGATGGCTGGCTGCTGCGCGTCGACTCGCTGCAGCCGGGATTGGTGCTCGAGGCGGTAGAGGCAGATGAGACCGGCGGATTTGACGCCTATTGCCGCCGGCGGACCAGCCTGCATCTGGATCTCAACGGCTGGCCGGGGGAGGGACGCATAGCCGTTCACAGCTTTCGCAAGACCCGCCTGGAGATGCACTACGACGGCCCCCATCTCATCGATGGCAAAGCCGTAGACTACGAGGCCTACCCCCTCTATGAAGCTCCAGGTGTAGAGGCAGCCCTCGGTACAGGCCGCATGTGCTTCGAGCACGGCGACGATCGCCTGGAGCTGGACTTCGGCGCCGATCGACAGACGCCCCAGCTGCCCATGCGGGTCATAGGCTGAGACCCGAACGCTCCGCCCGCAAATCTGCCGTCGGGCCGTTCTACGGATCGGAAGCGTTGTCGGCCGGTAAGGGCCGGCCATAGCAGCAGCCGCTCACGCCGCCAGGGCTGGGCCTCTCTCGCTGACAGAGCTGCCTCGCGGATCAGGGACGGCAGCAAATCCAACAGGCCGGAGCCTGAAGGGCTTCTGCAGCACCGCCGTCACCGCCTGGATCAGCGCGATGGGCGTCACCCCCTGCCGTAAGAACTGAAGATCGTGCCGAGTTGTTTCCAATCCCTGGACACCGACGTGCATATTGGCCTTCTTAACCTGCGACCATCCTTTTTCCTTATATCGGTATTTGTCTAACTTCGCCCATGTCTGCTGCCGCCGATCTCGTCCCCCTCGCGAACCGGACCATCGACCGGCGGCAGATCGACGCCTGGGTCGATCAGTTCCACCGGGACGGCTACCTCTTTCTGAGAAACGTGCTCTCGCCGGAGCACGTGGCCGAGCTCCGCTCCGACCTCGACCGCGTGCTGGAGGATCAACCCGCCAATCCGAGGGCGAGAATCCACCTTCACCACCGCATGTTCGAGACCAGCCGCGCCAACCTGCGGCTCTTCGACCTGGAGCCCATCGTCACCTTCGCTGAGGCCCTCATCGCCGAGGTCTGCCACGTCATTCACAACAACAGCTTTCGCTCTCCGGTCGGCGGCGGCCTCAGCACCTGGCATCAGGACGACGCCAGCCACTACCTCGTCACTGAAGGTGAGCCACCGACCAACGTTCGTCTTCCCGTCCTGATTTTCACCTGCAACTACTACCTGACCGACGTCGATACCGTGGAGCACGGCCCGACCCAGGTTATACCCGGGTCCCACCTCTTCGGCGGTGCCCCGCCCAATCCGATCGAAGGTACCGCACATGAAGACGAGGTGGTCTCCAACCTCGGCCCCGCCGGCAGCGTCATCATGTTCAACAATCAGGTCTGGCACCAGGGCGGACCCAATACCAGTGACCGGGTGCGCTATATTACGCAGATCAGCTACGCCCGGCGCATCATCGGCCACAAGTACGCTCCCTTCATGAACTACACGATGCCCGAGCACGTGTATCGGGACGCCGACCCTCGCCTGAGGCAGCTGCTCGGCTTCCTCCCCCATGGGGCCTACGGATAGCATGACCCAGACCGAAAAAACCCGCCGGGATCGAGAGCAGCTCCAGGCTGCTGTGGGCGCCGCCGTCTCTGCCTACACGGATCGGAATCCGCGCTCGCGGGAGATGTTCGCTCGCGCCCAGCAGTCGCTGCCCGGGGGCAATACCCGCACCGGCACCCACATGGACCCCTTTCCTTTCTACGCCGACCGCGGCGAGGGCGTGTTGCTTTTCGACCTGGACGGGCACCCCCTGCTCGACTTCGTCAACAACAACACCGCCCTGATTCTCGGTCACGCCCACCCCGCGGTCGTACAGGCGCTGCAACAGCAGCTGCCGAAGGGCACCGGCTTCCCCCGACCACAGGTGCTGGAAGTTGAGATGGCCGAGCTGCTGCGCGAGCGCATCCCCTCCCTGGAGCTACTGCGCTTCTGCAGCTCGGGCACCGAAGCCGTGCTGAATGCCCTGAGGACGGCTAGAGCTTTCACCGGCAGGCACAAGACCGCGAAATTCGAGGGCGCCTACCACGGCATCGACGAGCACGCCATGGTCAGCTTTCTGCCTCCGCTGGGGCCTGAACTGGGCCCGGACGATCGCCCGCGCTCAGTGCCGTCGACCGCGGGTCTGACCGCCGCGGTCACCGAGGACGTCCTCGTGCTCCCCTTCAACGATCTGGCGGCCTGCGAGTCTATCATCGGCGACAACGCCGGCGATCTGGCCGCCGTCATCGTCGATCCCGTCTCCACCGGGGCGGGCCTGGCCCTTCCGGAGGGCGATTTCCTCAAAGGGCTGCTGGAGATCGCGCACCGCGCCGGAGCGCTGGTTATATTCGACGAAATCGTCAGCTTCAGAGCTTCGGCCGGTGGAGCCCAGGCCGTGTTCGACGTCGTCCCCGACCTGACCTGTCTGGGCAAGGTCGTGGCCGGCGGCACACCGGGTGGCGTCTTCGGGGGACGCGCCGACCTCATGGCCCTCTACGACCCGGCCTCCGGCCCTCCCGCGATCCCACAGTCGGGCACCTTCAACGCCAACCCCTTCGCCTTGAACGCCGGACTGGCGACCCTGCGCGCGATGACGACCCAAGCCTATGAGAAGCTGGATTCGCTGACTGCAGTCGTCGTCGGCGATCTCCAGACCGCCTTCGACGCGGCCGGCGTGCCGGCGTCGGTCATCGCCGTCGGATCGATTTTCCGCGTCTACTTCCTGCCGGAGGCCCCGCGCAACTACCGCCAGGCCGCCGCCGACGACAGCCTCCTGCAGCGCTGGCTTCACTTCAGTCTGTTGAATCGAGACATCTACTGGCGCGACGGCGGCAACCTCTCTCTGCCCATGGAGCGAGAGCACGTCGACCACCTGACATCGGCCGTCCGCGATTGCCTGCGGGAGTTGCAGTGAGGCGCGGCCGCACGCGGGTCAACCCCCGAAGGCTCTGCGCACCGACAGCCCGCCCGCGGTGAGAAAGAAGACCAGGATGATCAGTAGCAGGGCGGACATCAGCGGGCGGTTGCGGAAGCGTTCGCCGACCCAGGCCACACGGCCGTTCAACAGCAGCAGCACGATCGCCAGCATGGGAATGAAAAGCGCTCCGACGATGGCGTAGAGCTTCTGCATTCTGGCGAAGCCCACCCACAATCCGATCATCGGCAGGAGCGCTATGCCGACTAGATACCAGCGGTATTCGGGTGATGTGGTGTCCGCACGGCGATCGGGGGGAGCGGGTCGGTCGCGTATCCTTCCCCACAGATCCGCGAACAGATACGGTACGCTCTGCCAGACTCCCAACAGGCTGCTGAAAACCGCCCCAAAGGCGCCCAGCAGGAAGGCCCACATCCCGACAGGTCCCAGCTCGTCTCCCAGCCTTGCCGCCAGCTTGATCACCAGCGCCGCGCCGCGGCCCTCCACCTGAATCGTGCTGCCGAGCACCACCATGGCCAGGCCGAACAGCGCGGTCATGGCGTAGGCCACCGCCAGATCAACACGGCACAGGCTCAGATCGGCGGCACTGAATCGATTCTCCTCGCGGATCCAGTAACCGTAGCACAGGATGGTGACGGTACCTCCCACACCCCCCATCAGGGCGATCGTCCACGGCAGGCCATCCCCATCCAACAAGGGAATGGCAGGCCAGAGCAATCCCCGCGCAAAGTCACTCCAGGAGGGCATCAGCAGA
>PBRM01000287.1 GCA_002725915.1 Gemmatimonadota bacterium
GGACGGATGGGGATGATCTGAATATCCGCAATCTTCATGGTCAGCACCTCGATGATTCACAGTGGGAGAAATTGGGGCCGTGCACTGGCGGCCCAGGTAGAAGTTTGGGGTCTTGGTGCTTGGGGGGGCTGCTGTTCGGTCCTTGGATTGATTTCGCAACCGAATGCCGAGAGGTCCTCGATGAACGCAGTGGTTGTTTCCACGGCTCTTGATCGTGATGGTCGATCTTCCCCAAGGACTTCGGGTTCATGCCGGGTTCGGCGTGCCATCTGAACGGGCGCATGCGAGAGCTTGTGCCGCTTCCTCGCCGCCACCCAGGCGGATAGCCATGGCGGCACGACTCACTCTGCCTCCCCGCGGAATTGGCGCAGCACGTTATCGGTGATGCGGGAGACGTTGTTGTCGTAGCCGTTGTACGACAGACAACCATCCCACCCAATAGAGCCCACCGAGAACACGGCTCCACCTTCCGGGTACTCGAAGTAGACCATGTCCGACTTCACCAGCGCGTCCACCGGACCCAGGTTGGACTGGTAGACCTGCTCGATGACGTGGACATACTGCGCCGGGTGACCGGAGGCGGTGGCCAGCAGCAGGGCGTGCGGCGGCGTGCCCAGCTGGAAGTCCATGCGGTCGATCTCGAAGCTGGAGGCGCCGTACTCCATGACCAGGTTGGGGAAGTCGCCGATGAGCTCTTCATCGCCTATGCCCTCGAAGATGAAGCTGACGCGTGGGTCGAAGCTGTCGGGCTGGCGTGCGAAGGGCATGCCGTGGCCCGGTCCCTGGGCGGTGAAGCCGACCCCCACGAGCCGCTGCGGGGCGCGGCCCCGCGCCCGCCACAAACCACCCATCTCTCCCGTAGTACTCAGATAGTGCTCTCCGGGTTGAGCGCCCCAGGTCTGGGTGCCTCCCCAGCGGCGGATCTCCACCGTATGTCTGAGCACCGGATCGATGTTCGTCACCCAGTAGAAGCCGTTTCCACCCAGATACATCAGGCGACCGCCCTGGTTGAGGTAGTCGGTCAGGGCGTCCAGCATCTGCTCCGACCAGTACTCGGGGTGGGAACCGGTGAGGATAACGCGGTACGGCGAAAGCAGGGCGCTTCCTTCCCAGTGCAGATCCTCGTCGGTGATGACGTCGTAGCTATGGCCCTTGTTCTCCAGCCAGTCGACGAGGTGCAGGTCGGCGGTGAACTGATGGGGAAAGGTCACTTCCTCCCACTTCCCACTGAGTTTGGGTCGCATGTTGAGGATCGGCAGCAGGCGCGAGGAGTAGGTGACGCCGCTGCCGTCTGAGTGTTTGTCGTAGAGGCTCAACAACTGCTTGCCGCCGACGCCGAAGCCGTTGGCGTAGGCGAGGTAGCTGAAGGTGGGAACGAGCAGGGCCACCTCGGAGGTCGCCGTTCCCGCGGTCGGTCGCACGTAAAAGGGGATGTAATCCTCGTCTTGTCCCGCACGCAGGCGGGCGGCGTAGATGCCGCTCTTTAGAGCGTCCGGCAGCGTGTACTCAAAGGATACGGTCCAGCCGGCGTCGTCGAGATCGTCGTCGTGGAAGTGAATGGCGCCGTAGTGCCCGGGAGCTCGCGCGAAGTCCATTTCGCTGCCGTCCCAGCCGTGCCCGGTCACGGCGCGCTTGGGAAAGTGTCGGGTGTGCCCGTGGAGGTCGTTACCGGAGGTGTCTTCTAATTCTCGGGTCTGCATGCGGAGGGAGAAGTCCCAGGCGGCCACCGGGTCGGGGGGAATCCTCCCTTGTGCCAAGCCCGTGATTTCCTCTGCCGACAGGACACGATCGTAGATGCGGGGCGCTTCGATCTTGCCGTTGAAATGCTCGCTCGAAGGGGCACCATTCAAGCCAGGCGTGGCGGCAATCATCAGGGCGAGGTCGTTGGCCGCCACGGAGTGCGCGCCCGTCTGCGCACTCGCCATTCCCGCCGCCGGGTGATTCGGCCAGGCGGTGCCGGGCAGCTGATACACCGTGGCGATACCCGTGGTCGCGTCGAAGGTGGCCGCCGCCAGCAGCCACAGCGAGCTGTGCAGGGGATCGCCGACGGGGTAGGCCTTCTCCGACCGCAGGTATACGGGGATGGAGGCACCTGTTCGCATCCGAGCCTCACGGGTGCCGTCACCGAAGCGCAGTCCCACGCTGCCGTCTTCTTCAAGGCACAGGGCGTAGCCCGACCGATCCGCTGCCGACCACTTGCTGACGATGGCTTGGGTACCCGAGTCGGGTGTCGTGGGGTAGATCCAGGCCACCAGACTGAAACTGCCGGTCAGGTCGAGGGCGGTGTGATCCGCCACCACTGCGCTGGAGCCGTTTTCGAGGGGCTGCAGGCGGCCCTGGTAGGACCCGTCAAAAGAGCCGTTGAGCTCCTGCTCCCGGTAACCGGGTCCGCGGGGGCTCGTGTCTCCATGGATAAGGCGAACCAGCTGCGCGTCATACTGAGGCGCCTCGCTGCTGACCATGAAGCGGATGACTTGGCCCGGCTGCACGCTGAGGCGATCGGCGTAGCCGGCGATCGGATGGCCGGGAATCTGCGCTTCCGACGAGCCGGACAGGAGTACTGCCAGGAGAAAGGCCAGGCAGCAGGTACGTGAGACGAGTTGCATGGGGAGCCTCCGATTGACATAGGGCAACTGGACGGACCAATAATATGAGCCAATCGACAGCATGGGCATAGCTCACTGGAGGAGCCCGGCGGCGGCGTGAAGTGAGTAGCCTGACGGGAAAGGCACCTCGAGAAGCTGATCTCGAGATGGCGAGCCTGCCTTGATAGGCGATCTGGGCGAAGCGCTGGCGGATGGGTAAGTGCCGGTCGTCAGCTCAGCCGGGGGGCCACCAGAACCGCGGACGAGCACCTGCAGGCCACCGTCCGCGACACCATAACTCAGGGAGACACCCTCTGCGCTTACCGGCCGGCGCTGCCCTCATTGGTCAGTCGGAGACTGCAGCAGGCGCGTGGTTATTCCTGGTCGCACGCTGGCCCCGGCCAGCGGCAGGGAGGCACCGTGCGCCCGCAAGAACCCCAGGTCACCTGGCGATGGCCCTACCCATTCGCTGTCGACGCCTTCGATGTGGATGGTAGCGCCCGGTTCCAGCCTGACCAAGGCAAAGAGCGGATCTTTGTAGGGCGCGGTGTACTTGATATAGGGGAAGGTCGCGTCAATGCGCTCGCCGTAGCGCACTTGGAGGAAATCGCCGCCCATCCAGTAGTTGGACATGCTGTTTACCTGGATGTGCCAGATGCCGTTGAGGCAGGTCGCGTAGTCGAGGTGGTGGTGACCGCTGAACACGGCGACTACCTGCTGCCAACCGGCGTCTCGGTTGATCTCATCCAACAGCGTCAGCACTTCCGCCGCGCTATCCAGGTCGCCCCGGTCCATTGCCTGGTGGATGAAAATGACTACGGGCAGGTCAGTGGCCCGCAGGTCAGCGCCAAGCCAGTCGATCTGATCGGCCGCCATCCCGCAGGCGTACCCCGACCTCGGCGGATCGGAGGGATCGTTGCCGTCCAGCACCGCGAAGTGCCAGCCTTTGGTGGCGAAAGAGTAGTAGCGGTCGGGCATGGACATGTAGGCCACGGTCTGCTGGCGTCTGGCTCCGCCGTCCATATCGTGGTTGCCCAGCACGTTGTAACGCGGCAGGGCTAGAGCCTGCCAGATATCTAGGAAAGGACGGTTGGCCTCGGTCGGCTGGCAGAAATCGCCCAATTGGACCGCCATGTCCACCCGGGCGTCTGCGGCTGCCTCGACGAAGGCTTGCAGACGCAGGGCCCCGTCGTGCATGATGTCCTGGTGGATATCGGCGCATACGGCAAAGGTCAGCGGGTGGGTGCTGTGATAGGGGTCGTCTGCCAATGTGTCCTCGGAGGCGGTCTCGAAACGGCTAACGCTGGCTGAGCTTGGGTAAATCGCCGGGCGGGCCGAACGTCAGTTGAGCTTGGATAGGTTGGCGGTCGCGATCGTCAGCTCGCGATCGAGCTCGACAGTGCCCGGCACCACCGCAAGCATCCGGGCAAGAATGAGAGTCACCTCGTACCACGCTTGTCGGCCAATACAGATCGCCCGCAAATTGTTCAGCATGCGAACGAGGATCTCCTTCTTCGTGCTGGCTTGGAACAGCGAATCCGCTAGGGGCACGATTTGACCATGAATACCGTTTACGATTCGCTGGCAGTCCGCGCGACTGAGCGCGCGGCCGTTGTTGAATGGATCAACGAACATCTCCTCATCGGACCCCATCCGTTTGATGATGAAGTGACCCGGAAGTCCAACACCAACAAACGGCCAACTCAGCTGGTGGCAGATATCCAGCCAGACAACTGACAGCGAGATCGGGATGCCGACACGGCGCTCCAGAACCTTGTTCAGCAAGCTGTTTCTGGAGTCGTAGTAGTCTTCGGTGTCGCCCGCAAAGTGCTCTTCGTAAACCAGAACCGTACGCAGCGCATCGATTTGTTCGGGGCCAGTACCAGCTTGTTGGGCCTCTACACGCCGCCCGAGCTCGTCGAGCCGATTCAGCCAGGGGGCGATCTTCAAGCCGCGACAATGGTCCACCGCGAAGAACAGCGCAGCCTCGGCCAGACGAACCTCACCCTCGTCACGTTGAACCAGCTCATCGAACTTGTGCCTGGATGGCATCAGGCGCTTCTCCTCCCTCCCAACGAACTCAGGCGCACCGGGCGCCGCGGAGACCGGGAAATTCGGTAACTTCTTGTCCAGCTCTGCTCTCCAGTCGCGCGGGACTAACCAGAACTACCGTTCGAGAGTAGTATTCGCTGGTCTCTGAGGTCCGCTGACCTCCTCCTCTCGCCTGTCCCCCCGCTTCAGTTCGGATCGTAGGCGAGGTTGGGTTGGAGCCAGCGTTCGACGACCTTGAGGTCCATTCCCTTGCGGTGGGCGTAGTCCTCAACCTGGTCTCGGTCGATGCGGCCGACGCTGAAGTAACGTGCGTCTGGATGGGCGAAGTAGAGCCCGCTGACGCTGGCTGCAGGGGTCATCGCACAGCTTTCGGTCAGGTTCATGTCGATGTCCGCAGCCTGTAGGAGCTCGAACAGCTTCCTCTTCTCAGTGTGGTCGGGACAGGCCGGATAGCCGAACGCCGGGCGGATGCCGTCGTAGCGTTCCCTGATCAGGTCCTCGTTGGACAAGTCCTCCGACTCTCCGTAGCCCCATTCAGCGCGCGATCGCTTGTGCAGCATCTCGGCGAGCGCCTCAGCCAAACGATCGGCGAGCGCCTTGACCAGAATCGAGTTGTAGTCGTCCCCCTCTCGCTCGTATTGGTCAGCAAGCTCGTTGGCCCCGATGCCTGCCGTGACCGCAAACGTGCCGATGAAGTCGCTCTTACCGCTCTCGATCGGCGCGACGAAATCGGCGAGGCTCCGCGCCGGGGTCGACTCGGCCGAGGTGCGTTGCTGGCGAAGCATGTTGAAGCGCATTAGTTCCTGGGTGCGGGTTTCGTCCGTGAACAACACGATGTCGTCATCATCGCTGTTGGCGGGCCAGTATCCTCGCACCGCGCGGGCCGTGAGCTGGCCCTTGTCGATGATCTTCTGCAGCAACTCCTCACCATTCGCGAAGACTTCCCGCGCCGCGGCGCCGTACTTCGGGTGGTCGAGAATCGCCGGGTAGCGACCCTTGAGCTCCCAGGCTAGAAAGAAAAATGTCCAGTCTATGAACGGAACGATTTCGGTGAGATCGAACTCGTTCACGACGCGGCGGCCGAGGAACGCCGGCCTCGCCAGTTCTCTTTTGTCCCAGTCCACGTTGTAAGGCCGCTTCTTGGCCGTCCGGTACGGAATCAGTGGAGACTCGAGTCGCTGCTCGTGCAACGCGCGAAGACCATTCTGGAGGTTTTGATTCTCGGCATCGAAGCCGGGTTTCTTCTCCTCATCCAGGAGACTCGAAACCACTCCTACCACCCGAGAAGCGTCGGCGACGTGGACCGTGCTCTCTCGGTAGTTTGGGGCCACCTTCACGGCCGTGTGCTGTTTGCTGGTCGTCGCCCCTCCAATCAAGAGGGGCAGGCGCATCCCGCAGCGCTCCATCTCTCTGGCGACGTACACCATTTCGTCCAGCGATGGGGTGATCAACCCACTGAGCCCGACGATGTCCGCGCCCTTCTCTCGCGCCGTGGACAGGATGGTCTCGCAAGGAACCATCACCCCGAGATCGATGACCTCGTAGTTGTTGCACCCAAGCACGACGCCGACGATGTTCTTGCCGATGTCGTGAACATCGCCTTTTACGGTCGCCATAACGATGGTGCCACGCGCCGATCTCGCATTCTTCTCTGATGCCATGTAGGGCTCGAGAATGTTGACTGCGCGCTTCATCGCACGCGCGCTCTTGACCACCTGGGGCAGAAACATCTTACCGGCGCCAAAGAGATCGCCGACGACCTTCATGCCGTCCATCAACGGCCCTTCAATGACATCGAGTGGTCGCGCCTGCGCCAGCCGCGCCTCCTCCGTGTCCTCGTCGATGTAGTCGACGATCCCGTGGACCAGGGCGTGCGACAGTCGTTCGTTCACCGATCCTTCCCGCCAGGAGAGGTCCTCAACTCTCTTCGTGGCCTCGCCCTTCATGGTCGCGGCAAACTGGATCAGCCGATCAGTCGCGTCCTGCCGCCGATCGAAGAGGACGTCTTCGACGCGCTCCAGCAAATCGGCGGGAATGTCCTCGTAGACCACCAGTTGCCCCGCGTTGACGATACCCATGTCCATGCCAGCCTTGATCGCGTGGTATAGGAAGGCCGAATGCATGGCCTCGCGCACGAGGTTGTTGCCGCGGAATGAAAACGACAGGTTGCTGACGCCACCGCTGACCTTGCAACCCGGACAGGTCTCCTTGATCTGCTTGGTCGCCTCGATGAAGTTGAGTGCGTAGCGGTTGTGCTCCTCGATACCCGTCGCGATCGCGAGGATATTGGGATCGAAGATGATGTCCAGCGGAGGGAATCCGATCACCCCCGTCAGCAATTTGTAGGCCCGCTGACAGATCTCGACCTTGCGTTCGATGGTATCCGCCTGCCCCTGCTCGTCGAAGGCCATCACCACGACGCCAGCGCCGAACCGCATGACTGTCCGCGCCCGGTCGAGGAACTCCCTCTCCCCTTCCTTGAGGCTGATCGAGTTGACGATCCCCTTGCCCTGAACGCACTTGAGACCCGCGAGGATCACCGACCACTTCGAGCTGTCGATCATGAATGGAACACGCGCGATGTCCGGCTCGGTGGCAATGAGGTTGAGGAACGTGATCATCGCCTGCTCCGAGTCGAGCATTCCCTCGTCCATGTTCACATCGAGGATGTTGGCGCCACCGCGCACCTGGTCCATGGCCACTTCGACAGCGGCGGTGTAGTCATTCGACAGGATCAACTTGGAGAATCGCCGCGACCCGGTTACGTTTGTCCGCTCGCCGACCATCAGGAAGTTCGACTCCGGTCTGACCGTCAGGACCTCCAAGCCGCTGTACTGAGTCATCGCCGGGGTGTCCATGCCCTCTGGTAGTAGTCGTGGAGCCGACCCGTCCACCGCGTGCGCGATGGCGAAGATATGATCTGGGGTCGTACCGCAACAACCGCCAAGGACGTTGACCAGCCCACTTTCTGCGAAGTCTTGCAGGAGTTCGGCCGTCGTCTCCGGCTTTTCCTCGTATTCACCAAACGCGTTGGGCAGGCCCGCATTCGGGTGGCAGGTCACGAAGCAGTCACAGGCTTCGGCGAGCGCCACCAGATAGGGACGCATGTCACTGGCGCCCAATGAACAGTTGATCCCCACCGTCAGAGGACGCGCATGAGCGATCGACGCCCAAAACGCCTCGATCGTTTGGCCGGTGAGGGTCCGACCACTCCGATCCGTTATGGTGACCGAGATCATCACCGGCAGTTGGACACCGATCTCATCCATCGCTTCGGATGCGGCGACGATCGCAGCCTTGCCGTTGAGCGTGTCGAAGATCGTCTCGATGAGCAGCACGTGTACGCCGCCTTCGATCAGACCGAGTGCCTGCTCGCGGTAGGACTGCCGCAGATCGTCAAACGTGATAACGCGGTAGGAAGGGTCATTGACGTCCGGCGATATGGAAAGGGTTCGATTGGTGGGACCGATTGCGCCGGCGGCGAACCTCGGTCTGTCGGTGGTGCGCGCCGTCCAATCCTCGCACGCCGCTCGCGCCAGGCGCGCTGCCTCGCGGTTGATCTCGCGCACCACCGCCTCCGTGCCGTAATCGGCCTGCGCGATTGAGGTGGAGTTGAACGAATTGGTCTCGATGATGTCGGCCCCGGCCTCGAGGTACTGGTCGTGAATCCCGCGGATCGCCTCGGGCCTCGTCAACACGAGTAGGTCGTTGTTGCCCGTCAGGTCCGGTCCGTGGTCGGCAAACCGCTCCCCGTGGAAGTCCTCTTGGCCAAATCCGCACCGCTGGATCATCGTGCCCATGGCACCGTCCATGATCATGATCCGTTCACGCATGATTCCGCGCAGCAGCTGATGGCTGGCACTCGGCATATCAGTCGTTTTCTTTCCGTTTCTTCATAGAGCCTTCGGTGGCTCCATCCTCATCGTAGAGGTCCCCAACAATCTATGACCTCACCCACTAATACTATGGGGCACCATGGCCGTAGTCCAGAATTCGGCTGATGGACCGTACCAAATTACCAGACCGGTCCCGCTCGCTCAGCTAGTGAGCCCCGCAGCAGCTGCCATCTCGGCGGCGCCCGAAGGCGGCCGGTACCCGGGCGGCGGTCTCCGGCCGTGAGCCATTGACGCCTGTACCATGGCGGTCCTACCTTGGCAGCCGTCGACCCGATTTTATACCGCATGGCGCAAGCTGCCTGCAACGCCCGTGGTGAGGATGCTGCCGTCCAGCTTCTGTTCGAGCGACACCATTTACCGCTGCGTCCTCGGGTTGAGCCAGAGAATCCCACCCCCGGAAAATCCCACCTCGAGCGGACGATCATGAGTCGTTACACCGTAGACCATCATAGTTTCACCGTTTCCGATATGGAGCAGTCCCTTGAGTTTTACCGCGATCTATTAGGCCTGGAGGTGATTAAGAATGCGGTGAGAAAGAACCTGCCAGCGTATGACCAGATTGTCGGTTTTGCAGATGCTCACCTGCACATTGTCGCCCTTCAGGACGAAGATGAGTCCTTCAAACTCGAACTGATCCAATATATCAACCCGCCGGGGGTCGTTGCAGAAAGGGATGTGCACCATGTGGGAATCTCCCACTTGGGTCTAGTCGTAGAAGATATACATGCGCTATACCACAGGTTGTTGGAGGCGGGAGTGACTTTCAACTGCCCGCCCTTGGAAGTCGTGATCGCAGGGAGAACAGAGTGGAGCCTCTATATGTTTGATCCCGATCGCATTCCGATTGAGCTCATGCAGAAATAGGAGCAGAGACCATGGACAGGAGGGACTCATTTGCACTGGTCACCGGTGCCACCAGCGGAATAGGGCTGGGAATCGCCAGTGCTCTGGCTGATGACGGTGAGCGCGTTATCCTTGTCGACCGCAGCCACTTCGATCCAGCCACAATCACTACCAGAGGCAACCTCGTCTATTTTGAACAGTTTGATCTCACACATACTGGGGATATCCCTGATCTTGTTCAGAAACTCGTCGATGAGTATGGTCCAATCACCAAGCTCGTCAACAATGCCGGCATACATAAGGCTAGCCTGCTTGAACACACTACTGAGGAAGACTGGAATTCTGTTGTCCAAATCAATCTCACCGTGCCCTTTCTGATGATAAAGCACCTGATACCCATCATGAGACTAGCCGGCGGCGGAGCAATCGTCAACATATCGAGCCGAAATGCTTTCAGATCGACAACCGGCAACAACGCCTACGATACTACAAAATCCGGATTACTCGGACTCACACGCACTGCCGCGGGAGAATTGGCGGAAGACAACATCCGCGTCAATGCCGTGTGTCCGGGCATCATCTCTACCCCTATGAAGGATGAACAGTCGACTGAAGGTAGGCTCTTGAAGTCTATACATGCGAAGCTTGTACCTTTGAAACGCTACGGCGCGGTAGAGGAGATTGCCAATATCGTCTTGTTCCTGCTGTCGGATAAAGCCAGTTTCATAACGGGCTCGTCGCTGGTCGCGGACGGCGGACAACTTGCCTGCATGAACAACGGGCGCCTTATGGAAATCCCGAGCCTGGAATCCGACAACCTGCAGACATCAACTTGACTGGCGACCCGTCAGGGCCGGCGATAGCGTTATCTTTAGGGCCCTCTTGATGACACCGGAAAGCCGACGACTCGTTTCGACAGCAGACGGTTGATATGACAGAACATCTCTTTCAGGACGACGCCCTGCGCGGGTTCCTCGCGGGCGGCTACACCCTGGTCGCCAGCGATCAGCCGGCTGATTTTCATCTCGAGATCTGCGAGCGACTGGACTACGTCCTGGAGAAGGAGGGCAACCCCGGTAACAACATCCTGCCTCGAGTTCCCCAGATCCAGCGCGTCTTCGAGACACCATCCGTGCACAGCGCGCTGACCCGGATCCTGGGGCCGGGATACGTCATGCACCCGCACCGCTACTGCCACTTGCGGCGGCCGGGAGCCAAGGCGCAGGGCTGGCACAAGGACGATTACGTCTACGATCAGAAGGTGCGCCATCATCGCGGCCGGTGGGCCATGGCGTTTTACTACCCACAGGCGGTCACCGCTGACATGGGGCCTTCGTCGATCGCTCCCGGACATCAGCACTACAATACGACGGCGCAACTGGAGGCGGACGGAGCCGCGGAGATGGCTATAACCGGGCAGGCGGGTACGGTGGCGATCGTCAACTTCGACTCCTGGCACCGGGGGTGTGTCAACGCCAGTAACAGCAATCGCTACATGCTCAAATTTCAGTTCCTGCGGATGGAAGAGCCGACCCCGTTCGAGGCGGGACGGTGGGACGAAATCCGTCAGGACGGCGCTGCGAGCCACGTCTGGGAGGGAACCCACCACGACGGCGTGGCCAGCCACGTCTGGGACTGGCTCCGAGGATCAACGGAGAAAGCCGGTGACTTCGTCGGCGACATCGATACCGCCGTCGACCACCTGTGCCACGGAGAGGAACGAGCCCGTCTGCAGGCGATGTACTCACTCGCCGCGCTTGGCGAGCGCGCGGTGGCGCCTCTTGTCGACGCTCTGTGCTCGGAAGCCGCAGCGTGCTCGGAGAGCAATCTGGCAACGTCACCGGCGAACCCGGCAGGGGGAAACCCCGCCGATCTGGCGACGGCACACGCACTGGCGGCCACGGGAATTGTAGCGATTGACGCTCTGGTGAATCTGTGTAGCCACGACCACTGGGCGGTGCGGGCGACGGCAACCGACGTACTGGGAACCATCGGCAGACAGGGGCGAGGCGCCGCCCCGGCCCTGCAGCGCGCATTGGAGGACGAGAATATATGGGTCCGGCGCAACGGAGCGGAAGCTCTGGGTACCATCGGCGACGCCACCGGGGTTGAGATGCTGGCCCACATTCTGAGTGACGAAGATTGGCGGGTCCGATTGAATGCAGCGGGGTCGCTGGCCCGGATCGGCCGCGGCTCAGACGGTGCCTTGTCAGCCCTGAAGCCGCTCCTGGAGGACGAGAATCGATACGTGCGGGCCAATGCCCTCAACGCACTGCAGAGAATCGATACACCCGAGTCGAGAGAGACACTGTATCAATACCTGCTCGTTTCCCGCTGGTGCGCGACGACGTCGCTGGAAAGCCACTTCTGACAAAGACTCGCCCCCGACAATCCTGGCAAGATCCCGGCGAAGCGGACAGCGTCATGAAGCCTCGGTCAGCCGGGCGACTTTCCTCAGACCGACCAGTCTGCAACACTTGCGTCTCCATTTTGCGTTTGTTCTCCCGGGATCCGCTTCGTATTGACTGTCTGCCGCTTGACAAGTCTACGATTGCTTTGGTAGCGTTTGCGAACGACTTCGTAGAGAACCCGCCGCATTTAGGGGGTCATTTCGAGACGCTTGAAACGCCGCCCTACCGATGGCGAGTTGGAAATTCTCCAGGTCTTGTGGAACCTGGGACCATCCACGGTGCGTCGCGTGCACGAGACTATGGGCTCGACCGCCGCCTACACCACCACTCTCAAGCTGCTGCAGATCATGCATGGCAAGGGTCTGGTTCGACGCGACGAGACCGGCCATGCCCATATCTACGAGGCGACACCTGAAAAAGACGAAACCCGGCTCCTCCTTGCCAGGGACCTGGCAGAGCGGGCCTTCTCCGGCTCAACCGCAAGGCTGGCTCTCCACGCGCTGTCATCCGCTAGGGCTTCGGCAGAGGAACTCGCCGAAATCCGCGCTCTCCTGGACCGTTTGGAGGGATCGTCATGATCGAAGCCGTCCACACTGCAATCGAGAGCGAGAGTGTTCATCGGCCGACCGAAACGCTCTTCCATTTCCTCAGGCAGGGGCCAGGCATCTATTTCATGAAGATCCTCGCTGGAGATCGAGACAGTCCGAGTGTCAGAGAAATGCGAAAGCTTGCGGTAGCAGGCAGCAAGTGACGTTTCGGACAGGAATGCCATATTACAGATCGCCCGCTGGCAAATGATGACACAGTTGAGGAGAAGACTCAGTGTCCATGGCCCCCACAACCGACCCGAAAATCCAGCTGCTCGCCGGTGTCGCCGCAGTCGACATCACTGGGACGGCGACCGAGCAGATCGCTGACCCGCTGTACGCCGCGATCGATGCCGAGATTACCAACGACCGTCTTTGCGTCAAGGCGCTCGTCCTGCGAGACGAGATCACCTCCGTCGTCGTCATCACCGTCGACGCTGTGGCCATCGCCGAGATTGGCTCAATCAGCAACGACTACCTGACCAACGTGCGCGCACAGCTGCACGAAGAGCTGTCCATCGAGCCAACCCAGATCCTGATCAACGCCAGCCACTGCCATGGAGTGGTCTGCGCCGATGTCGAGCAGAGGACGGTGCAGGCGGTCCGCCAGGCGTGGCAGAGCCTGGTTCCGGTCCGGGTCGGAGTCGGCGTCGGACACGAGGACCGCATCATGGAAAACCGGCGCCTGCGACTTGAGAGCGGCCGAGTGGCGGACGTGCGCCGCGCCTACTCCCTGCCACCCGACGACGAGATCGAATCGGTAGGACCTGTGGACCCGGAGATCGGCATCCTGCGACTGGACAGGGAGGATGACCGCACGCTGGCGGTGGTCTACAACTTCGCCTGCCATCCCATCCAGGGAGTTCCCGGGGGAGGCAACACCGCGGACTTGTCCGGATTCGCCACGCGGGTCATCGAGGAGAATCTGGGCGACGGTGGTCTCGCCCTTTTCCTGCAGGGCTGTGGTGCCGACATCAATCCGATTCGGTATCGCGACATCGACAGCCCGCCGGACGCCGAACCGTTGGGCCACAGGCTCGGGCTCAGCACGCTGCGCGCCCTGAAGTCGATCCGGAGCGGGCAGGAAGGGCATCTCCGACTCATTCACGAGACGGTGAGGCTTCCGCGAGCCGATCTGGCCCCGCGCATCGCCTCGATGGAGGCGGAGCAGACGCGATTGCTGGCGTCTCTGAAGCAGACGATGCTGAATTTGAAGAGCTTCGTCCCCCTTCTGATCAAACACCGTCTGTCGCCCGACTATCCTGCGTACGACTCACATCGGTATCTGCACGAGCGCGCCGTGGGTCGCGACCACCTGCGCCGACTGGATGCGACCAACAATCGGCATTTGGACGACTACATCGACAACGTCCATACCATGGAGGAGCTGACGAGACTGCAGGTAAATCTGGACCTGCTACGCAAGCATCAGGCGCGCCGCACGGCGGACGGAACGGGTTGGATCGACGCGGAGGTGGCGTGTCTGCGGGTTGGAGACTTCGTGCTGGTTACCTTCCCCGGAGAGCTGCCCGTGGAGATGGGTCTGCGCATCAAGCAGGCATCTCCCCACCATCACACCTTCGTCGCCGGCGTCACCAACGGTTATCTCTACTACACGCCCACGGCCGAACAGCTGGAGAATCGGGGAGGCGCCCAGGAGGACAGCGACTGCCTCGTCGATCCGTCCTGGCAGAAGCAGTTCGAGGCGAAGGTTGAACAGATCCTGAAGAGGCTGTAAAGGACTGGCCGTGCACTAGGGCGACTCACTCTATGCGGTGACGGCGGTGAAGCGCGAAGACGCCTCGCCCAGGCGCCATCTTCTCCGGTGGCAGTGTGGTGTGCTTAGGCTCGGACGATGCCGTCCTGGTCGTAGTGATGCACATTGAACTGCGCGAAAGTACCGTCCAGTTCCATCGGTACAGGGCCCGTCACCTTAGAAGTACCCTGACCAAGCTCCGCATAGGCGAACTCAAAGCTGCCGGCGGTTCTGGCGAGGGCTATGTGGAAGGGCTCCCCGCTGAAGGCATCTATTTTCGGCGTGCCATTGGCCTCTATCAGATCTGGAACGTGCAGTCGTCCGGTGCGCGCTTCAATGTCGACCTCGCACTCAATCGGCAGGTACAGCGGATCAAGGACTTCCGTGCACAGGCTGCTGAACACGGCGAAGTGGTTGACTCCACCGGCCTGTCCGTGGATAATTTTTCCGAGCGCCTCTCTCTGGTCAGCATCTGCGCGTTCGTCAATGACAACCTGCTCTTTGCCGTTGCCAGCGGCAATTTCTCCGGGCCAGCTGACCATGAACGCCCAGTTCAAGCCGGTGAGCGATGTGTCGTTGAAGTAGCCTTCCACGATATTGCCCCCTTCGACGAACTGGCAGAACCCATGGGTCGAATCCAACTGGAACTGGCATCCGCAGTTGATCTCGCAGTTGCAGTTTCCGAATGTATGGCTGCGCATCATCCAGCGGTCAGACATTTTGCCAGCCTCCTTTCAATTGATTCAATAGGGAGTAAATAGCAGCCGGAGGCCAATATATATCAGGCGCAACCAGGATGCCAGCGCTATGGGGTAGCAGAGAGGATGATGGCGAGCGCAGCCTTCACCTTGCGTCGCGGCCGCCAATGAGGAGGTTCTAGGTGATTCCTGGCGCTAACGTACACAGGAGAGACGATGACAACCTACCCGGCCCTGCACCAAGCCCTGACCACGCTGGTGCAGACGATAGAAGCTGGAACAGGTCACAGCGACGGACAGAAGATACCCGAGCAGCTGCAGCGCATCGACGAGCTCGGGCAGCAGCTGGCTCCAACGGCGCCAGCCATGTTGCGGCACTACCTGGAGAAGCGTAGCTACACCAAGGCTATAGACCTGCTCGAGGGCAGGGATGAGACGGCGGCGCCCAATTGCTGAGCACCCGCGCGAACCGTCCTTTGGCCTGCCGCCACAGCCGATGGTGAGGAGGTTTTCATGCCGGACACAGACCTGACGACCCGCCGCTGTCGGCCGTGCGATTCGGGCACGCCAACCTTGCCGCCTGAAGAGGTGAAATCGCTGTTGTCCCGAATCGAGGCTTGGAGCCTCGCGGACGGTCACCTGGAGCGGAGCTTCAGATTCGGGAATTACCACGAGACCATCGCCTTCGTGAACGCCGTGGCGTGGGTGGCGCACAGGGAGGGACACCATCCAGACCTGGAAGTAGGGTTCAGGTCCTGCAAAGTGAAGTACTGGACTCACGCTATAGACGGCCTGTCGGAGAATGACTTTATTTGTGCCGCCAAGATAAACGGGCTGCTCGGGTAAGGCGGAGGCGAGCCGACAATCAGGCCATGGAACAAGCCATTTAGCATAGCCAAGAAACAGCGAGGATTGATGTCATGAAGATGCACGCAGGCGGCAAGTGGATAGACAAAGACGACAAGATAGGCGTGGTGAATCCCTTTGATGGCAGCGTTATCGACACGGTGCCGAGGGGTGGAGCGGAAGACGTCGACGCCGCCATTGCCACGGCGGAGCGCGGCGCCCGCATCATGGCCGATATGCCGGCGTACGACCGCTACCGGATCCTGCACAAGGCGGCGGAGATTATGACCGAGCGCCTGGAGGATCTCGGTCGCACCATCACGCTCGAGGAGGGGAAGGTGATCGCCGAGGGCATGGGGGAAGCGGCCAGAGCTCAGGAGACCATAGAGCTCTCCGCCGAAGAGGCCAAGCGCCTAACCGGCGAGACCCTGGGGCTGGACGGCGCCAGCAACGGCGGCGGTAAGTTCGGCCTGACGCTGAGAGTCCCATGCGGCGTGGTGGCGGCTATCTCGCCGTTCAACTTCCCGCTCAATCTCGTCTGCCACAAGCTGGGACCCGCCCTGGCGGCCGGCAACGCCGTGGTCATCAAGCCGGCCACCGACACCCCGCTGTCGGCGCTCAAGCTGACGGAGATCATGCTGGAGGCCGGTGTTCCGCCGGAGGCCATCCAGTGCGTCACCGGTCCCGGCGGCGAAATCGGCGACGCCATCAGCTCCGACCCGCGTGTGCGCAAGATCACCTTCACCGGCAGCCGCGAGGTCGGTGAGCACATCTGTCGGACCGCTGGGCTCAAGAAGGTGACGATGGAGCTGGGTTCCAACGCCCCCCTCATCGTCATGCCGGACGCCGACCTGGACAAGGTGGCAGATGCCACGACCGCCACCGGTTTCGCCAATGCCGGCCAGGTATGTATCTCAGCTCAACGGATTCTCGTCAGCGGCGATGTGTACGGAGACTTTCTCGATGCGCTCAAGCCACGTGTCGAGGCGCTGGCCACTGGCAACCCGCTGGAGGGGTCGGTCAATATGGGGCCGATGATCCGGGAGTCGGATGCGACGCGGGTGGAGGAGTGGGTCCAGGAGGCCGTCGGCAGCGGCGCCACGCTGGTGACCGGCGGAGATCGGGTCGGCACGATGCACGCACCGACGATCCTGGCCGACGTGCACCCTGAGATGAAGGTGTCGCGCGAGGAGATCTTCGGCCCCGCCGTGGCCGTCTCCCGCTTCGACGACATCGACTCGGCCATCGCCATGGCCAACGACACGCGCTACGGCCTCAGTGCGGGCGTCTTCACCCAGAACATCGACTGGGCGCTGACGTTCGCCCGCAAGGTGCACTCGGGTAACATCCAAATCAACTGGGGACCCCAGTGGCGCGCCGACCTGATGCCCTATGGCGGGCTCAAGGACAGCGGCATGGGGAAGGAAGGTCCGAAGTACGCGGTTGAGGAGATGACCGAACTGAAGATGGTTGTGTTTCACTAGCGACTGACGGCTGTCTCTGATATTGCCGGATCCACAGATCGATGATCGGTGGATCATCGGCTGATAGGGGCCTCCCTGTCTCTATTACCCAGTTGCTCTCCGTACACTCCATGGCTATCCAGCCGGCCAGTACGATTTTGAGTAGGTCCGCGCAGGACGACGCCGGTCGCCCACCCGCCTGCCGAAGCACGTGGATGCCGGCCTCGTCGATGAATTTCACGCCGGCCAGATCGACTTCCAGCTTCGGCGCCTGCGCCCATCGGGCTGACTTCTGTTCGAGTGCGGTGGCCGAATCTTCGACGAGGTCACCCTCGACCTTCAGCACCGTCTCGCGACTGTCTTCCGCGAGGAGGGTAATCCGTATCATCGGGGGACCATTTGCAGCCGTCTGGCGCCGCAGCGGTAACTTCCGCGTCTCGACCCTCGTCTCTTCCCTCCACCCGTCCTCGTTTCCCACAAAGGGGTTGTCTGGGTGGGACACCGTACTCGAGACCGGCGCTCTTGCCGTCGACATCGATGCAGGAGGATAGCGCCCAGCCAGGTGGATCCTAGCAGTTGCGGAAGCCGGCGCCGGCACCGCCGACTCGCGATTCGGCTGGTAAAAGGGGGTGGATTTGGGAATAGGGTCCCCCAGGGCAATATCACAATGGAAGATATCGATTGATCCCCTTCTATTCCTGCCGTATTCTAGGTAGATCATATTAGACAGCAATACGGGCGAATACGGGCGGACCCCGAGGAGGAGACCCACCCCGAGGTCGCCAGAAATGGAGGAAGAAGATGGCCTTGAAAGTGATCGGATTGGTCGTTGTCTGGAGTCTGGCGCTGGTATGGGGGGGAGCAGCGGTGGCGCAAGAGGCGGGCTCCCTGGTGGGCGTTGTGCTTGACAGCGACGGTCAGCCGCTGCCCGGTGCCACCATTTCGGTAAGCGGCCCGGAGCTGACCAAAAACGCCGGCTCCTTAGCGGACACGAGCGGAGCCTTTCTGATTCAGCCGCTACCATCCGGCCTCTACGACGTAGAGATCTCCCATCTGGGATACAGGAATGTAGTGCAATCGGTCCGCATCCGGGCGGGTGAGACGCGGGACCTGAATTTCGTTCTGGAGGTCGCGCTGATCTATCTCGAGCAGAGCGTGGTGACGGCGTCGCGCAGGCAGGAAAAGGCGCTCGACGCGCCGGCCTCAGTCGCCGTAGTAGAGGGTGAGGAGATTCAGGACCGGTCCGTGCTCAACGTATCCGAGCACGTGCGCGATCTCCCCGGTGTCGACTACGCCAAGAACGGTCTGGTCCAGAGTAACGTCGTGGTGCGCGGCTTCAACAACATCTTTTCCGGCGCCCTGTTGACGCTGACGGACAACCGCCTGGCCAGCGTGCCGTCGCTGCGCCTGAATGCCAACAATTTTATTCCCGTGGTCAATGACGACATCGAGCGCATCGAGGTCGTCCTCGGGCCCGGATCTGCGCTTTACGGACCCAACAGCGCCAACGGTGTCATGCACATCATTACCCGTTCGCCCCTGCGCTCGCAGGGGACGTCGGTTCAGATCGGACTGGGAGAGCGCAGCTTGAGGAAGAGCTCGCTGCGTCATGCCGGAACCATCACTCCACATCTGGGCTACAAGATTTCGGCCCAATACTACACCGGCACCGACTGGAAATACGATGATCCCACCGAGGCGGCGGCGCGAGCGGCCACGCCCACGCTGAAGGCGCGCGACTTCGACATCAAGCGCCAGAGCGCGGAGCTGCGCTTTGACTACGAACCCTCCTCCGATCTTCAGTTCATCGTCTCTGGGGGCTTAAACAAAGCCGACTACATCGAATTAACCGGTCTGGGTGCGGGGCAGGGGAAGGACTGGGCATCCAACTATGCGCAGGCGCGTTTGATCTACGGTAATCTGTTCGCCCAGGTGTTCCGCAACTGGAGCGACGCCGGCGACACGTTCCTGTTGCGGTCCGGCACCCCAATCGTCGACAGGTCGAGTATCAATGTCTTCCAGCTTCAGCACCGCGCGTCCCTCAAGGACCGGCTGAAGCTGACCTATGGTCTGGACGCGCTGCTGACTCGACCCGATACGAGGGCACGATCACCGGCCGAAACGAAGACTACGACGATATCAACGAAATTGGCGCCTACGTGCAGGGAGAAGCAGACCTCACGGACATGCTCGACCTCGTGCTGGCAGTGCGTATCGACGACCACAATCGCGTCGAAAAATCCGTGTTGTCGCCACGCGCGGCCGTCGTGGCCAAGCTGGATGAAAATCAGAGCCTGCGGCTGACCTACAACCGCGCCTTCAGCACGCCGTCGACGAACAACCTGTATCTCGACTTAAGCTCACGCGCCGATGTCTTCGGCACGGGCGCCTCTTTCGCCCCGTCCATGGGATTCTCTCCGGCGTACGACCTGCGCGCTCAGGGAACCTACCGTGAGGGGTTCGAAGGCGGATTCACCTTCCGCCACGACCAAACCGGAGCGGCGATGTATCGCACGCCCTTCGCGCCCGTTATCCAGCAACAGCTGGCTGCGCTTGGGGTGAGCCCGGGCGGTCCGGGCTACTCGATCGACGCGGACGGCTATATCAAGATAAACGATCCGATTGCCACCGGCGTCATGTGGGGAATCGGCAGGGGTGCGGTGCTGGCGCAGTTCGTTCCTGGGCTGGAGCCGATCCTGCCGGGTCTCATCGCGCAGGCACTGGTGGCGCAGGGCGTCTCGGCCGAGAACGCCGCGAGTCTGGCACCCGCGCAGGCGGCGGCCGTTCTCGAGAAGCTGCCCTCCCTGGTGCCCACACAGCTGGCCGGCCTCAGCAATACCACCCACAGGTTCAACCTGCAGACGCTGTCGTTTGATCAGGAGGTGGCGCAAGCGAGGAACGTGAGCCTGACCGAGCCAACCATAACACAGACGATCGAAGTGGGGTATAAGGGCATTATCGGCGGTAAGCTGGTGATGGCAGCTGACGTCTACCGGACGGAGACCGATAATTTCGTAGGGCCGCTGGGCGTTGAGACACCCAATGTCTTCCTCGATTCGGCGCCGCTCGCCGTGTCCCTCGGAACTGCGTTCGCCACGGCCCTGGCCGATCCCGACAACGCCGATGTGGCTCTCGTCGTAGCGGCACTCGACGGGGGATTGCCTGGGGTGGTCGAAGGGAACGGCAACGGCTCGGGTGTGGACGAGTTGACGACGATTTTCGTGTCGGGTGCTGCCCGGATACCGTTCGGCACGGTGAGTCCCGAGCAGGCGCATGACCCCACCGCAGTCCTCCTGGGCTATCGCAACTTCGGTGACGTGACGCTCTACGGTCTGGATCTGAGTCTGGGGTATTTCCCGAATGATATCTGGAGTGTCAAGGGGAGCTACTCATTCGTGAACGACGACTTCTTCGAGAACCTGGGCGGGATCGCCGACGTGAACCTGAATGCACCGAAACACAAGGTCAAGGTGGCCGGCAAGTATCGCGTGCCCAATTCCAATCTGAGTCTGGGCGGCCGGGTGCGCTACAACGGCTCGTTCCCGATGAATTCAGGGGTATATGTCGGGGCAGTCGATGCGTATACCGTCGTGGATGCCAGCCTGTCGTACGACCTGCCGTGGGAGGGGCTGTCTCTCCTCGTTAACGTCGACAACGTTCTGGACAGCGCCTACAGGTCGTTCATCGGAGCGCCGGAGATTGGCCGTCTGGCGTATGTGCAGCTGGGGGCTCGCTTCTGAGGCTGCGCTCACGGGATCCGCAGCGCCCGCGACCGGGCCTCGAGCAGCTTGCCGTCTGAGCCAACCGGCAGGGCGTCGGTGTGGCGATGGCAAGATCATTTTGCGCCTATGCCGAAGGACTGACCGACGGTGGATCCCGCAGAAAAAACACCAGCGGCAATCCCCCGAGCATGAGCGCTCCGGCGGCATAGTACACCGCTGCGAGGCCATAGGCATCACCCACCAGACCGAACAGATACGGGGCAGCGGCCCCGGCTAGAAAATTCGAGGTGTAATAGAGCGCGTATCCCCGGCTGTGACGGCCCCGATCGAAGGTGGGCACCAAGCCTA
>PBRM01000288.1 GCA_002725915.1 Gemmatimonadota bacterium
GTCGTAGCGGTTGTCGAAGCGGCGCAGGACGCCGCTGTTGAAGAGAGTGCCGTTGCGCTCCACGGCGTCGCGGACCTCGTCGGCGCGACGCATGGAGCAGGCCACCGCCTTTTCCACGTAGAGCATGGGCACGCCCAGATCTGAGCAGGCTACGGTGAGGTCGGCGTGCGCGTCGCCGCGGAAGTCGCTGTCAGGTGCCCTGTTGCCGGGTTTCTGGAGGCCGGTGGCGGTGGTGCAGATGGCGACGAGGTCGGGTTTTTCGGCGCTCACCATCTCTCGGAAGTCCTCGTACAGACGGTCGACGCCCCAGCGCTGGCGAAAAGCCTCACGCCGATCGGCGTTGAGGTCGCAGCCGGCGACAAGGTCCAGCCGGTCGCTGGCACGCGCGGCAGAGGCTACCGAATAAGGCAGGGGGCTGTGCCCTTCGTCGTCAATGGTGGATCCCATGCGGCCCAGGCCGATGATGCCTACGCGATAGGTCTGCACGCCAGGTCCTCCTGGAAGTGTGTGTGTGTGGGCGGTGGCAACCAACTACCGCAGGCGCGGGCCTAGTCAGCGGCTCGGCCGGCGTCGGACCCCAAGATAGGTCGATCGGTCCAGATGCTCAACGGCGGCGGCTCGTTCGTCCGGTCAACGGAAGGCATTTTTCTCGATCTATCGTTGTTACTCCCGATCTGTCGGCATAGATTTTCGGCGATCAGCGGGCCGAAGGGCACTGGTTTGTCGGGGTCGATTGTCAGAGGTGGTGGGTGGAGTGGAGACGCTCGGCGCGCGTGGCGGCCGAGAGACACCGATGCCAGGGACAGGCCCGCGGCAGCCAGCTAAAGTAGGTGGGTGGAGCGATCGGCGATCCGTTCAGGACACGTCGTCAGCGTCGAGAAGCCCGGCTCGCAGGCTGGCCACCTGGCCGGCGTCGAGGCCGATGGCGCGCACGTAGGCCTCGACACCGCCGTATTGTTGCTGCAGATGCCGAAGGACCAGCGACATGGCTTCGTCGGGAACGAACTCGTCCCTGAAATCTTCCCAGGTATATCCCACCCGGGGTTCGCCCTTCGACGCCAGCTCCTCCAGGTAAGACCCCACCCGGAAGCGCGCTGAGAGGGCGTAGTCGGCGGCGATCACCTCGTCTGGCACCCCCGCCAGCCCGAGCAGCAGCGCGGCGGTACACCCGGTGCGGTCCTTTCCGGCGGCGCAGTTGAAGAGGGCCGGCAGAGCGCCCGGCGCGGCCAGAACGCCGAGAATCTGACGGACCGCTGGCTGCCGCTGTTCAAGCCACTGACAGTAGCTGGTGGCCACTCTTTGCGCGTAGCGGTCTGCTCCCTCCGCAGCGGGTGCGGGGAAGGGCTCCAGCGGATCCTCGCCGATCATATCCAGGTGATGGTAGGCCAGCTCCTTCGAGCCGGCCAGCACGCTTGGGGCGGTGTCCAGTTCGCTGCCCCTTCTCAGGTCGACGACGGTGCGCAGGCCGAGATCGACCAGTGCCTGCCGGGACGCATCGGGCAGGTCGAAGAGGCTGTCAGCCCTCAGGAATCGCCGCCACTGAGTCTTCCCCTTCCCGTCCTCTGTCTCATATCCCCCCAGGTCTCTGATGTTGAGGGTACCTTCTATTTCCAGGTGGCGTCGCGGGTCGATCTCCATGTGTTCATCCATTCTTGAGATGCCGGTCGAACCAGGCCAGAGCCCGGTCTTGAGTTTCGGCGTCGTAACAGTGGGGTTTGGGCGGGTTGTAGTCGCAGAAGCGAGCGGGGCAGCCGGCCCACTCGAAGCCGGACTGAATCTGCCGCGCCGCCTCCTGTTGTCCCTCCGGCGGGAAGAGATCGTCCTGCTGGCCGCTGACGACCATGCTGGCGTTGGGAGCGGACATGACCGTGAGGTCGGGAACGTCGAGGCGGTCCCAGACGCCCGGCAGCAGGCAGAACGTGCCGATGGCGCCGCTGACGTTGTAGGCCTGCTGGCAGTCCCCTGTGGTCATCCAGCCCACGCTGACCGAAGCCCGGATCCGCCGGTCGAGGGCGGCCAGAATGTTGGTGCGCCAGCCGCCCCCCGACAGACCGGTGCAGCCGATGCGGTTACCATCCACCTCGCAACGGCTGACAAGGTAGTCGACGCAGCGGCTGTCGTCCCAGTAGTTGAGCCCCATCCAGGTAGTGCCGGCCCAGTTCAGCTGCCGCACGCCCAGATAGAGCTGTTCCCTCACCCGGGCGTCGAGGGTCTCGTATTCGTCGACGGTGAGCTCGAAGGGGTCGTATTCGTCGGGGATACCCTCCAGCCCGCGCGGTGCGCGAGCGCCGAAGTGATGGGCGTCGATAACGATGACGGCGTAGCCGCGGCGAGCGAAGACCTGGGCGAGGTAGCGTCCGCTATAGTACGTGGCGCGGTGCGCGGCCAGCAGGGGGTGATCTCGACCAGTATCGACGATGCGCTCGCGGCCGAAGAGCATGGGCCCGCCCCAGGCGTGGAAGACGACCAGGCCGGGAAGCGGCCGTGCTGGCTCATCCGGAAGCAGAAAGAAGCCCTCCAGCCGATTCCATGGGGTGGTGTTGAAGGCGACGCGTTCAAGACTGAAGCCGTCCTGCTGACAACAGTCGAGGGTCTCGGCCCGCAGATCCAAGGGTCCGGGATCGTAGTGAAGGCCTTCGAGGAGGCAGCGGTGGGCGTGCCGGCGCCAGTCCCCAAACGCACCTCCCGGGTGGGCACGAAGCCAGCGCTCGGCGCTCAGGTCGAGAGGGCGATGCTGGCGAATGCCGCGAATCGTCTGCTCGAGGCTGCCGTAGTCGTTGAGAGGTGTTCTGGCGATGGTATGATTGGACACAAGGTGGCGGTGCGGCAGAGCACTGGTTCCCGATTGGCGCATGCGGAGTGAGAGTATAGTTCCCGCAGGCGCGGCCATCAAGAGAGCTGGAAACAAGAGCGCGGAATCGGTCAGTGATCGAGCCAACCGACCGGAGTTGGTCTGCGCGAGGCAAACGGTGTTATTTTGAGACGAGGTCCCTTGAAGCCGGGCAACAGAGGAGATCCCGCATGAGCAGACTCTATCTGAGTGAGAGCGGACGCGTGATTCCGACGCAGTGCGAAGAGCTGACCGTGTTTCGACGGGCGCGCAAGCAGCTGGAGTTGCCCGGGACGGAGGCGCCGGCAACGCTCTATTTACTGGCTCGTTCTTACGGAGAGAGTGCGGGTCGCTTGCACCTGTCGGTGAACGGGACGGAGCTCACCCCCATCGACCCGGACGCGACGAGCACCTATGGGTGGCACGCCGTGCCGGTTCAGCCGGCGGCGCTGCGGGAGGGCGCCAACACCATCGAGCTGTGGGCGGAGTTGTCGGTCATGAAAGCATGGTCGCTGGCACTGGAGGCTGGTCGCGCCGGCGACGGGGGCAGCTGGGTCAGCGACGACACCGGCGGCAGCTGGCGCGACCAGCGCATGGGATATCTCAACAGCGTGCGCGCCGAGTATGTCGTGCGCCTGCGGCTGGCCGAGGGAGAGGATCCGTCCCCGCCGGACATGGTGTTCGAAGATTCCGGCTGTCCGCGCCTGGCGTCGCTGCGGGAGAAGGTGCCCGAAGGGGCCCGGGCGGGCCACGGCGGGTCTCAGATGGAGCGGGTGCGGGCCCTGTCGGCGTGGCTGGCTTCTAGTTGGGAGCACACGAGCTCGGCTCGGGCGGCGCAATACGCGCCATGGGATGCCGAGACCATCATCGCCTGGGGCAGCGGTCAGTTGGGGCACAACAACCAACGGCCAATCACTTTTTGCGTGCACTACGCCGTGGCCTTCGTGTCGGCCTGTCAGGCGGTGGGTATGGCGGCGCGCTGCGCGGCCCTGATGGGAACCCCGAACGGCGCCGACGGGCATTTCGTGGCGGAGGTGTGGTTCGACGAATTCGGCAAATGGGTGATGGTAGACCCGAATACCGACGCCCTCTACTGGAAGGACGGCCACCCACTCTCCATCACCGAGATCCAGCGGCAGGGAGAGGATGTGGCGGGGCTGATCGAATGGGGGCAGGGTACCGTTTTTCAGCGGACCTTCCCCCACATAGTCGAGTTCATTGAGAAGAACATGGAGCGCGGACTCTCTTTCCGGCACCGCAGCCTGTGGCCGCGGGCGGACCTGCTCTCACACCCGGAATTCTCCCCACCCGGTCACGGCTCGGTGTCGTACTGCGAGGCGGATCTCGTCTGGGAGACGGCGCACCGGGACAGGGGCTTCGGGATGTTCCGCTACTTCGCCGACAGCGACTACTTCGAAGCGGCTCCTCAGCCCTGAGGCGCGTCTCTCCTCGTGTCGTGATCACCATCGAGCGGCGAGGTTCCCTGCTCCTGTCTGCTCCCGTCTGCTCCCGTCTGCTCCCGACGCCGGCGATGGTGACGCGGTTGCGGCGCTCCAGCTCTGCGACGAGATTCCAACGTCACCGCCCTACAGCCAGTGCATCGCACGTCTCCCGAGCAGGTCATTCGAGTCACCTCTGACAGGAGGGAAGCACCATGGTTGACATCCCCGAGCTCTGGCGTGGTCATCGACTGGCGGTGATGGGAAGCAGGGTACTTAGTTGAGCGCGATCTTGATCACCGGAGCCAGTGGCTTCATCGGCCAGGGACTGGCGCCCCATCTGGCCGGCCGCCACGAAGTGGTGTGCATGAGCCGCGGCGACCCCGGGCTGGAGCTGCCCTGGGTGCGCGGCGACTTCGGCTCGCCGGAGGATCTGCGCCAGCTCGACGGACACAGCATCGACGTCGTCGTCCATCTGGCTGCGGTGACGGGAGGTTGCCTGGAGCGCGACGGGATGCTCGTCAACGTCGAGGGCACGCGGCGCCTGATGCGCTACCTGATAGATCGCGGCTGTCGCAAGTTCGTCATGGCGAGCTCGATCGCGGCGGTGGGGTTCCAGAGCAGGAGATTCAGACCTCTGCAGCTGCCCATTCCCGACACGCATCCGTGCCTCGACCGGGACGGCTACGGGCTGTCGAAATATCTCATGGAAGAGGTGACGGCCTACTACCAGCGCCAGGTCGAGGAGATCGACGTCATCAACCTGCGCCTTTCTTCCGTCTGTCTCGACAAGCGCATGCCCCAACGCATGAAGGCAGGTCCCCTGGGGGAGTGGGCCCTGGGGGGCCTGACGGTAATGGCGCGGAGCGACGCGGTTCGCGCTTTCAGCGCCGCCGCAGAGGCGTTGCCGAGGACAGGGGTCCGCACCATGAACGCCGCCGGTCCCAAGGCATGGGCGGCCGATCCGGTAGCCGAAATCCTGAGGGGGTGGTGGGGGGAGGAGGTGGACCTCTCGTATTTCGAGCGGGAAGACAGACGGCACGAGTCCGTGTTCGACGTAGGCCTGATCGAGCGGGAGCTGGGGTTTGTTGCGGCGATTCTGCCGTGATCGCACGGCGTTTGATGGGTAGTTTGCGCACTCATGCATGCAACCGGGCAGGGTTAAACAGGCCCACCACTACCAGTCAGGATCGGGCGATAGATTCGGTAGCATAAGCGGCAAAAGAGCGGCTAATCAACGATTCTTAACAGGGCGGTTTTTCTCGATCTCTGTCCCTCGCCCAAGGCCCTTGCAGAACCTATGGCGCGAGCCGAGTAGAGGCGAGATCAGGCCAGGGGTGGGTTGAAGTGATTCGCTGGACTGATTAAACAGACTGCAACCAAGGGAAGCGGTTACAAATATGGGCGCACGGGCATCTGACGGTCGAAGCACGGGTCGGCCCAACATCCTCATCATCCTCAGCGATCAGCTGCGGCGTCAGGCTCTGGGATGCTACGGTGACACGGACGCGAGGACGCCTCATGTCGACAGGCTCGCCCGGGACGGCGTGCGCTTCCAGAACGCCTGTTCCACCTATCCGATCTGCGTTCCCTTCCGGTTCACTTTCATGACCGGCGAGTACGCCCATACGCGGCTGGTGCCGGGAATCGAGTGGGCGATGTCGCCGGCGGAGCGGACGCTGGCCGACGAGCTCAACGAAGCTGGTTACGACACCGCATGGGTAGGCAAGTGGCACCTGGATGGAGGGCACGGGCGCATGGGATCGGCAAAGCAGTGCGGGACGACACCGGTGCGGCGCACTCATCAGGGGCGCTGGAGGCACTGGTTCGGATTCGAGCTCAGGAACGATCCTTTCGACACCTATTATTTCGTCGACGACGACCCGACACCGCGTCCAATCGACGGCTACCAGACCGACGGGCTGTTCGACATCGGTATCAACTACCTGACCCAAGAATGGGAGAGGGAAGAGGCACCGTTCTGCATGTGCATCTCGGTGGAGCCGCCGCACGATCCTCTGGTCGCGCCCCGAGAGCTGCAGCAGGCGTGGGAGGGGAGGCAGATACAGCTGCCGGGCAACTTCGCCGCGGAGTCGGAGGAGCAGCGGCAGGCGTACATCCTGAACCGCCAACGCTACTACGCCATGGTCGAGAACCTGGATGACAACGTCGGCCGGATGCGCGCCTTTCTGGAAGATGAAGGCCTGGCCAACGACACCGTCATCGTCTTCGTGTCCGACCACGGCGAGATGGGCGGTAGTCACGGCCTGCGGGCGAAACAGTGGCCGTACGAGGAGTCGGTGGGGATCGCCTTGATCGTCTGCGATCCGAGATGCGAGCGGCGTCGCGGGACCGTCATCGAAGACCCGACGTGTACGGAGGATCTGTTTCCGACCATCCTGGGCCTGGGGGGCCTGACGCCACGAAATCAGCTGCCGGGAGTGGATCTGTCGCCGCTCATTCGCGGCGACATGGCGAGGCTTGAAAGAGAGGGCGTGTTGCTGCAGTTCGTCGCCGAACACCGCACATGGGCGAGCTTCCACGAGGAAGTGTGGCGCGGTATGCGGACGAGGCGGTACAAGTACACAGCAAAGGGAGACAAGTTCGGCGCTGAGCCGTGGCAGTTTTTCGATCTGGCGAAAGACCCAGAGGAGCTGGTGAACCTAGTGGACGAGCCTGGTTGCCGGGAGGAGATCGCACGGCATCACCGAGGGCTGTGTGACCGGCTCAGGGAGACGGATGACCCATTCGTGCTGCTGCCGGCGTTCGGATGCGGGGGAGTGAATATGTGGGAGTAGGCCTCGCTTCGCACAGGCGATGCCGTCCAGCAGACAGGAGTGCACGCGCCAAGGAGCGGTCGCCGCTGTTGACGTAGGCCTCGGCAATCCGCAGGCCGATCTCACGAGGTCGAGGAACGGACTGAGGTGCAGTCGGCGCATGCGTCCGCTGATCGTCCGCTGATCGTCCGCTGATTTTGGGGTAATCGCGACCCGAAACAGCACCTTTATTCTATCCAGGGGTCCGCTGTTCAAGCCGGGCGTCTGGGAATCGCGGTTGCTGCCAGGGCGCCAGCGTGCGACTTTGGTGCGGGCGCTAAGGGAACCGTACAAGCACAGGTGTGCTATGAGTCGCGACGTCCTGCAACTGAGGATCGAATTGACAGCGATCGAGCCGGCGATCTGGCGTCGCATCCAGATGCCGGGAGACTGCACATTCTGGGATCTCCACGTGGCCATTCAGAATGCCATGGGATGGCTGGACTGCCACCTGCACATGTTCCACGTGACGGACCCGACCACGGGGCAGCCGGAGTTGATCGGACTGCCGGACGAGGAGGGGCTCCAGGAGAAGGATGTCGTGTCGGGTTGGAAGCGCATGGTGAACCAGACGCTCTCCGTGGCGCATTCGCGGCTGGAGTATGTGTACGACTTCGGCGACGACTGGCGGCACGCAGTGGTCCTGGAGGAGCAACTTCCTTTGGTTCCGCAGGTCCGCTACCCTCGGTGCATCGGCGGCGCGCGCGCCTGTCCCCCTGAGGACTCTGGTGGCGTGTGCGGCTATCGCCAGCTGCTGGCGGCGCTGGCGGATCCCCACCACGAAGAGCACGCCGGCTATCGGGAGTGGGTGGGCGAGGATTACGACTCGGAGCGATTCGATCCGCAGAGCGTGAAGTTCGAGGACCCCCAGCAGCGCTGGAACTATGTCTTTGACGATGGCGAGGCCGTATGGGATGAGGGGTCGCCGTGGGTGCCCGGGGCGTCGGTGATCGAAGGGGAGTTCACCTCCGAGGAAAGCGCCATCCTGCTGATGACGCCGTTTGGATCGGCATCGCCCCTGATCCTGAACACCGAGCATCCCGACGAGCTATTCGAGCAGGCCCCGCTGGTGGCCAACAGCCTGTGTTATCTACGGCTGCTGGCCCAGAGAGAGCCGCTGAAGCTCACCCAACGAGGGTATCTGCCGAGGCACTTTCTCGCCGAGCTCTTCGCGGCGGAAGCCATTTCCGAAACCGATTACTGGATTCGCCGCGACCAACCCCCGGCCAAGGAGGCGGATTCGCGGCAGGCATCGCTGCTCCACTTGATCGGGGACAAGGCGGGCCTGACCCGCAAGCACCACGGCAAACTGCATCTGACGCGGAGGGGGCGGGGGTTCGTCGAGAGTGAGGGAAAGACAGGAGCGCTCTACAGACACCTCTTCGAGTGGCACGTCACGCGCTACAGCTGGGCAGATGAGGACCGCATGCCGGAGTCTCCGTTGCTGCAGGCCGGGTTCTGGTACGGACTGTACTTGCTCCAGCAATACGGCGACCAAAAGCGCCCCGCCGAGTTCTACTGCGATCGTTATCTGGATGCGTTCCCCGTCCTGATCGACGACTTCGCGGTGTCGTGGCGCAGGACGCCCGAGGAATCCTTCGCCCACACCTGCGAGAGCCGTCTGTTGAGCAAGTTTGCGTCGAGCTTCGGGCTGGCTTTCTCCGAAGAAACCGACGATGTGCCATCGAACCCGGTACGACTGGTCTGGGCCGGGCCGCTACTGCACGAGGTGATCCAGTGGCGTTGCGAGGAAGGCGTGGCAGCCGAAGGAGAGGCCGAGGGGGTGGTGGCCGGACCGTGGCAGGGGACCGGGGCGCAAGTCGAGGCGGGACCGGATATGGTCGATCCGCTAGCGGTGGCCGGCACCACGGCATCCACCAGTGAAGAGCGGCCGGAAATTGCCGAGGCGCCGATTGAGGAAGTGCCGTCGGGGGCGGAATTCTACGACCCGGCGCATGTACCCGACCCGGACGCATGGCTGGAGCTCTCAGACGATGACCGGATCGCCCTGGTGCGGGACAACCACGAGCCCGCAAGCACAGAGCCGCCCAACGCCATCCTCCACGCAACCTTCCACGTCGTGGTCGAAACCCAGCTGGCCAGCGCAGATCCTCCGGAGGTCGTCGAAACCATGGCCAGGCTGCTGCGTCAGGGCCTCGACCGACACGACGCCCTTCACGCGATCGGCTCGGAGTTGGCTCGAATGATGCACACCGCAGTTGACCATCCCTCCAACACCCCGGACGCCACCCAGGCATACATCGCCGGTCTGAAGCAGATGACGGCCGACAAATGGCGCAACGCGAAATAGACAGGAATACTCAACCATGCCCTACCCTATCATCAATGCCGCCGAACACGCCTGGATCATCCACGACCCGCGCTTCCAAGTCGACTCGGAGATCTCCAGTTGCCCCGGGGGCAGACCCGACCACGAGCAGTCGGGCGAAGATCTTATCGCCGGCATGAAGATGTACGGTGTCGACCGCGTCGTCATCAGTCACGTCTGCTACTACGGCCGGGACAACAGCTATACCAGTCACTGCGTGAAAACCTGGCCGGACCGCTTTGCCGGTATCGGACTGCTGGTCGGCCACCGGCTGCACGCGCCAGACGATCCCGCCAACCCGGATCGTCTGGAGGCCGCCTGCACCGAGGGCGGGCTGGCCGGCCTGCGCCTGAGTCCGATCTACGACCGCAACGTGGTGTGGCTGAACGACCCGGTGTGCGATCCGCTGTGGCGGAAGGCGGCCGAGTTGGGCGCGGTGTTCAACATCTTTCTGGCGCCGCACCAGGTCGGACAGGTGACGGACATGGCAGCTCGCCATCCGGGGGTCAAGGTGGTCATCGATCACTTCGCCATGATCGACATCAGCCGCCCGGACGACGAGGGCTTTGGCCCGCTGCTGGACCTGCACCGGCTGTCCAATGTCTACATCCGCACGTCGCTGCACAATCCGTCGAAGCAGGGCCTTCCTTTCCGGGACATGTGGCCCTACCTGAAGAGGGTTTACGATCTGTTTGGCCCCGAGCGAATGCTCTACGCCAACTTCTACGAACTGCTGATTATGAAGGACATGGTTCCCTTCTTCAGCGCCGCGGATAGAGAGTGGATAATGGGGCGCACGGCGGGGGGGTTGTATTTTGCCTAGCCGGATTCTCCGCTCGGACCCGGCATGCGCGCCCGGATCGGCGGCCTGGAAACTGCACGAGGCAGATCGCCACCAACACCAGCCCGACCCGTTTCCCAGCGGCAACCTGAGAGCGATCAGGAAAAGGAGACCCCCTCGGACTTTGAGCGATGGGTTCTAGCAGCCCGTTGACAAAGCTCATTCACGCTGCGATGGCAAAGCGACTCTATCAACGGGCCGCCGTCCGCCGTGCGTGGCGATGATTCAATCAATGTCTCCATTTCAGAGACTGCAATGGAGCCCATAGATTTAAAGGCGTTGCTGATTGGGCGACTAGAAAACCTGGATGTCCGGGAAAGCATTCGGCTTTTCCATGGCAGGGGTCAATGCTATGAAGGGTTGGAGTTCCTTACCATTGATCTGTTTTGGCCCGTTGTCCATATCACACTTTATCAAACCCCGGATGATGAGTTTATATGGTGTTTGGTGAATGACATTCTCAATTTGTTAATCGAAGAGTCTTTGCACACTTCCGTAGGCGAACAATGGCAATCCAACATCACGTCTGCCTCAACAGCGACTGACTTTTTCCCGATACCACCAAGAGAAGAAACTCATGTGACTCCTTCAGAGCAGGCAATTTTTGAAACCATTCATCTTCAATTTCGCGCCGGCAAGTCATCACGCACGCTTCGATTGGGCAACCCGCTACCCCCTGTGCATCACGTGCGGGAAGAGGGGTTGCGTTTCAAGATCGACCTTCAACGCAACCAAAATGTTGGTTTCTTTCTTGATATGAAGCCGGTGCGCTCCTGGCTGAGAGATAACTGTGACCAAAAAACGGTGCTAAACTTATTTGCCTACACCTGCGCCTTCTCGGTGGCGGCCCTGGGGGGCGGAGCAGCACGGGTAGTGAATATCGATATGAGCACAAGCAGCATGGCATGGGGGCAGGAAAATCATCGTTTGAACGAATTTGATTTGAGGGCCGCTGTCTTCTTGCGCCATGAGATTTTTCGCACCTGGGGCAAGATAAGACAATACGGTCCTTATGATATTGTCATCATTGATCCTCCCAGCTTCCAACCCGGTAGTTTCGTGGCTGAAAAAGATTATCACAGAATCACTCAGAAGGTGGCCGCAGTGCTGTCTCAAGAGGGCGTGGTGATTGTCGCTTTGAACTCTCCAAGGCTGGGGTTTGAATTCATCTATGATTTATTGAGGACCCAGCTCCCGGATATGGAAGTGGATAGAGTATTCGATACGCCGGATTATTTCTCGACATCGAATTCAGAGAGAGAGCGGAAAGTGGTTCTTTGCCAGAGAAAATCCGTCAGAGTGAATTCACAAGAAAAATTGGCTCCTCCGGAGAATCTGTGGGTGAAAGAGCCCGGTTGCGCCGACGGACATAGAGGAGGCCGAGGATAGCACA
>PBRM01000289.1 GCA_002725915.1 Gemmatimonadota bacterium
GAAGCCACGAATCTCAATGTGCTCTCCCTTTTCGAGAGCATCGATGACGGACTCGATAAAGCCATCGACCACAGCTGCCGCATCGGTCCTTGTCAGGCCCGTTACCTGTGCAATCTGCCGTACGATATCGGCTTTGGTCACGACCACTCCTCCGCGTCTTAGCGCCCCCATACAGCGCTCACCGCGAACAGTTGGCAGCCCGAAACCAGCTTTGAACTGCGTGCGAATTCAGTTAACGATAATACAGCACCAGATATGGATTGTCAAGGCCGCCCGGCCCTTCCGGGCCAGCCGTTGACGGTGCCGGCGCGGCTCTGTTGAGCGTTTGGGCCCAACAACTTATGCAGCTTAACCAAGCTCAGGTGATGGAGACGGTTACGTGCCCGCAGGCCGCATCACGAAGACCTCCTCGAGGTTTCTAAAGTCCACCTTAGATTTCAAGAAAACTTCCTTGAACAGGGGATCACTTGACTGCTTGTTGACATGTGTGACATAACCTATGGTGATCCCCTTCGGGTACCTTCCCCCCAGTCCGGAGGACACCACCCGGTCGTTTTCTACGACGTCGCTGCTGGCATCCACATATAGTAGTTCGAAAGGCCCCCCCGGGGCGCCGGCGACGACCCCATGGGCGCGGCCCCGCTGAACGATCGCACCGACTCTGAAGCGCGCACCGATGAGCTGTACCCGAGAGCTCTTCTTTCGGACCTGAACAATGTGGCCAACCAGCCCATCTGTGGTGACAACCGAGCACCCGATGAGAATGCCGCTGTCATCTCCCGCGTTGATCTCGAGAGTGTTGAATATTTGATCCGGGTCTCTAGCGATGACCTCGGCGGGGATCGCCTTGCGCATTTCGTCTTGCTCTCTGAACGCCAGCGCCTCCCGAAGCCGTCGATTCTCCTCCTCCGCTTCCCTCAACTGCATATTCTCCAAGGAAAGCTCCACGTTCTGTGTGAGCAGAAAACGGGTCTTGTGTTCGTTCGTGGCGTAGCGGATCACGCGGGAAAACAACCACTGGCCACTCGTCCAGAAGGCAGCGGTGGTGTGCTGAGAGATAGTCTGTCTCCAGGGCAGCGGCAATCCCATGAGAATGAGCGAAAGCACCAGGGCGATGCCGACGCAGATGTAGTCTCTCGACTGGAGCACTGGGGGTTGGGTGTTATTGCGACCTTGGGCGGGCGATCAGAAGAGGACCTTCTGGTAGCGGTCGAACTCGTCCAGAACTTTGGCGTTGCCGCGAACCACGGCGGAGAGCGGATCCTCTGTGTCCAGGAACGTGGGTAGACTGGTCGCCTCGATGAGCCGCTCCCGCAGCCCCCTTAGCTTGCCGCCGCCGCCGCTCAGGACCATCCCTCTGTCAAGGATATCGGCCGCCAATTCGGGAGGTGTCTTCTCCAGGGCTCGGCGCACACCGGCCACTATCTGGTCCACGGGATCACTCAGCGCTTCGCGGATCTCCCGGGAATCCACCATCAGCGTCTTGGGAATAGCCGCCACCAGATCGCGGCCCTTGACCGCCGCCTCCTTCTCCGGATCGAGGGGCATGGCAGAACCGATCGAAAACTTCAGCTGCTCCGCGTTTCGGGGGCCGATCAGGAGGTTGTACTTCTTCCGCATCCACTCGGTGATCGACAGGTCCATCTCGTCGCCGGCAATTCTAATCGAGTCGGCAGTGACTACCCCCGACAGGGCGATGACGGCGATCTCCGTCGTCCCCCCCCCGACATCGATTACCATGGATCCCACGGCCTGCTCCACGGGTAGGCCCATACCGATGGCTGCCGCCATGGGCTCGCTGACCAGATAGACCTCGCGCGCGCCAACCCGTTCGCAGGAGTTCCGCACGGCCCGCCTCTCGACTTCCGTACTGCCGGAGGGAACGGAGACGACGATTCTCGGTCTTATGAGAAACTTGTTCGACTGGACCTTGCGGATAAACAGTCTGATCATCTCTTCGGTGACCTCGAAGTCGGCGATGACACCGTCCTTGAGAGGGCGGATGGTCTGTATCTCCGAATTCTCCCTCCCCACCATCTCCTTGGCCTCCGTGCCGACGGCGATGATCTTCTTGGTCATGATGTTCCTGGTGACGATGGTAGGCTCATTGAGAACGATGCCTTCCCCCTTGACATATATGAGGGTGTTCGCCGTTCCCAGGTCTATGCCAATGTCGTTGGAGAAAAATCGCGATAGGAAAGTCATTCAGCACTCCAGCTTGGATACAAGACGCATCGTCGTTTGGCGCGATCCCTGGTGCTCGGCGTGGCCCCGAAAGTCGCAACTTTTGGGCCACACCTGCTGGCGCCGGGGAAGATAACCATACCCCGGCGGAACCGCCAGCGACTGGGTTTTGCCGTACTCGGTGTTGGTGCTATATTTAGTTGGCAGACAACGGGCCGCGTGCTAAGTGCTTTCAATAGCCCGACCAACGCCAATTGGATTCTCGCGTTGTGCCGGATTCGCGGACCCAAACTCTTACGGAGGCAGCTGGAAGCATGAAGAGCGCTACACGCACGGTATTGCGCAAGTTGGGAACCGACTTGAGTCTCGATGGCGAGAGAGAGGCGAGACTGGCCCGAGATGTCGAGGAAGCGCAGGAGCGCCAGCAGACGGACGAATCCAGAGAAGAGACCGGCCTCAGCGGCGTGCCTGAGGAAATGCTGACCGAGTCGGAGAAGCGGCACGAGACCTACCGGAGACGGCAGGCCATGGGCGGCCGCTTCACCCCGGCGGCTGAGCGACTGCCCATCATGACGTCGCAGGAGCGCGAAGAACGCGACAAGTCCCGCCCCAAGTGGCGAGTAGCCACGAGCTTCGAGGGTCGGATCGAAAAGCTGCTCGAGAAGTACGGTCCCGACCTCGACGAGGTGCAACGTCACCTTACCCTGGGCCAGTCCATGAAGTACGAATTCACCGATGAGGGCAAGGTTCTGGATCGGGAGGGCAATATCCTCTACGAGAGTGGCGGGCTTACCGGCTCGTCCAGTTGAGCGGAGGCATTCCCGTTGCCCTTGCATTCAGTCCGAACTTGAACACCCACTCCCCGCTACGCCAGCACCGAATCGTGTACCCGAAGATCGTGTACCCGCAGTTTCGCCCTCTCGTTCTCATCGGCTTTGTTCTGCTCGCCTGCTCTCCGTCCGAACAGCGAGACCCCCTGGCACTCGATCCAGCAGGGCTGGTGGAGCAGGGAAACCTGCGACTCTCCAGGGGTGACGCCAGTCATGCCATCGCCTCTTTCAGAACCGCCTTGCTTCAGGACAGCCTCAACGCCGACGCCATGGCGGGCCTGTCCAGGGCCTACGGTCTCCAAGAAAAAGTTCAACTCGCCGCAGTCTTCCTCCGCAGGGCTGCGGCAACCGCCTACGACATCGGGATCGCAGCCCTGGACGAAGGAGACAACGAACGGGCCGGAGCCGCGTTCAACCACGTTCTGGACTTGGTTCCACGCCATCCACTGGCTCTGATCCGACTGGGTGAAATGGCTGATCGGAAGGGGGATCAGGGCCGCGCTATCGAGTTCTTCGAGCGCGCAGCGGAGGCGAATCCCGGCTACGCCGAGAGCTTCGTCCACCTCGGTCGCCAGCACGTTCTCCAACGGAATACCGAAAAGGCACGGACCGCGTTTGAGCGCGCCATCGAGGTCAACATCAACTCCCCTGGAGCCTACATGGGACTGGGAGACCTGCTGTCGAATGAGGGCAGATGGGCCGCCGCGGTCGAACAATACGACAAGGTCCTCCTCATCAATCCTCAGTCCCAGGCTGCAAAGGAGGCCCTCAAGCGGGCGCGAACAGCATTAGCGCAATTGTCTGGGGTCCAAGATCAAGCCCCTCATTCAAGAGATCGGTGAAATCCACCAGCAGTACGCGCAGGGCCTTGCCTCAAGCGTTCCGGGCGACCTGGCCACCGTGGCTCGCCCCCGGCTGCAGAAGCTCCTCGAGGAGTTCGACAGAAGCCGCCGCTCCTGGCGCCCTTCCATCGTGACACCAAGCAGATGATCGTCGCGCGACTGACTCCTATGGTGCCACCATCAGCGGCTGGGAAACACAGCAGGCGTCTGGCGACTTCGACGCCATTACCGGCGAGCAGACGCGGCGATGGAATATCCAACGAGCTGATTCTGCAGCCCAACAGCGAAATGCAGAAGATAAATGCCGCTGTGGAGCGGGCGCAGGAGGCTGAGGCCCAGGCTTCCTCCTGAAGCTCAACCCGATTCGGACGCCATCCTGCTACCGCCTGTACCTGCCAGAGGGCAGCCACCGAAGGAAACCCGGCCTCACGCGGGTATCCTACGCCGGCGCGGCTGGTCAGCCGCGGGCGTCTGCCTGATCGCGGTCATCGTCTGGAGTAGCCAACTCGGCTACTACCTGCACCTGGCCACGGGTCAGATCGGTCTTATCCTGGGTTGTGAACCGGTGTCGAAGATTCTGGCTAAGCCGTCACTGGAGGTGGGGACGCGGGAGAGGCTCCTCTTTGCCGGGGCGGTACTGGCATTTGCCCACGAAGAGCTGGGACTTGCCGGCTCGGCCAACTACACCTGCTACTACGATACGGATGGCCAGCCGGTTTCGTGGAACGTCAGCGCTTCTCCCCCGCACCGTTTCGCGCCCTACCAGTGGTGGTTTCCGATCGTCGGTTCCGTCCCTTATAAGGGATTCTTCGAGCGCGAGCGCGCCGAGCGGGAGCGAGATCGCCTCACCGCCGAGGGCTACGACGCCATCGCCCGATCGGTATCCGCCTACAGTACGCTCGGCTTTTTCTCCGATCCCCTCTTGAGCACGATGATGCGCTACCGCGAAGGCGACCTCGCCGACCTACTTCTCCACGAGCTCACCCACGCGACCGTGTACGCTACGGGCCAGACGGAGTTCAATGAGAGCCTCGCCACTTTTGTCGGGAAGACTGGATCGCTTCTGTTTCTAGAGCGTCATTATGGGGCCGGTAGTGAAGAGGTAGTCACGGCTCGGCGACAGCGCGAGGAGGGGGAGCGCTTCGCCACCCTCATGCACGCCGTCATCTCGGCGCTGGACAGTCTGTATGCCCTGGAGCTCAGCCGCGAGGAGGTTCTACGGCGGCGCCAAGCTGTGTTCGACGGTTTCAAGGAGCGTTACCGCGGCATGAAGGAGCTTTTCCCCTCATCCCGGTATGACGGCTTTCTGACCTGGGAGGTCAATAACGCCCGCCTCCTGTCCTATCGACGCTACCACCGCAATCTGAGTATATTCTCGGAGATCTACCATCAGTGCGGCGACAACCTGCCGACGGCGGTATTCATGTTCGCTTCATGCGAGGACGCAGCGGATCCCTGGGAGTGCCTGGCAGAGAGCGTTGAAAGTACGCAGGAGTCCGGCAGTCGATCCGGATTCTGACTCCGCCTCCTCCCATGGAACTAGGGCGACATGGGCTGAGCTGTCGTCCTGAGCGCAGATTGGGATACCATCATGGATTCGATACTCGAGCGCTTTCGGCTGGATGGGCGGGTCGCCCTGGTCACCGGCGCCAGCTTTGGATTGGGCCGCAGCATGGCCGAGGGGCTCGCCGAGGCGGGCGCCGACATCGTTGGAATCAGTCGGGACAGTTCCAACCTGGCGGCAATTGAGAGCGCCGTGACAGTCACCGGACGTCGATTTCTGGGCCTGGCGTGCGATGTGGGCGACCGAGCTCAGATCCGACGGGCGGTGGCCGAAGCGCATACGTGGCGGGGCCGGCTCGACATCCTGATCAACAACGCCGGCATCATCGAGCGCGCTCCAGCGGTCGAGCACCCGGATGAGGCCTGGGACGCCGTCTTGAGGGTGAACCTGGACGCGGTCTGGTTCGGCAGTCGCGAAGCGGGCCGGCTGATGATCGACGGAGGCGGTGGTAAGATCATCACCACCGCTTCGATCCTCAGCTTTTCGGGCGGAATCCTCGTGCCCGGATATGCCGCCAGCAAGGGGGCGATCGCCCAGTTGACCAAGGCGCTGGCCAACGAGTGGGCGTTTCACGGGGTAAACGTGAACGCCATTGCCCCCGGGTATTTCGTCACCCGTAACACCGACGCCCTGCGAGCCGACCAGGACAGGAGTCGCGCCATCCTCGAACGCGTCCCTGCCGGCAGGTGGGGAGACCCGTCAGACCTGAAGGGCGCGGCCGTCTACCTCGCCTCGAGTGCGGCCGACTACGTCCACGGTCACGTGCTTGTCGTCGATGGAGGTTGGTGCGCGCGGTGAAGGTGAAGAAGAAAGCGACAAGGCATCGGCTGGCAGTTGCTCTGGTCGCCCTGGCCCTCCTCGTGCACGGATGGGGCTGTGCGCACCTGCGCAATGCCGCGACCGGCTCCCTCATCGAGGATGTGGCCACCGCCACCAGCCGACATGACGATGTGGCGCTGGTCTCCCAGGCGATACCCACCTACCTGCTCCTCCTGGAGGGACTCGTCGAGGGCAGTCCGGACGATCTGAACCTCCGCCTCGCCGCAGCCCAGATGTATGTCGGCTACGCTACTCTCGTGGAGGCAGACGATCCGGAGCGAGCGAGTCGGCTCTACGGGCGTGCCAAGAGACACGGGCTGCGGGCGCTGGCCACGAAACGGAAGGTCGCACCCCTCCTGGCCGCGCCTTTCGAGGAATTCAGCCACATTGCGGAAGAGCTGGACAGCGGTGACCTCGAGCTCGTTTTTTGGGTGGCCAGCAGCTGGGGCGCTTGGATCAGCACCAATCTAAACTCTATGGCCGCCCTGGCCGACCTGCCGCGCGTCATTCTGCTGATGGAGTGGATCATCGGCCAAGACGAGGGCTACCAGAATGGCGGCCCACACATCTTCTTAGGGATCTACCACGCCGCCCTTCCCCCGAGTTTCGGAGGAAATCTCGACAAGTCGCTCAACCACTTTCAGCGGGCCCTCGCTCTCAGTGAGGAGAAGTCGCTGATGGTCTTTGTACAGATGGCTAGGTTTTACGCCCGGCGCGTCTTCGACCGGGAGCTTTATGTGAGCCTGCTGAACCGCGCGCTCGAATCCCCTGTAAACGGAAATCCCGGCCTCATCTTGCAGAACGCGGTGGCCAAGCGCATGGCCCGACGCCTCCTGGGGCAGGTTGATGAGTTCTTCTGATCGCCGCGGCGAGTCCTGCGCGGGCTGCCACGGCCGCC
>PBRM01000290.1 GCA_002725915.1 Gemmatimonadota bacterium
ACGGGGTGGGCCCACTTCTCGTTGTCGAAGACGAAGGGCTCGTCCGGCGAAGACCCGAGCATGAACGACCCACCGGGGAGATCGACGTCTCCCGGCAGGCCGCCGCCGTCTCGGCTCCAGGCCTCCTCCCCGTCGACGACACCCAGACGCGGCGGAGGGTAACCGTGGGTCTGCCGAGTGTAGGTGAAGGCCTCGGTGTGCATGTCCTCGTGGAGGGTGCTGTAGAGGGCGTGGTAGCGGAGTTCGTCAGTGGGGTCGTTTTCGAGGTGGTGGGTCACCCGCCGGTGAACCTCCCTCATGTAAGCCAGGGTTGCCTCCCGGTTGGGGAGGGGGAGGTCCCAACGGGTGCCATGGGCGATGGCCATGGAATCGTAGAGAGCGTCCTCGTCCTCGCGGATCGGGGATTCCCCGGCGGCGTGCCGCAGGGCCCAGAACGATTGAAACCAGGCGTGGTGGCCCATCTCCCAGAGACCGGGGTTGACGATGTTGAGATGAGGACCCATGAGCTGCTCGTCGGTCAGGTCGCCGACGAGCTCAAAGGTGCGCTGGCGCGCATCCCCAACCCATTCGATCAGCTGTTCTACCGTGGCCACCCGTCGGATATCGCCGTCCACTGGGTCCCTCTCAACATGCTGGTGCAGGGGGCTGGTGTTTGCAGAGTAGGCTGAATTACTTCATTACAGAGTAGGCTAAATTATGACATTACAAGGTATCGATCAAACCGCCCTGCGTCCCCTTGCGTCTCCCCTTGCGCCTCATAGAATCGACGGTTAGGTTATCTGCTTTGCTGCGCGGATGGGCGCTTGCGCAGGGGGTGGAGTCCCACGAGCGGCCGAATTTCCAAGCCCCTTTCTTTTGCATCAGATGACCAACTTGAACGGCGATCGCGATGGCCTCGGAAGTTAGCAAGAAGACCCTGACAGGGCTGGCAAAGACCTGCGGCTGAGCGGCTAAAGTGAGCCCGGTCGGGCTCGCCAAGCTGCTGTCGCAGTTGCCGAAGAAGAGGGATCCGAATCTCCTCGTCGGCTACGAGACCAGCGATGACGCCGGCATCTACCGACTCAGCGATGACATCGCCCTGGTGGTGACGGCGGACTTCATCACGCCGCCGGTCGACGATCCCTATCTGTTCGGGCAGATCGCCGCCGCCAACTCCCTCAGCGATGTGTACGCCATGGGCGGCAGGCCGGTGACCTGCCTGAATCTCGTGGGCTTCCCCTCCGGGGAGCTGGAGCCGGAGGTCCTTCACGGGATAGTGTCGGGGGCGCTCAGCAAAATCACCGAAGCCGGCGCGGTGCTGGCCGGGGGACACACCACCGACGACGACGAGCCGAAGTTCGGGCTGTCGGTGACCGGCGTCGTCCACCCGGACAAATACTGGCGCAACGCAGGGGCGCAGGTAGGCGACGCACTGATTCTGACCAAACCGATAGGTAGCGGCGTCCTCTTCAATGCCAATCTCGGCGGAGGGGTATCGGGAGCGGCCATGAAGGCTTGCATCGACACGATCACGACGCTGAACAAGGTGGCGGCCGAAGTCCTGGCCGACTTCGAGGTACACGCGGCGACCGACATCACCGGTTTTGGCCTGGGGGGACACGCCTTCGAGATGGCCACGGGATCGAAGGTGACGCTGGAGGTCCGCGTCGCCGATGTCCCGATCATGGCGGAGGCGTTGGATATGTACGACAAGGGCGTGACCACCGGCGTCAATCGTCCCAACCGAGAGCTCATCTCCCACGCCACCAATTTCTCTGGAAATCTCCCAGGTAAGCAGGGAGAAATCATCGTCGATCCCCAGACCAGTGGGGGATTGCTGGTGTCGGTTCCCGAAGGGCAGGCCAAGCAGGCCCTGGCGGCTCTGCATGCGGCAGGCGTGACCGCGGCGCGGACCATCGGCGGCGTGGTGGAGTTCGCCGATCCGGATCACCTCGTGCTGGTATGATCCGGAATGAAGCCACTGCTTTTACCACCGCTGCTCTCAACCCTGCTCTCAGCCCTGCTGTTGCCAGCGGCTCTTCCGCTCACCTGTTCTCAAGACCTCTTCGCGGCCTCGGCGCTCAGGTTCACCGCGATACCGGACGAGAACACAGCCCGTCTCACGGAGCGCTTCGACAAGGTGGCGGCCTACCTCTCGGAGAAAACCGGGGTCGATGTCGAGTATGTGCCGGTGAAGTCCTATGCCGCATCGGTGGCGGCTTTCAAGAACGACGAAGTGCAGCTGGCCTGGTTCGGCGGCCTTTCCGGGGTCAAGGCGCGGCGCTCGGTTCCCGGGTCGGTCGCCATCGCCCAGGGGGAGGAGGACGTTCGGTTCGTCACCTACTTCATCGCCAACGCCTCTACCGGGATCGACGAAGGAGAGGACTTTCCCGACGCCGTCAAAGGGCACACCTTCACGTTCGGATCCAAGGGGTCGACTTCCGGCCGGCTGATGCCGGAGTACTTCATCCGCCAGCACTACGGGAAGGCACCGGACAAGGTGTTCAAGAGGGTTGGTTTCAGCGGCGACCACTCGAAGACTCTGGCCCTGGTGCAGTCGGGCAGTTACCAGGTCGGAGCGCTCAACTACAAAGTGTGGCAGAACGAGGTGAAGGCCGGCAAGGTGGATTCGACCAAGGTGCGGATCATCTGGCGCACGCCGACCTATCCGGACTACAACTGGACCATACGGGGCGATGTCGAGAAGAAGTACGGCGTCGGTTTCATTGGCAAGGTGCAGAAGGCCCTGCTTGACATGAAAGACCGGTCCCTACTGAACTCCTTCCCGCGAGCCCGCTTCATCGCCGCCGACAACTCGATGTACGCGCCAATTGTGGAGACGGGCACCGCCATCGGCATCATCGACAAGTGAGTGAGCTGCGGGGGACCCGGGCCGAGACCGGGTGAGTGAGTGTTTGACCTCCAGCGTGTCAGCGTCGCCTACGGCGCTGCGCGGGTACTGAAGGGCATCTCCCTTCGCATACGCGAGGGAGAGAAGGCAGTCATCATCGGGCCCAGTGGCGCCGGCAAGTCGACGCTGCTGAAGAAGCTGTACGAGCTCAGACAAGCGCAGTGCGCCTTCATCCATCAGGACTACGCCCTGGTAGCGCAGCTGTCCGCCTTCCACAACGTCTACATCGGACGCCTCGACCAGCACAGCACGATCCACAATCTGTTGAACCTGCTCAAACCGCAGAAGGCGGAACTGTCGCACATCACGCCCATCTTCAGAGCCATCGGCATGGAGGAGAAGATGTTTGCCCGCGTCAGTACCCTGTCGGGCGGGCAGCAGCAGCGGGTGGCCGTGGGCAGGGCCATCTACCGTCGCAGCAGTATCATCCTTGGTGATGAGCCGGTGTCCGCCATAGATCCGCACCAGGCGGGCGGGCTGCTGGGGCTCGTCAAGAGCAGCGCTGACACCGTCATCCTGGCCATGCACGACGTGCAGCTGGCTCTGGCCGCCTTTCCCCGCGTCATCGGTCTGCGCGAAGGCCGAGTTTTTCTCGATCTCCCATCCGAGGAGGTCGGCGAGGACACCCTCGCCGATCTGTACCGGCGCTCCTGAGGCCTTCCCCCACCACCTCCGCGCAGCGACTTCCGTGTTCCGAGTAAGCCTGTCGTTCCTGGCCGTATCCCTCCTCTGCCTGGGCCTGGCGGATATAGAGATCACCACTCTCGATCCATGGCAGGAGTTGCGCCGCATCGCCGTGGGTTTCCTGACCCCGGACGTGAGCGTGCTCTACACCTTCCGGGGGGCGATGATCAACACCGTGACCTTCGCCTTTTGCGGCATCGCCGTGGGCGTTGGCGCGGGAAGTGTGCTGGCTCTGTTCTTCCAGCTCACGGCGGTGAGACTGCTGTGCGCCTTCGTCCGCGCTATCCACGAGATTTTCTGGGCGTTTCTGTTCCTGCCGGTAGTCGGACTGAACCCCATGTGCGGCGTGCTCGCCATCGGCATTCCCTACGCCGGGGTCTTCGCCAAGGTTTATGCAGAAATTCTACAGGAGGCCGACCACACGCCGCTCAAAGGTCTGCCGGCCCACACTGGGCGGTTGAGCCGGTTCTTTTACGGCGTTCTTCCCGTCATCTACAGCGACGTCAAGCACTACACCTCGTACCGGCTCGAGTGCGCCCTGCGGTCCTCCGCCATCCTCGGGTTCATTGGCCTGCCGACCCTTGGGTTCCATCTGGAGACGGCCTTCCGCGAAGGGCTGTACAGCCAGACTCCGGCCATGCTCTGCGGCTTCTACCTGCTGATCGCGTCGCTGCGCCTGTGGGTCAAGCCGAAGCTCGTGCTGGCGTATGTGGCTGTCTCCTTCGCCCTGGTATCGACGGAGATCAACCTGAGATGGGACAATATCACCCGGTTCCTCGGCCACGATATTCTGCCCTGGCCGATGCGCCGTGAGGGCTTTCTCGACGGCACGGGTGAGATTTCCTTTCCGGCCGAGCAGGTGTGGGAGTGGGTGGTGCACCTAGTGCGGACAGAGGCGTTGCCGGGCATGTGGAACACGGTGGTATTGACCCAGGTGGTGCTGGCGGGAAGCGGGTTGTTCGCCCTGCTCTTGTTCGGCACCATCTGCCGGCACTTCGTCAGCAGACGCCGATTCCGCGGTCTATCCCACTACGTTCTCATCGTCCTGCGCACCACCCCGGAGTACATCCTCGCCTATGTTTTCCTACAGCTCTGGGGACCCTCCATGCTGCCGGCCATCCTGGCGATCCTGCTGCACAACGGGGCTATTCTGGCCTATCTCACCGGTCAGAACGCCAACCTGGTGCGGCTGCGCATAGACTCCTCCAGAAGGAAGATGAACTGCTACTTCTTCGAGGTGCTGCCGCGCGTGTACGGTCAGTTCCTCGCCTTCCTGTTCTACCGGTGGGAGGTGATGATGCGGGAGTCGGCGATACTCGGCGTCCTCGGGATTTACACTATAGGCTTCTTCATCGACAGTGCCATCGCCGACGACAAGGTGGACAAGGCGGTTTTTCTCATCTTTACCACAGCGCTGCTCAACATGGGGGTCGATTCGATTTCCCAGATTATCCGCAGGCGCTTGCGGGTATCCGCGGGAACCGTTCTTGGCCGTCAGCAATAACTACAGGGGAGTCGCAGATATAATGAACAGATTGCTTGCCGCATCCATCGCCCTGGTGGCGATGGCCGGGACGACGGGGGGGGCAGCGGAAGGGCAACTCTCCGGAGTTGTTTTTGGCGACGCCTACTGGTTCGCCGCCAACCACGACAGCGCAGCCAAAGATGCCAATGGCCTGTGGGTCCGCAGAGTGTATCTGACCTACGACGTCAAACAGACCGAAAATGTCAGCATGCGCCTCCGCTTCGAGTCCGGTAGCCCCGGGCTGAACTCGGAAGCCGGAAAGATCCAGCCCTTTGCCAAGGACGCGTATCTCAAGTGGACGCCCAGCGGCAGCAAGCACGCCATCTACCTCGGTCTGTCGGGCAGCCCCACCTTCAACTCGGTCGAGAGCGCCTGGGGATACCGCGCCGTAGAGAAGACGCCGGTGGACCTGTATCGCCTGGGATCGACGCGAGATCTCGGGCTGGCTCTCCGGGGAGACCTGACGAACAGGCTCGATTACCATCTCATGGTGGGCAACGGCGGCGGCACGAGCTCGGAGTCGAACAAGGGGAAGAAATACATGGTCTCAGTCGGACTCGATTTGACCGACGACCTGCAGGTGCGCGCCAACTTTGACTACAACGACGATTCGGCCAGTGCTTCCCAGACCACCGCACAGGGGTTTCTGTATTCGGTGACCGACCACTACCGCTGGGGCCTGCAGTACACCTTCCACAACCGCGACAGCGGCAACTCCGACGACAGCGTCAACATCGTTAGCGGGTATGGGGCCTACCGCCTCAACGCCGACACCGCAATTCTGGCCAGGGTAGACATCGCCATCGACGAGAACCCACGCGCCGCGGACATCAGCTATCTGCCTCTGAACAAGTCGTCCAGATTTTTCTTCATCCTCGTCGGCCTCGACTACTCACCGGAAGCCGGCTTCAGCCTGATACCGAACATCGAGGTCGTCTCCTACGCCGACAGCGGCATCGACGCGGATGTCGTTCCCCGTCTGACCTTCTCCTACAAGTTCTGAACCAGCCGGCGCTCGGGGTGCCTAGCCCCAGACGGCTGCCGCCGTTTCCGCCACCAGGCACAGCTTGCGGCGCTGGTCCTGTGCAGTCAAACGATTGCCGACGACGGAGCTGGCGAAGCCGCACTGGGGGCTGATGGCCAGCTGCTTCAGGGGGAAAAACCGGCTGGCCTCGCGAACGCGCTCGATCAGCTCTCGAGCTGGTTCGAGCCGGCCGGTTTTGGTCGTCACCAACCCCAAAACGACGATCTTGTCGTCGGGTACCTGGCGCAGCGCCTCGAAGCCGCCGGAGCGGGCGTCATCGTACTCCAGGAGCAGGCGCTGGACGTGGGTCCTCTCGAAGATGAGCTGGGCGACCTCGTCGTAGGCGCCTTCGACGAGCCAGCGGCTGTCCTGGTTGCCGCGACACAGGTGCATGCCGAAGGTGACGCTGGCAGCATCGTCGTCGGCGCCGCCGATGACGGCGTTGTCGAGCTCGACTCCCGCCTCCAGCCAGCGCGCCAGGGTCCAGCCACGGGACTCGTAGAACGAGCGCGTTTGCGGGTCGAGGAGCAGCGGGTAGTGCGGGGCGTCGAGCTGGATGTAGGTGGCCCCCAGGCGCACGAGCTCGGCCACCTCCTGCCGCAGGATATCGGCCACGTCGGCGAGGAAGGAGTCGAGAGTGGGGTAGACGTGCCCGGAAAGCTCCGCCGACCAGAAGTTCGCCCACAGGCTCGGGCTGGGCAGGCTGACCTTGGCGATGCGGCCAGTGCGCCCACGCAGGTAGGTGAGCTCCTCCGCGCACAGGTGGCGGCGGCGGGCGAGGCGGTCGACGACACCGAGATTGCGCGGGCGCTCGAGCCTGCTGTCGCCGGTGTCCCCGTCGCCGCTCCAGTCCCCCCACAGGAAGGCGTCGAGATCGAAGTCGCCGAAGCCACTTACCGCTTCCGGCAGCTGACTCTGGAAGGAGAGGCGACGCATCTCCCCGTCGGTAACTACCTCCAGCCCGGCCTCTTCCTGAAGGGCGACGGCCTCGTTGACGGCCTGGTCCTCCAGCGTCTTGAAGGCGGCGTCGGAGAGGGCGGAGGCCGCCAGGTCCCGACGCGCGTCGAGCAGATAGGGAGGGCGGAGGAGGCTGCCGACGACGTCGGTGTGCGCGGTGATCACGACGGCATTCGGGAAGGCGCGGAGGAGACGTGGGGGAGGGGGTCGATCACCGCGCTGCCCGGCGTCAGAATGTTGACGCTGAAGCGCTGGCCCCGGTCCAGCCACTGGCGTTCCAGGAGCATACCGGATCGCTCTGCCAATGAGGTGATCTCCTCACTGGAATACTTATAGGAATTCTCCGTATGCACGGCTTCGCCGGCGCCGAATGGGACCTCCAGGTCCAGGCCCCGGATGGCCACGGTTTGGGCACATCTGCTCACCAGATACATCTCAATGCGCCCGAGCTCCTCGTCGTAACGGGCCCGGTGATCGAAGCGGTCGAGGTCGAAATCGCCGGCCAGCTCCCGGTTGATGCGGGCGAGGATGTTTTTGTTGAAGCCGGCGGTCACCCCCTGGGCGTCGTCGTAGGCGGGCTCGAGGATACTGGCATCCTTGCGGAGGTCGATGCCGACCAGCAGGCGGTCGTCCGGACTCATGGTCCGCCGGACGGTCTGCAGAAAATCAGCGGCCTCAGCGCGCTCGAAATTACCGATGTTCGATCCCAGCCAGAGTATGAGCCGAGAGTCCCCGGATTTGCGGCTGAGATACTCGAGTCCATCCCCGTAATCACCGGCCACGGCGAGGATCTCGAGGTCGTCGAAGTCCCGAGCCAGCGAGGCGGAGCTCTCCAGCAGGGCGGTCCGCGAGATGTCGACGGGGATGTAGAGCAGAGGGCCGTGACGGCGGATGAGCGCCTCCATCAGCAGGCGGGTCTTGACGGCGCTGCCACTGCCCAACTCCACCAGAGCTACCTTGCCGCCGAAGAGGTCGGCGATCTCCTCCGCCCTCTCCTCCAGGATCGCGCCCTCGGCGCGGGTCAGGTAATACTCCGGCAGCCGGCAGATCTCCTCGAACAGCTCGGAGCCGACCGGGTCATAAAAATATCGGCACGACAGCCGCTTGGGAGCCGCCGTCAGCCCCGCCCTGACATCGGCGGCCAGATCGGCGCCGTGCTCCCTCCCTTCAACGGCGACAACGGTGACGTTGCCATCCTCGAGCCCGGTCGACTGAACGGTAAACTTCATTGGCTTGGCGAGTAGGGGCTGGTTGCGGGAGGTGAGAGGGCTA
>PBRM01000291.1 GCA_002725915.1 Gemmatimonadota bacterium
GTCGAACCAGGTCAGACAGGTGAAGTGGATCCATGTGATTAGCGTTCCTCAAGCGACGATTTCTTGATTTCTGCGTTCACCCCCGATCCTGGCGGCTTCCGGTAGCTGGCGCAGTCTGTACATGGAGAGCGCGCCAAGGACCGGTCCCACCGCCAGGGGGGCGAAAACCCAGGGCCATCCGATCCAATCCGCGAAGACGGGTATGAGTCTGATCGATCCCATGGTCAGGAGAAAGCCCACACAGGTCTGCATGGTCAAGGCGGTGCCCAGGTAGGCCGGCTCGGCCAGCTCGGTGATGCTGGCTGAAAACTGGGCGGAGTCGGCGACGATGACGAACCCCCACAGCAGGCAGAAGGCGAGCAGCAGCAACGGCGATCCGCCGTAGAGAAATCCCACCAGCAGGCAGCAGGCGCCGCTGACTACCAAGGAGATGATGGTGATGGTGGTGCGGCCGTAGCGATCGGCGAGAATGCCGGCGGCGACGCAGCCGATGCCACCCACGCCGATAACGGCAAAGGCAGCCAGCGCCGAGCCGCCAGCGGCATCGGCGACGCCGCTGTCGCGAAAGCTGTAGAACAGAAACACGGGCACCCACGTCCACACGGCGTAGAGCTCCCACTGGTGGCCGAGGTAGCCGAAGTTGGCCAGGCGCACCCCTCTGTCGGCGACAGCCCTGCCGACGGCTCGCCAGTCGAAGCGGGCGGCGCTAGCCTGGTAGGGTCCGTCCTTGACGAAGGCAAGACAGATCACAGCGGCCAGGACGGATGCGAGGGAGGCGGTGTACATCAGCTCCCGCCAGTCCGGGCTGCCGGCGACCTTGAGCAGATGAGGAGAAGCAGAGCCCAGAGTGAGGGCGCCCACCAGCATGCCGATGGCCATCCCCCTGCCCTCGCGAAACCAGGTGGCCATGATCTTCATGCCCGGCGGGTAGACGCCGGCCAGACAGACGCCGGTGCAGAACCTGAGGGTCAGCACCGAGTCGACTCCCTGCGCGAAGAGCCCTATGGCGCCGTTGAAGAGAGCGCCGAGGAGGGCGCTGACCACGAAGAGATGCCGGGCGTTGAGAACGTCGGAGAGGTTGAAGAAGGCGCTGAAGAAGGTGCCGACCACGAAGCCGATCTGAACCGACATGGTGAGCCAGGCCTTGCCGGAGTCGGACAGGTCCCACTCCAGCGACAGCGCCGGGGAGACGGCTGAGGCGGAGAACCAGAGCCCCATGGCCAGAAGCTCGGCGAAGGAGAGAAGATAGAGGGTGCGATTGCGAGCCGTCATGGAGCCTGAGGAGCTCGGCTAGCCGGACGTTCGGGAACGCATCGGGGCTCCCGTCTCCGGAACCCGGGACCGAAGACCATCAGGCGAGTCCCCAGCGATTTCGTCGACCTCGAAGTCCTTCGCGCAATCGCCCTCCGGCCCGTCTCAGCCGCTGTAGATGACCGGACAATGGGCGGAGTCGTCCAAGTGAGAGATGTAGTAGCTGGTATCTCCGGAAACCGGCTCGGCCTCCTGGGTCCGCATGTGGACGGCGACGCTGCAACGGGGCGTCTCAGAGGTGTTGGCGCCGCTGGAGTGGTAGGTGAGGCAGTCGTGGAAGCTGACGCCCCCGGCGGGCAGTAGGGCGTCGGCCTCCTCCCAGTTGTCACCTGTGGGCATCTGAATGTCCGCCTTCAGGGCCTCATGATCCGAGCCGAAGAAGTCTCCCTGATCGAGGAAGCCCCAGTGGTGCGATCGGCGGACGAAGCGCATGGGACCTGACTCGGCGGTGACATCGCTAAGCGCGATCCAGGCGGTGAACAGACCGAGCGGCTGCCGCCAGAATTTCCAGTACTGCCGGTCCTGGTGCCAGCCGACGTGTCCGGCGGCCTCCGATCCGGGCGGCTTGATGAGGAGCTGGCTGGCCCAGATCTGGACCATACGGGCTCCGGTGACGGCGGCAGCCCATTCCCCAAGGGCCTCGTTCGTCAGCAAACGATAGATGCAGGTGCTGGCCAGGTGGGCGTCGTTGATCTTGCAAAGCCTGGACGGATCGTAAAGGGCATCGTTGGAAGGCGGCACGCCGGTATCGAAGTCGCCGGTTTTCACCGCGTCCATACCGGCCACGGCCGACGCCAGGACATGGTCGGGGAAAAGTGGTTGGGCAGCAAGGAAGAAACCGTCTGTCTCGAACTGCTGGCGGGCGAGAAGAACTCGATCAGCTTCCAACCTCAGTCTCCTTGTCGGGCGTGCGGAAAGAGCCTCCGATGAGGGCCAATGAGACCAATGGCGGACGCTCTGTCAAGATCGGGCGCCCGACTCGCGGCGGCCTGGCTGATGGGCACCCCGCTTCGCGCTTTGATGAGCCCTGGCGACCAAAGTCCGCAACCTGTCTCTTGAAGCACGCAACCGCCACGGTTAGATTCACTCCCCTCGCGGCTACTGTCCTTGGCCGGACAATGCCCAGTATCCCGGCGGCACCTCGGGATCACATCCGTGGAGGCCGAGCTAATGTTAGAGAAAATATCCGACCACCTCTACCTCTTCCGCGACACCTGCAATGTCTATGTGGTCACGGACGGCAGTAGGGCTCTGCTCGTAGACTTTGGCAGCGGTCGCGTACTCGATCACCTCGGCGATGTCGGCGTCAGTCAAGTCGACTGGATTCTCCACACTCACCACCACCGCGATCAGTGCCAGGGCGATTCCCTGGCGAACGAGCGCAATATCCCCATCGCCGTGCCCGCCCACGAACTCCCCTACTTCGAAGAGGTCGAGGTATTCTGGGGATCGCGTCAGATCTACGACATCTACGACGTGCGCCAGACCTTCTTCACTCTGGCGCAGAGCGTGCGCACGGCCCGGGTCCTGGAAGACTACGAGGCTTTCGAATGGGGACCCTACAGTTTCTCCATCCAACCCTCGCCCGGCCACACCCTCGGCCATATCGCCCTGGTCGCCGAAATCGACGGGGCCCGGGTCGCCTTCAGCGGCGACCTCATCTCCGCGCCGGGCAAGACGCAGACGCTCTACGACCTGCAATACGCCTACGGCGCCGGCGACGGCTGCGATTACATGGTCTACTCCCTCGCCAAGCTGCGCGGCCGGGACTGTGGACTGCTCTGCCCGTCGCACGGCGATCCAATTGGCGACACGGCGCAGGCCCTAAGGAGTCTGGAGGATAAATTCCGCGACTATCTCAAACACCGCTGGGGAATTGGCACCCCGACTCACGACATCGCCCCGCGGGCGATTCTGCCTCACCTGGTGCAGATTCCCGGCTGCTCCAACACCTGGATCGTCGTCAGTGACAGCGGCAAGGCCCTTTTCGTCGACTACGGGTCGCAAAGCCGCACCTTCATGTACTCCTTCGACGTCTTTTTCGAAGCGGGTAACCGCCTGCGTATGCAGGAACACAATATCGACCTGCTGCGCGACCAGTTCGGCGTCAAAGAGATAGATCTGGCGCTGCCCAGTCACTACCACGACGACCACGTCAACGGCCTGCCCTACCTGCAGAAACACCACTCCACGCGCATCTGGTGCTACCAGAACATGACCGACATCCTCCGACACCCGCACGGTTACAAACTCGGGTGCACCTACCCCGAGCCCGTGCAGATCGAACGCTCCCTGGCCCAGGGCGAGACCTTCCAGTGGGAGGAGTACGAATTCCAGGTCTTCCACACCCCGGGACACGCCGACTACCACATGGCCATGTTCGGTCAGATCGACGGCAAACGCGTGGCGTTCTCGGGCGATGAGGTCAATTTGCGTGGTGACGACCACTACGCTTCCAACAACATCTGGCGCAACCATGTACACGCCAACTCGCACGAAATCACCGGTACACTATATCTCGAACACCAACCAGAGCTGACCTGCCCGGGGCACGGCGGTCCCTTCGAAATGAATTCCGCCCACTGGCAGAGCTTCCACGATTGGTGCATGAAGGAACAGGATCACTGGCGCTCTCTGGCCGGCCCCGCCAGTCTCGAGCAGGCGGTTTTCCCCGACTACGTCTTTCTCTACCCCTACCAGCCACCGGCTGCCCCGGGTGACGAAGTGCGCATGCAAGTATGGTACGAGAACATCTTTGAAGAGGAATCCACCCTCGAATACCGCCTCGTCCTACCCCGAGGCTGGTCGGCAGATCCCGACAGCGGCACCATTTCCGCCGCCCCAGGCGAAAAGAAGATCCGCGACTTCGTCCTGCGCATTCCCGCCGATCAATCAACCGCCTGCCGCCGCCAGGTCTTCACTATAGATGCCACCATCGACGGCAGATACATGGGACAACTGGCCGAAGCCGTGGTAGACCTGCGGCCGGAACTCGATTGGGGTACGGGCGGGGAGAATCCGCGGTGCTCTGCGGCGGATGAATAGCGCGCTCCAGCACACTCGAGGCGGCGATTCGAGATGGCCAGCCCCCGAACGTGATTTCCACCGCGTTTGCTACGGAGCTGAGCCGACCTGACCAGTTGAAGTCTCGTCCCCCACAAGACACAGCGGGAGATCCAGGATCCATCCAGTTTCAATATCGTTAACACGGACCTCTTAAGACGGGAAGGTTGACGCGATGACGGAGAAAATGAGCAGTCCGATCAAATACGGCATGTTCATCATGCCATATCACCACCCCGCCAAGCCTCTGTCGCAAGGATACGAGGAAGACATCGAACTCGTCGTGCGGGCGGAGGAATTGGGCTTCGAGGAGTTCTGGATCGGCGAGCACCACACGATGAAATACGAGACCATCGTAATGCCGGAGATCTTCATTGGCCGCGTGCTGGGCGAGACGAAGCAGATTCGACTGGGCCCCGCGCCGGTCTGTCTCAACCAGCACCATCCCGCCCACGTGGCGAGTCGGCTCGCGTTCCTCGATCACCTTTCCAAGGGTCGGCTGAATCTCTGTTTCGGAAATGGCAGCGTGACGGCTGATCAAGAGCTTTACGGCCTCGATCCTAAACTGGGCGGAGAGATGGCGCGGGAGGCCATCGATGTGATTCTCATGCTGTGGTCGTCGGAGCCGCCCTACGAGCACCATGGGAAGCACTGGCAGTTCCAGTTGAAGGACAACGTCGACGACGAAGCCCTGATCGGCTTCATTCACAAGCCGTATCAGCAGCCCCATCCACCGATCTCGATGCCGGCGATGAGCCGCAATTCGTACAGTATGAAGATTGCCGGCGAACGAGGCTACCAGCCATTCTCACACTGTCTGATCACCAGCAACGTCGTGGCCGATCAATGGAGCAACTATGCCGAGGCGGCCCAGGCGAGCGGGCGCGAACCGGATCGCGCCGACTGGAAGGTGTGCCGCTCGATTTTTCTGGCCGATTCGACTGAGGAGGCGATCAGACGTGCCCGCTCGAATTCGCTCGGGCAGAACTACGAGTACATCGGACGCCTGTTCGACAAAGGTCTCGGGCGCCAGATCTACAAGCGCGATCTGGACATGCCCGATTCCGAGTGCGACCTCGACTTCCTCATGACCGAGCAGATCATAGCCGGCGACGTCGATGAAGTTTTGCGTCGACTGATGCTGATGATCGATGACACCGGCTTGTTCGGCACGCTCGTCCTCATGGGCTACGATTTCGATGACAGACAGAGCTGGCTGCGGAGTATGGAGCTGTTTGCCAACGAACTGATGCCGGCCCTCAACAAGGCCGTGGGCGTCCCCGCCATGGCGTGAGATCGGGCTGACTCTCCTCTGTCCGCATTGCGAACCGAACGGGCGGCGCTTCGGTCAAGCCGGCTTAGCCTCAACTCGACTCGCGGCGCCGGGCGCTCATTACCTGAACGGAATGCCGTCGGCGTGCCACGGAAAGGCGTAGCTGGCGCGCCTGCAGTTGCGCTCCATACCGAGGCGCAGGTCCACCTCGGTGCCCGGCGGCAGGCAAACCTGGAGATAGCCGTCGTCGATAGCGGCGTCGGGGCCGTCGGACGCGCCGTCGATGGCGGCGCTGGTAAAGCGGTGTTCACCGAAGCTGCCGGCGCCGAGAATCACCGCTCGGGTGGCGCTAACGCTGAGATTGACGAGGGTGAGCTCGACCGAGTCGCCGTCCAGGCGTCGCACGAGGGCCGCCACATCGGGGGGGAGCCCGGGGCGGCGGTTCCGCGGGTCGAAGTAGCGAACGCGGCCCTGGGCCAGGCCGCCCCAGTAGACGGTCTGGGGGCCGCCGGTGGTCAGCTGCACGAGGGCCTCGGTAATCACGGGATTGACCTGCTGCCAGTGGTGGACATCCATGGTGGTGAGATCCTGGTCGTCGCCCAGGACAGCGTCCAGCCGGCGCCTGACCTCCCGGTAGTTGGCCTGCAGAATGAGCTCCGGGTAGTCGGGCAGGTCGCCGGCCAGAAACCGGGTCCAGGCGCGGTCGTCGAGGGAGCGGGGACCGCGAGATTCAACGGCGCTCCAACCCTCCGCGTCGCCCTGGCGGAGACGTTCGAGGCGGTGGCGATCTTCCGCCGTCATCGACGCCGACCACAGGTGAATGGGGGGTTGGGGTTGCATCGGGGCGAAGTCGGTCCAGCCGTCGTCGGTGTGCCTGTGAGGTACCAGGAGGCGACCGCCCTTTTCCACGGCGTGCTCGATCAGCAGATCGAGGTGGGTCCGCAGAAGCCGCAGATACTTCGCATCTCCGGTGACCAGATGCGCCGCCTCCGCGGCCACGGTGATGGCCGATCCCATCATCTGGTGAGAGTAGAGCCCCGTCCACCCGTAGAATCCGCCCCACCACTGACCCTGTCGGTTCTCACCAACGATGCCGTTTGGTCCGATGTTGTCGGGGATAATGCCGCCGTTGTCTTGCTGCCGATCGATCCAGGCATCGACGTATTCGACGATCCAATTCCTGTACTTTTCGTCGCCTGTATACAGATAGGCAGAGGCGACAAGGGGGACGACTCCGAGATTGACGACTACGTCCCCCTGCATAACAACGCGGTCGAAGCATTCGTGCACGCGCTGTCGCTGGGCCTCGATCCCGTGCCAGTCGGCGGGGAACTCGAAATCTGGCCCCAGGGTCGTATGGCCGAATTCGATGTTGTATTGGACGTCGGCGTAGCGGGCGCGGAAGAGGGGACCTCTGCTGCCGCTGAAGGGAGAGCGGATGATGCGAAGCTCGGCATTGTAGTTGGGGACCTCCGGGTCTTCGTTCATGTAGAAGCCGGAGAATCGCCTCGCCCTCCGCATCATCTCCTTGTTGGTGGGATCGGCGAGACCAAGAGCGTAGAAGTAGATGTAATTCTCGCTGTTGTGAAACCAGTCGTCGTCGCAGATGAATTCCCGGTAGGCGCGGCCGTAGTCGTAGGTGAGCTGGCGGGTCACCGCGTTCCACTCATCGACCGATTTCTCCCCTGTGTAGTCGCTGCCACCGAGGGCGTAGTAGAGGGGCCAGTTGAAGAAAGCTTCGTACAGATCGTCGGCCCAGACGCCATCACCCGGGTAGTCCTCCCGCCAGATCAGGGTACCGCCCGGGCGGGTGTACTTCTGCAGGAACACGGGCGCTGCTTCGTCGATGGCGTCGATGAGCCGGCGCTCCAGCACGGCCCACGCTGGTGGCGTGGTGGGGCGACTGCTTTCAACGGTGTGCACGGGGGGCCTCCGATCAGTTGTGGTTGCATCGGTTGCGGGCCGAGAGAATATGGTACAATTTGATCACGAAAGGGAAGAGAGGTAGTTCGGAGTCAGTGCGGCTTGGCGGCCTCTCCACGGTTCATGGCCGACGTCTGCACCTCGCCGCCCCCGGCTCCGAGGCTGTACGGCATATGAGGAGCACGGACTCATCGTCACGGAGGACCTCGGGGACGGTGCTAGGGCGTCAGCCGGCTGCCAGAAGCGGTGTCGACAAGACGGAGAACGCATAGGTCGAGAGCAGGCCAAGGGCATTGGGTAGACAGCAGACAACGACTTCTTCACTCGACGACGTTGTACGAAGGACTGCCACTGCCGCCACGGCACCTGCCTGTGAGCGGGACTTCGATCAGCCATCCACGAGGAGCACGGCCCGATGAGCCAACCACTGCAAGTCTGCGACCCCCACTTCCATCTCTGGGACCTCAACCAGCGTCCCAACCCGAATCTCGGGACGGCTGTGGAGGAGAGCCTGCCCGCGTATCTGGCGGCAGACTATCTCGAAGAGATGGGGCGGCTGCCGGCGCCCCTCGAGCTGTCTTCCAGCATTCACGTCGAGACTGTCGTCGGGCAGATGGAGGGCGGATTTGTCCTCGACACGGTGGGCGAGACGCGCTGGGTGTGTGAGCAGATGGAGCCGACCGGGCACCCCTTCGGGGTGGTTGCCTACGTGCACCTGGCTCGGGATCCGACCGAGACGGAGAGCGTTCTGAAGCAGCACGAAGAGGCAGGTCCGGGCCGGCTGCGGGGCGTCCGCATGATCGTCAACCACCACCCCGACAACGCGGATCTGACCTGGCCGCAGGTGGCCAGCGGCGAGTTCCTCCGCGATCCGGTCTTCGGGGAGGGGATCGCCCTTCTCGGGGAGCGGGGACTAGCCTTCGACTTGCAGTGTAATCCCCATCAGCTCGAAGACGCGGCGCGCACCTTCGGCGACTACCCGCAGACACCGGTTGTGCTCGACCATCTCGCCTCCTTCAACGACGGCGAAGACGAGGCTTACACGCAGATGTGGCGCCAGGGAATGGGCGCCCTGGCCGCCGTCCCCCACACCTTTGTCAAGCTGTCGATGCTGTTCTTCTGCGCCGGCGGTTACTGCGAAGACGCGGCGCAGGAGGCGAAGGTGAGAGACCTCGTGCGGGAGGTCATCGACCTGTTCGGCTGCGACCGCTGCATGTTCGCCAGCAACTTCCCCGTCGATCGGATCA